>JAFXZK010000080.1 GCA_017541265.1 Bacteroidaceae bacterium | reverse complement strand
TGAATTATGAATTATGAATTATGAATTAAATTTTGTACCTTTGCAGCGTGAATACGTTAAAAGGGAAAAAGGCTGTTTACCACACTCTCGGCTGTAAGCTGAACTTCGCCGAGACGAGCACCATACAGAAGCAACTCGAGGCTGCTGGCGTGGAAACTGCCAAAAACGGCGAGGCAGCGGACATCTGCATCGTGAACACCTGTAGCGTCACAGAGGTGGCGGACAGCAAGTCGCGGCAAGCCATCAGCAAGCTGCACCGCAAACATCCCGACGCGGTCATCGTCGTCACAGGATGCTATCGACCCCCTCTAACTCCCCCGTTAGGGGGAGAAAACAGTCTCTTCGTGGATGCAAAGCATAAGGGAGACATCCCTAAACTGATAGAAGAAACCATGGGGGCGCAAATCTCCCTCCCTTTAGGGGAGGGGCGGGATGGGTCTTTTTCCCCTGCCTGCGCCCGGGGAGAGCGTACGAGGTTCTTCCTCAAGGTGCAGGACGGCTGCGACTACTTCTGCACCTATTGCACGATTCCCTTCGCCAGAGGGCGGAGCCGCAACGGCAGCATCGCATCGCTCGTCCGGCAGGCGGAAGAGGCGGCGCAGCAGGGCGGCAAGGAGATTGTGCTGACAGGCGTCAACACCGGCGACTTCGGCAAGACGACTGGCGAAAGGTTCATCGACCTGCTCCAGGCCCTCGACAAGGTGGAAGGCATCAAGCGCTACCGCATCAGCAGCATCGAGCCGAACCTGCTCACAGAGGACATCATACGCTTCTGCGCTGAGAGCCGCGCCTTCATGCCGCACTTCCACATCCCGCTGCAAAGCGGCAGCGACGAAGTACTCCGCCTCATGCGTCGCCGCTACGACACAAAGTTCTTCAGGGAGAAGGTCGAGGAAGTGCTCCGATACATCCCCGACGCCTTCATCGGCGTGGATGTCATCGTAGGCATGCGGGGCGAGACAGACGCACTCTTTGCCGAGTCCCTGAACTTCATGCAGGCACTGCCCGTCAGCCAATACCATGTGTTCAGCTACAGCGAACGCCCCGGCACGAAAGCTCTGCAGATACCAGGCAAAGTATCACCCGAGCAGAAACACGAACGCAGCCAGCAAGTCCTGAAGCTCAGCGACGAGAAGCTGCATACATATTATAATATATATAAGGGACAGACACGCCCCGTACTGATAGAAAAAGCCTCACCCAAAACCCCTCTCCGTGGAGAGAAGAGTCGTGTGCTGCATGGCTTCACGGACAACTATATCCGCGTAGAAGTCTCCCATATGGGAGGTTTAGAAGGGTCTATCGTTCCGATACGTCTGGGCGAATGGAACGAGGCACGGGACAAACTGACTGGAGAAATTAATTGTCAAATTGTGAAATAGTCAAATTGTGAAATTAGGCATTGTCATACTCAACTGGAACGGAGCGGACATGTTGCGGCGCTTCCTGCCTTCCGTCATCGAGCATTCGCCCGAGGCTGAAGTCATCGTAGCCGACAACGGCAGCACCGACGACTCGCTGAAAGTGCTTGCCGAGCAGTTCCCCCATATCCGCACCATCCGCTTCGACCATAACTACGGCTTTGCCGAAGGCTACAATAAAGCCATTGCTCAGGTTGAGTGCGACCTCTGCCTCCTGCTCAACAGCGATGTCCGCGTGGAAGCAGGATGGCTCGAGCCTATGCTCGACTACATGGAGGCTCATCCCGAAGTGGCTGCCTGCCAACCGAAGATTCGTTGCGAATGGGCACCTGAGAAGCTGGAATATGCCGGTGCCTGTGGAGGTTACATAGGTCGCATGGGCTTCCCCTTCTGCCGAGGGCGCATCTTGGGCACAGTGGAGCGCGACGAGGGGCAGTACGACAGCATTGCCTCTGTGGCTTGGGCAACAGGAGCCGCCCTGCTCATCCGGCGCAACGTCTATATGGAAGCAGGCGGACTGGATGCCCGTTTCTTTGCGCACCAGGAAGAGATTGACCTCTGCTGGCGGCTGCGCAGCAGAGGCTACGGCATTGTATGCATTCCGCAAAGCGTCGTCTATCATGTCGGAGGCGGCACCCTGCCGAAGGAAAGTCCGCAGAAAGCCTACCTCAACTTCCGCAACAACCTGCTGCTCCTCTACAAGAACATGCCGAAAAGGAGATTCTGCCTCGTCATGCACTGCCGTCGCCTGATGGATGCAGCAGCCGCACTGCACTTCCTGGCCGGAGGTCACTGGGCTGCCTGCTGGGCCGTCGTGAGGGCACATCTCGACTTTCACCACATGCGCAAGGACTTCAAGGCCGACAGAGACCGCAACCTGGCACTCACAGTTGTCCCCGCCAGCCAGATACTCAGCCCCGTTAACCTCCTGTGGCAGTACTATGCAAGGGGACGGCACAAATTTAGCCAGCTGCCGCTTGAGGAAGCAAAACATTAAAGAATTAAGAGACAAGATAATATGAGAATCAGAATCCTATTCCTATTGATGCTTCTCGCAGGAACAACTTTTGCCCAGCAAGCCTGGACCTTGCAAGAGTGTTTGGACTATGCGCTGAAACATAACATCCAAGTGCAAAAGAACCGCATCAGCGAAGAACGCGGCGAAGTGACGCTCTGGCAGGACAAGGGTGCCCTCTTCCCCAGCCTCAGCTTCAGCACGAGCCACAGCGTGGGCTACCGCCCCTTCACAGAAGTGATGAGCGTGGTGCAGGGCACCCAAGTGACCAACACCAGAAACAATGTCACCTATCAAGGCTCATACGGCCTGAATGCAAGCGTCACCCTTTGGAATGGCGGCATCAACTACAAGAACATCAAGGAGCAGGAACTGCAGAACCGCATCACAGCCCTCACGACAGAACAGAGTGAACTCTCCATACAGGAGCAGATAGCCAAACTCTATGTGCAAATCATGTATACAAGAGAGGCCAAGAGAGTCAACGAACAGCTCCTCTCCACCGCTCAGAGCCAGTACGACCGGGGCGTGGAGATGATGAAGCAAGGACAGCTGGCAAAGGCCGATGTCACGCAGCTTGAGGCACAACTCAACAGCGCACAGTACTCTGTGGTCAACAGCGAGACACTCCTCGCCAACTACAAGCGCCAGCTCAAGGCACTTCTCGAACTCGACCTCAACACGCCCTTCGACGTGGCAGGCAATGTCCCCTCCGACGAACAGGTGCTGGCTCTCGTGCCAAGCGCACAGGAGGCTTACGCCAAAGCCCTTGAGGTGCGACCAGAGATAAAGAGCGCTGAGCTTGACATAGAAGCAGCAGACATGCAGCTCAACATCGCCAAGCGCGGCTACCTGCCCACCATCGGCATCAGTGCAAGCCTTGGCAGCAACCACTCCTCTGGCAGCGACCAGAAATGGGGCGAACAGATGAAGACGAACCTGAACATGAGTGCTGGCCTTAACTTCAGTGTCCCCATCTTCGACAACCGACGCAACGCATCGAACGTCAAGACGGCAAAGCTGCAACAGCTCTCCTCCAAGCTCGACCTTCAGGACAAGAAGAACACACTCTCCAGCACCATCGAGCAGTATTGGCTTGATGCCAACAACGGGCAGCAGAACTACATCGCAGCCAAGGCTCGCGTCAAAAGCCAAGAGGCAAGCTACGAGCTGCTTAACGAACAATTCCAGAACGGACTGAAAAACATCGTGGATGTGCTGCAAGGCCGCGACAACGTCCTCAGTGCTGAACAGGACATGCTGCAAAGCAAGTACATGGCACTGCTCAACATACAGCTCCTGAAGTTCTATACGGGAGAGAAGATTGAATTGTAGCCCCCTCCCAACCTCCCCCAAGGGGGGGAGAATAAAGAAACACTACATTATTTATTATATAAGATGAGAAAGCATATATTCATCAAGACAGCGATGCTGACAACGGCAATAGCCATCATGAGCAGTTGCCACAAGAAGATTGACTTCACCTACACCGAGGTGGAGGCAGCGGTACAGGACGTCACAACAAGCGTAACGGCGACAGGTACCATCGAACCTGTGACGAGTGTCGATGTCGGCACGCAGGTCAGCGGCATCGTCAGCAAGCTCTATGTCGATTACAACAGCGTGGTAAAGGCTGGTCAAATCATTGCGGAGCTTGACCGCACGAACCTCATGAGCGAACTCAGCAGCGCACAGGCAAACCTCAAAAGCTCCCAAAGTGAGCTTGACTACCAAAAAACAAACTACGACCGCTTCAAGGCTCTCTTCGACAAGGGACTCATCTCTGCCAACGACTACGAACAAGCCCGCCTGTCGTATATCAAGGCACAGCAGACAGTGACGCAGCTGAAGGAGATGGTCAAGAAGGCCCAGACCAACCTCGGCTACGCAACCATCACCAGCCCTATCGACGGCGTAGTGCTGAAGAAGGAGGTGGAGGAAGGGCAGACGGTCGCATCGAGCTTCAACACGCCGACACTCTTCACGATTGCCAAAGACCTGACCGATATGCGCGTCATCGCTGATGTCGATGAGGCAGACATAGGCGAGGTGAAAGAAGGGCAGCGCGTCAGCTTTACTGTCGATGCCTTCCCCAACGACACCTTCGAGGGAGCAGTGACGCAGGTACGCCAGCAGCCAACGACGGAGAGCAACGTCGTGACCTATCAGGTCGTCATCAGCGCGCCCAACCAAGACCTCAAGCTCAAGCCCGGCCTCACCGCCAACGTCAACATCTACACGCTCGAAATGCCTGGTGTGCTTGCCATTCCCAGCAAGGCCCTCCGCTTCAAGCCCAACGAAGCGATGCTCAATGACGGCGAGACGATAACTGACGTTGAGAGCCACTTGAAGGTTTGGACGAAGGAAGGCCCGAACCTCAAGGCTATCGCCGTGCAGACAGGTGTCACCAATGGCACGCTGACACAGATAACAAGTGGCTTGACGGCAGGCACGAAGGTCATCACCGATGTGCAGACCAACATGCCCGACCTCGAAGACGGCCCACAGCAAAACAGCAACCCCTTCATGCCCAAGCCAAAGGACAGGAACAAAGATAAGAAGAAATAGTTAAACTGGAAGTTACAGAGAAGTTAAAAGGAATGGAAGGGAAGTTAAAAGGACAATAGTCATGGCGACTCCCATTGGTATTGTCCCTTTAACTTCCAAGCGGTCGTAGACCGCGAGACTCCGGCTTTGCCGCCTGAGCACCAACTGGAGCGCAAGAACTTCCCTTTAACTTCAAAAGATATTAACGATGGACAAAGACAGAAAGGTAGTCATCGAACTTCAAGACGTGCGGCGTGACTTCCACGTCGGCAGTGAGGTGGTGAAGGCGCTGCGCGGCGTGAGCTTCAAGATATACGAAGGCGAGTTCGTCACCATCATGGGCACGTCCGGCTCGGGCAAGAGCACACTGCTCAACCAGCTGGGCTGCCTCGACACGCCCACCAGCGGCGAGTACATCCTGGACGGCGTGCCTGTGCGCAAGATGCGCCGCAGCGAACGCGCCGTCCTGCGCAACCGCAAGATTGGATTCATCTTCCAGAACTATAACCTCCTTGCCAAGACAACGGCGGTGGAGAACGTGGAGCTGCCCTTGATGTACAACAAGGCATACAATGCCCGCCAGCGTCGCGAGGCCGCCATCAAGGCGTTGCAGGCCGTAGGGCTTGGCGACCGTCTCGACCACAAGAGCAACCAGATGTCGGGCGGACAGATGCAGCGCGTCGCCATAGCAAGGGCATTGGTCAACAACCCTGCCGTCATCCTTGCCGACGAGGCGACCGGCAACCTCGACACGCACACCTCGTTCGAAATCCTCTGCCTCTTCCAGGAGCTGCACCGACAGGGGCGCACCATCATCTTCGTCACCCACAACCCCGAGATAGCACAATACAGCAGCCGCAACATCATGCTGCGCGACGGCAAGATACGCGAGGACAAGGAGAACCCCAACATCCTCGACGCCCGCGAAGCGCTGGCGGCTCTGCCAAAGACAAATGACGATTAAACCATGAGCATAAAGAACCTACTTAAAGTCGCCATGACCGCCATAATGAGCAACAAGTTCCGCTCATTCTTGAGTATGCTTGGCATCATCATTGGCGTGGCAGCCGTCATCATTATGATGGCCATCGGGCAAGGCTCGAAGCAAAGCATCCGCGAAGACTTGAGCAAGATGGGCACCAACCTCCTCACCATACGACCTGGTGCTGACATGCGAGGCGGTGTACGCCAAGACCCGTCCGCTATGCAGACACTCAAGATGGCGGACTACGAGAGCATCCTTGACGAGGCGACTCTCATTACACACGTCAGCCCCGAAGTGACCAGCGGCGGGCAAGTCATCTATGGCTCGAAGAACACCAACTCGACGATGTACGGCGAGAGTCCCGACTACATGACCATCAAGCTCTGGGACATCAAGAGCGGCGACTGCTTCACCGAGGAAGACGTGCTGAAGAGCGCGAAGGTGTGTGTCGTAGGCACCACGATTGTCAAAGAGCTGTTCGGCAGCGAGGATGCTGACTGCGTCGGCAAGGTTGTCCGCTTCAAGAGCATTCCCTTCCGTATCGTCGGCGTACTGAAGTCGAAGGGCTATAACAACTGGGGCATGGACCAAGACAATGTGATGATTGCACCCTACACGACCGTGATGAAACGCCTTGCCGCCCAGACCTTCTTCAGCAGCATCGTGATGAGCGCTCTGGCAGAAGAATTGAGCGACGATGCCATAGAAGAAGTGACGCAGATACTGCGCCGCAACCACAAGCTGAAGGACGATGCGGAGGACGACTTCACCATCCGTTCACAGGCTGAATGGATGGAAACGATGTCGAGCACAATGGACACCATCACCCTTATCCTCGTTGTGGCAGCTGCCTTCTCGCTCCTTGTAGCAGGCATTGGCATCATGAACATCATGCTGGTGAGCGTTACGGAGCGCACCAAGGAGATTGGCCTACGCATGAGCGTCGGTGCTCGTGGCATCGACATTATGAGTCAGTTCCTCATCGAGAGCGTCTTAATCTCGCTGACGGGAGCCTTACTTGGCGTTGCGCTGGGCTACGGGGGCAGTTGGCTGGCAAACAACGTCCTGATGATGCCCAGCAGTGTTCCTTTCTGGAGCGTCGGACTGAGCTTCTGCATCTGTGCCTTCATCGGTATCTTCTTCGGTTACGTCCCCGCCCGCAAGGCAGCACGCATGGATCCGATTGAAGCGATAAGATATGAATAATGCCCCTTCTCCGCTCCCCCTTTTGGGGGAGTGCCTTAGAGGATGCAAGAATATAAATGACACTTAAATAAATAAAACTATGACTACAATGAATTTGAAGCACTCCCCCAAAGGGGGAGCGGGGAGGGGGCTGGTTCTCCTCTTAGCTCTTCTGTGCTTGCCTCTCTGCCTCATGGCAGGAAAAAAAGATTACATGAAAGACCCCAAGTATCTGCTTGGTGCAGTGCCTGAAGTGAACGGCATCGTCACTTTCCAGAAAAGTTTCACCGTCACCGACAAAAGTGAGCAGCAAATCTACGATGTGCTACACGCCTACATCAACAACTCCATTATCGGCAGTGCCATACACGACAAGTCGCTGCAATACACGCGCATCATCTCTGAAGACAAGGCGGGCGGCAGCGTCGTAGCACGCATCGAAGAATACATGGTCTTCAGCAAAGTGACATTCCTGCAACTCGACCGCACACGCTTCCGCTATCTGTTGAACGCTGAGGTCAAAGGTCAAAAGGTGAACCTCACCATCACACAGATATCCTATTATTATAATGAGGATATGGAAGGCAAGAACGGCATTCCCTACAAGGCCGAGGAATGGATTACGGACAAAGTCGCCGTCAACAAGAAAGGCACGAAGCTCTATCCCCGCAGCGGCAAATTCCGCCGCATGACCGTTGACCGCGTACAGGCAATCTTCGAAGGCATCATGGACGCGCTCTCCACTATGGAAGTCGAAGAGCAGGTCATGACGAAGAAGAGAAAGGGAATCGTGGAAGAGTAGACCCCCTCTAACTCCCCCGTAAGGGGGAGAACTTTTCAAGGAAGAGAGCAGATATAAATATCAAATGAATTAATGTTTCTATCATGATTATCACCAGATTGTGGCACTCCCCCAAAGGGGGAGCGGGGAGGGGGCTGTTCTGCCTCTTTCTCGCTCTGTGCTGCATCGCTTCTTCTGCTGACGCAAAGAAGAAAAAGACCAGCGGCAATCCTATTTTCGAGGGTTGGTATGCCGACCCTGAAGGTGCTGTTCTCGACGGCAAATACTGGGTCTTTCCGACCTTTAGTGCGCCCTACGACGAGCAGCTCCACTTTGATGCCTTCTCCAGCACCGACCTCGTCAACTGGACGAAGCACGAGAACGTCATCACGAAGGCCGACATTCCTTGGCTGCGGAGAGCACTCTGGGCACCAGCCATCATCGAGGCGAATGGCAAGTACTACCTCTTCTTTGGCGGCAACGACGTACACGAAGGCGAGGTGGGCGGCATTGGTGTGGCTGTCAGCGACAAGCCCGAAGGCCCCTACAAGGATGCGCTCGGCAAACCGCTCATCAACGAAATCGTCAACGGCGCACAGCCCATCGACCAGTTCGTATTCCGTGACGACGACGGGCAGCACTACATGTTCTACGGCGGCTGGCGGCACTGCAATGTCTGCAAGCTGAGTCCAGACCTCCTTTCCATCGTGCCTTGGGAAGACGGACAGAAGTTCCACGAGATAACACCGACGAAGGATTACGTCGAAGGTCCGTTCATGCTGAAGCGAGGCGGCAAGTACTACTTCATGTGGAGCCAAGGCGGATGGACAGGCCCCGACTATTGTGTGGCTTACGCCATCAGCGACAGCCCCTTCGGCCCTTTCCAGCTCAAGGGAAAAATCCTGCAAAGGGACGAGAGCATTGCACGCGGTGCCGGCCATCACAGCGTCATCAAAGTGCCCGGCAAGGACGAGTACTACATCATCTACCACCGCCGCCCGCTCGACGAGACCGACGGCAACCACCGCGTCACTTGCATCGACCGCCTCATCTTCAACGAGGATGGAACCATACAGCCCGTAAAGATGACCTTCGAAGGTGTCGGCAAAAGGAAGATATGATTTAGTCAAACTTTTTCGCAATCAAGCCTCATTTAAGCGCATCTTTTCCGTTTTGTGGCACTTTGTCCATCCAAACAGACAAAATGCGCTTAATTCAAATCATAGCTGATAATCAGCATGTTAGAAGCCTCTTTGTTTTGCCATTTCGTTAAGAAAGTGTTACCGAGAGGTGTTTTTATGGCAAAACAAGCAGGGTTTTCCGCTAAAAAACATGTGCGCCGATAGTAAACACAACGTGCCTCGTTGGCAATAAGTACACGTTCTTATGACCAACACAACGTGTACTTATGGAAAACGCAACGTGCATCGCCTCCAGACACACCATTTCTTTTTGGATTTTCCTGTAATGTTTTTTCGCAATTCTTGCCGAGTGGTTTTTGCACGCATGGCAAATTTTTCGTACCTTTGCAAACGACAAGCAAATGGTAAATGGCTAAATTGTAAATGACAAGATGACACGGAAACAACTTTATCGCGAAGTGGCGGCTTACTTCAAGCAGGCAATGCCGGAGGCCAAGACGGAGTTGCACTACGATAATCCCTTCCAATTGCTCGTGGCGGTTATTCTCAGTGCGCAATGCACCGACAAGCGCATCAACATGGTCACGCCCAGGCTCTTTGAGGACTACCCCACTGCCGAGGCGATGGCGCTGGCAAGTCCTGAAGTCATCTACGACTACATAAAAAGTGTCTCCTACCCTAACAACAAGGCCAAGCACCTTGTGGAGATGGCTCGAATGCTTTGGGACAAATACAAAGGCGAGGTGCCGCAGGACTTGAAGCAGCTCACGGCACTCCCTGGCGTAGGCAGGAAGACAGCCAACGTCGTGCTGAGTGTCGTCTGGGGCGAGGCACGCATGGCGGTCGATACGCACGTCTTCCGCGTCAGCCATCGCATAGGCCTTGTGCCCGATTCATGCAAGACGCCGCTCTCCGTGGAGCAGATGCTGACCAAATACTTTACGAAGGAGGAGATTCCCGACGCCCACCACTGGCTCATCCTGCACGGTCGCTACACCTGCACCGCCCTGCGCCCCAAGTGCAGCAGCTCCTGCGGAATCTCGCATCTCTGCAAAGCCTTCCAAAGTAAGGCCGCACAATAGACAATTGTTAAAACATTGTCTGCAATCAGGCTTTTCATTGGCCTTTTTTTATCGGAAATGAATTATTTATATATATATAATGTGTAGTTTGGAAAAAAAGCCTTACCTTTGCAGCCGCAAAATCGTTGAACATTGATAATTGAACATTGACCATTATTAGACATGAAAGATAATCTGGTAATCGTGGAAAGCCCTGCAAAGGCCAAGACAATAGAGAAATTCCTGGGGGACAAGTACAAGGTGCTGTCAAGCTACGGACACATACGCGACCTGAAGAAGAAGTCGTTCAGCGTCGATGAGAAGACGTTCGCGCCACAATACGAGGTGCCAAGCGACAAGGTAAAGGTCGTAGCCCAGCTGAAGGGGCAGGCAGAACATGCAAGCATGGTATGGCTGGCATCCGATGAAGACCGTGAGGGAGAAGCCATCAGCTGGCACCTCTACGAAGTGCTCGGCCTCAAGCCTGAGAACACACGCCGCATCGTCTTCCACGAAATCACAAAGCCTGCCATCCTGGATGCCATCGAGCACCCGAGGCAGATCGACCTCAACCTGGTGAACGCCCAGCAGGCACGCCGTGTGCTGGACCGCATTGTCGGCTTCAAGCTCAGCCCCGTGCTTTGGCGTAAGGTCAAGCCAGGTCTCTCGGCTGGCCGCGTGCAGAGCGTCGCCGTACGCCTCATCGTGGAGCGCGAACGCGAGATAGAGGACTTCCGCTGTGAAGAAAACTACCGCATCACGGCTGTCTTCCAGAGTGCCGACGGCAGCGAGGTCAAGGCAGAACTCAGCCGACGCTTCGCCACTATTGAGGAGGCAAAAGCTTTCCTGGAGAGCTGCAAAAACAGCCGCTTCACAGTACAGGACATCACAACCAAACCCGTCAAGCGCACGCCGGCTCCGCCATTCACCACCAGCACCCTGCAACAGGAAGCTGCACACAAGCTGGGCTTCACCGTGGCACAGACCATGATGGTGGCGCAGCACCTCTACGAGAGCGGACGCATCACCTACATGCGTACCGACAGCGTCAACCTCAGCAAGCTCTGTCTGGGCGCAAGCAAGAAGGTCATCGCCAGCTCAATGGGCGAGGAGTACGTCAAGACACGCCAGTACCACACCAACTCGAAGGGTGCGCAGGAGGCTCACGAAGCTATCCGTCCCACCTACATGGAACAGACACAGATAGAAGGCAACCAGCAGGAACGCCGCCTCTACGACCTCATATGGAAACGCACAATCTCCAGCCAAATGGCGGATGCTGAACTGGAACGCACACAAGTGACCATCAGCATAGACGGCAAGGAAGAAACCTTCATCGCCGACGGCGAGGTCGTGAAGTTCGACGGCTTCCTGCGTGCATACACAGATATGAACGGCGTTGCCTTCAAAGACAATGAAAACGACAACGAGGACTTGAGCACCTTGCCTGCCATGACCGTAGGCGAAAGCCTCAGCCGCGAACAGATTGTTGCCACCCAGCGCTTCTCGCAGCGCCCCGTACGCTACAACGAAGCAAGCCTGGTGCGCAAGCTCGAAGAACTCGGCATCGGCCGCCCAAGCACCTACGCCACCACCATCACCACCATACAGCAACGCGAATATGTGGAGAAGGGCGACAAGCCAGGAGAAGAGCGCACCTACCAGACCATCACACTCAAAGGCGACGAGCTGGTTGCAGAGTCGCACACCACCATCGTCGGACAGGAGCGCGGCAAGCTGCTGCCCACAGACACAGGCATCGTCGTGAACGACTTCCTGAAAGACAACTTCCCCGAAATCATGGACTACAACTTCACGGCAGACATCGAGAAGGAGTTCGACGACATCGCCGAAGGCAAGATTGCCTGGGAGGGCGTCGTAAAAGAGTTCTACGGAGGCTTCGAGCCTCTGGTGGAGAAGTCCGTCAACACCCACACAGAACACAAGGTGGGCGAACGTCTGCTGGGCAACGACCCGGCGACAGGCGCACCCGTCACAGTCAAGATAGGACGCTTCGGACCTGTGGCGCAAATGGGCGGCAACGCAACAGGACAGAAGCCACGCTTCGCACAGCTTGCCGCCGGGCAGAAGCTTGAGACCATCACTCTGGAGGAAGCACTCGAACTCTTCCAGCTGCCACGCAAGCTGGGCACATACGAGGGCGAACCCATCACCATCGGCGCAGGCAAATACGGTCCCTACATCTCGCACAAAGGTTCCTACGTCTCTGTCCCAAAAGGCACAGACCCGACGGAGATAACCTTCGAACAGGCCGTCATCATGATGCACCACAAGCATCAGGAAGAGGCGGAACGCCATCTCAAAACCTTCGAGGAGGATGCCGAACTGGAAGTCCTGAACGGCCGCTACGGCCCCTATATCACCTACAAGGGCAGCAACTACCGCCTGCCGAAGGCAATGCACGAACATGCCAAGGAGCTGACCTACGAAGAATGCATGGAGATAATTAACGGACAGGGCGAAAAGCCTGCCCAAAAGACTCCCAAACGCCGCTTCACACGCAAATGAAAAGCATCATCCTGATTGGCTACATGGGGTCTGGCAAGACAACCGTCGGACGGCAGCTTGCCCTTGCCCTGGGACGCACCTTCTACGACCTCGACTGGTACATCGAGATGCGCTACCACCGCACCGTGGCACAGCTCTTCGCCGAACGCGGCGAGGACGGTTTCCGCGAAATGGAGCGCAACATGCTGCACGAGGCGGCAGAGTTCGAGGACACCGTACTCAGTTGCGGCGGCGGCACACCTTGCTTCTTCGACAACATGGAATACATCCGAAGCGTGGGCGAAAGCGTCTATCTGAAGGCTACGCCCGAAGTGCTGGCACAGCACCTAAAAATGCGCAAGGTGGAGCGCCCCCTTCTGCAAGGCAAGAACGAAGAGGAGCTGCTCGACTACATCCGCACCTCGCTCAAGGAGCGCGAACCATTCTACCTTCAGGCAAAGCACGTCATCGATGTGACTTTGCTCGACAACTACGACAAACTGCAAACCAGCGTGCAGCTCATAAGAAAGGAATTGGGATTGTGAGAAACTCGTTATTACGGTATAACGGTATAACGTAATAACAGGTTAAATAGTAAATTGTAAATCGTCGAATTGTAAATGAAAAAGTGGCGTATTGAGGACTCTGAGGAGCTTTACAACATCAAAGGCTGGGGTGTCAACTACTTCGGCATCAACGAGAAAGGGCATGTCTATGTCACGCCAAAGAAGAACAGCGTGCAGGTTGATCTCAAGGAGGTAGTGGACCACCTGGCCACACGCCATGTGACGGCTCCTGTCCTGCTCCGCTTCCCCGACATCCTCGACAACCGCATCGAGAAGACCGACGAGTGCTTCCGCAAGGCAACGAAAGAGTACGACTACAAAGGTGAACACTTCATCATCTTCCCCGTCAAGGTCAACCAGATGCGTCCCGTCGTGGAGGAAATCATCAGCCACGGCAAGCGCTACAACCTCGGACTGGAAGCCGGCTCGAAGCCTGAACTGCACGCCGTCATCGCCACTAATATGGATAGCGACAGCCTCATCATCTGCAACGGCCACAAGGACCAGAACTTCATCGAACTGGCTTTGCTGGCACAGAAGATGGGCAAGCGCGTGTTCCTCGTCATCGAGAAGCTGCCCGAGCTGGCTGTCATTGCTGAAACGGCAAAGAAGCTTGGCGTGCATCCGAACCTCGGCATCCGCATCAAGTTGGCAAGCAACGGCAGCGGCAAATGGAGCGAAAGCGGCGGCGACGCCTCCAAGTTCGGGCTTAACTCGTCCGAACTGCTGATGGCTCTGCAGATGCTCGACGAACTTGGGCTGCGCGACTGCCTGCGCCTCATTCATTTCCACATCGGCAGCCAAATCAACAAGATTCGCCGCATCAGCACCGCCCTTCGCGAAGCAGCGCAATACTACGTTCAGCTCCATTCGATGGGCTTCGACATCAAGTTCGTCGATTGCGGTGGCGGCCTCGGCGTCGACTACGACGGCACGCGAAGCAGCAACAGCGAGAGCAGCGTCAACTACAGCATACAGGAGTACGTCAACGACTGCATCTACACCTTCGTCGAGGCAGCCAACAAGAACAACATTCCTCATCCCGACATCATCACGGAGGGCGGACGATCACTGACCGCACACCACAGCGTCCTCATTATAGATGTATTGGAAAGCGTTTCGGCTCCCCAGATGCCTGAGGACTTCGAGCCTGGTCCCGATGACCACAAACTCGTGCATGACCTCACGGAGATTTGGGACAAGCTGTCCTCGCGTTCCCTTCTTGAGGACTGGCACGACGCTGAAGACATCCGCGAAGAGGCCCTCGACCTCTTCCGTCACGGCATCATCGACCTCAAGACACGCGCACAGATTGAGTCCCTCTATTGGGCCATCAGTCACGAGGTGGCAGAGTTGGCACACCATCAGAAGCACGTCCCCGACGAGCTGCGCAACCTCGACAAGCAGATGGCAGACAAGTACTTCTGCAACTTCTCGCTCTTCCAGAGCCTTAGCGACTCATGGGCTATCGATCAGGTTTTCCCGATTATGCCCATCCAGCGACTCAACGAGCGTCCCACTCGTA
>JAFXZK010000079.1 GCA_017541265.1 Bacteroidaceae bacterium | reverse complement strand
CAACAACTTCATCATGAACATGGTCGCCACATTGGCTGCATATTGTTTCTTTGACAATAAACCGCAAGCTTTGGACGGATACTACATTGAAAACTCCAAACAACTCATGCTATTCTAAATGAGTTATCCCGAACTGAGGTATAAATGCTAATGGATAAGGGCAAATTTTTCAAATGCTCTAACTTTTTTGATGACTCTACATAGGCTGTATGTATGTAGGCTGCACAAAAAATAATTCTCGGTTTTCTTTGTTCATATTGGAGAAATGGCTATCTTTGCAAATGAAATTTTGCAGTCAATTTAGAAGCGAATATGATTATAGACGAGAAAACGATAAGGGCAGCACTCCTTATAGGTGAGAGGATTACCTTGGAAGCAAAACGCGCAGAGAAAGAGATTCCAAAGTCAGTTTGGGAGACTTACTCGCCGTTTGCTAATACTCATGGCGGGTTGATTCTGCTGGGCATTGAAGAGCACCAGAAAGAGAAGAATCCTGCCAAGCGGTATGAGATACTTGGTGTTGAGGATGCTGCTAAAATACGCAAAGACTTCTGGGATACTGTCAATAGCAATAAGGTAAGCCAGAACATACTGACGGACTCGGATGTAGAGGTTGTAGATGTTGACGGGATGAACCTTGGTTCTGGTTTCCCAATGATTGAGTCTGCTTGGAAAGCTGCTGGCTGGGTTGAATCTGTGCTGAAGAATCAGATTGATTTGGATGAAGTGGAACTGGATTTGCCGGTGCAAACAAAAGCGGATGAAGCAGAAAAGCATCCAGAAAGTACGTTGAAAGGTACGTTGAAAGGTACGCGAAAGAGTATTGTAGAAATTATGTTAAGTAATCCTAATGTTACTATTCCTCAGATTGCAGAGCTGTTGGGAATGAATTCATGTGGAATTGATAAACATATTAAATCATTCCGCGAACAGGGTCTTATCCGTCGTGTAGGCCCAGACAAGGGCGGACACTGGGAAGTTATAAAAGATTCCGAACTATGATTATCATCGAGGCGAAACGAAAAGCCAGAGAAGATATTGAAGAAATATCCGGATGCGAACATTGACTTCGCGCAGATGTCTTACCTTTGCACTCGGAAATAATTACTGTCCGCTAAACATTGATTGTCTCACGCATGTGAACGCATAAAGAAATTAAAAACACCTGTCACCTGTCACCTTGCCTTGCATAGTTTTGATTATCATGGAATTACGAGGGTGACAGGTGGTGACAGGTGAAAAAACACCTGTCACCCTTGTTAGTTGCTAACACTCAGAAGGTTAAGGCCTATTGGTGACAGGTGACAGGTAAAATGCATTCGACTAAAAAATCAAACCTGGGAGTTGTTGCAAACACACCATGCTTTGTTGCTCAACAAAGCACGCTTAGTAAGGCGACAAAGCACGCCTTATAGACCCACGAAACACGCCTTGTTGACCGATGAAGCACGCCTTGTTGGTTGCACCTGTAGGCTGACTTGTAGGCTGTACCTGTAGGCTGAATGTATGTTGGCTGCACAAAAATTCTCCGGATTTCTTTGCGCGTATTGTATTTTTTCGTAACTTTGCAGCACCGTACCGTTAGTCCACCTGTGGGCGGCGGGCGGTCTTATATATAAGAAAGACGTTTTCGAACGTCTGTCGTTGTGCGTCAAGAACTTCGCAAACTCAAACCTCACAACAGACAGATGACAACGAAGCGTCTGCGTGGTACGTCTCTATATACCTTATTTATATATAGTACGTGCTGGCGTGGGCTAACGGCGTTGTCTATCCTGTGTGAGGTGGGCAATGCGAAGGCCTTTGACGCCAGGATAGGCTGAGAACCAAAACACCTACGCCTTTTTTGTATATCTGCGCAAAGTAATAACTTTACCATTTGATGCCGACTTCGGGGTGTTTGTGGGCAATGTAATGTGATTATGAAATCCGCTGACCCGAAATCACTCACAAATTGGCATTACGTTAAATTGCTTGTTTACTGGCTACTTATGTTTATTGGAATAGCTCTTGCCTTGTTCTGTGCAGATAAAATCATGTGTTATTGTGGCTGTAAGGATTTGGACAGTGCAGCGTTTGTAATTTCCACTGTAGCTCTCGTCGCAAATATTGGATTACTTGTTATATGGGGATTATTCATAAAAGAACTTATACTTCAAGAATACAATAATTACCATAAGGTCAAATTGATAAAAGAACCTATTCCCGAAGAATGTTATAATAGTTTGATAATGGACGTGAATAAATTAAAGTCAGAAATGGAGAAGCTTAAAGGGTCAAATCCTTCTGGTCCTACTGGGTCAACAACTTCTACTCCAGCAAATCAGACTTCTCCGATAACCACCAGTTCTGCTAAATCGACAAAAATTACAACAATTACAATAACAACCTGAGTATGAATAAAAATGTCAAAACAAGTATTACGCTGGTTGATGAACTCATGGTTGACATCACTGGCTCATTGATACCGGGTTTCCTTTTTCTGGTCATACTCTTCATCTGTGTTTTCCTTCCATTGGCAATTTTTAGTGACTTTTCGCTAATCGTTCTTTTGAAAAGCAAGATTCCCAGTGGCTTTTTCTGGGTATTTCTTGTCATCGTTCTGATTCTCGCCTATGTCGTTGGACATATTTATTATAGGGTAGATATTAAGGAACCCGACGAGGCTGCCATTAAAAGACAAATTACAGAAATAATATCCAATGCCCAACATCATTATTTTGATAATAATAATAGTTTCATAGATTATGTGAATCATCAACTGCATGACATCATCATTTCAATGAACGATACATGTATGAATGTCCCTCAGTTTGGTTGTTGGTATCGAGGCAGAGAATGTGACCCTAATCAGTATGCAGCATCCTCTGATCATAATTCAGCAAGTCATATATATTGGTGTTTCTGTAAATCATGTAATTTGGCTGTAGGTTATCTTGAAAGAGGGATAGACATCCCAGAATCGATACTTTTAGGTATTCTTTTTCCGGAAGAAGTCTATCGTGTTGAAAGGGAAAGACATCCTACAGCACCATTTAATGCATGCAACGTGGATTTCGGTGTGTCCTTTTATGAGTTGAATGAGGATATAAAAAGAATATGGATCGAAGAATACAAAAACAGGCTTTCCAAGACACATAAAATAGGGAAGATGCCAATCGTAGATGAAGCAACTCTATGGATAGCCACCTATATGTGTATTCTGGAAGCTCAGATAGAAATAGGATGTATTAGCATTAAAGATTGCTCATTCCCATATACATATTATTATAAATACTTGTTGAGTCGTAACATAATCAATATACTTGACGAAGTAAGATGGAACTCGCGAGACAGTAGAAGTAAGAACATTATAAACGAATACAAAACACAGATGCAATTGTTTGTACCTGAAAAATATGCCATCATTAACAAAAACGAGTCGCATGTGCGAATGTCTTCTTCAACGTGGCACATGGCCAAGGTCTCCATTTGGATAGCTTTAGGAATGACCCTATTCTCAATAGTATTGACACCTTTTGCTTGTATACACGGCAATGAATGGGGCTTGTCAACAACACCATACCATGGAATTCTGGCTATTGCACTTCCTCTGTCTGTTATATGGTTTTGCTGGTTTGCCCAAAAGCGTATAGCAAAATTCATTCACTATCAACGCAACAGAGAAATATTCCATGCTATTTGCGCCTATGACCAGTGCAGGGATATAATCACACATAGGAGGCATTTACAATCAACTT
The DNA here is from genome assembly GCA_017541265.1 of Bacteroidaceae bacterium. Classification (GTDB taxonomy): domain Bacteria; phylum Bacteroidota; class Bacteroidia; order Bacteroidales; family Bacteroidaceae; genus Physcousia. The sequence continues at coordinate 39,884 of JAFXZK010000079.1, read as the reverse complement.
CCAGAGCTAACAGATAAGTAATCATCCATTGTTGTTTTCAAAATAAGTTTATCAAAAATGAAAGGCTTTAATGTATTTATTTTTAGGGGTAAGTTGTTGATATGCTTCCTGTCATTTCTTATTCCATGTTTTAATACACATGCTCAGAGGGCAATAGAAGTAGATGGAATATTTTACGAACGAATTTCTGATAATGAGGTCGGAGTAACATATAATCCGCAATATGATGATAATGGTTGGCCATCAAGTGGCGTTTATACTTATACAGGAAACATAACCATCCCAGAATCGATAACGTATAAGAATCGTGTCTATAAAGTCACTCAGATACTGGATAACGCTTTTCGCTATTGCTATTTTTTGGATTCTGTGTCACTACCTTGTACTATAGACTCTATTGGTAAGTTTTCTTTTCGCCTTTGCACAGCTTTGAATGATGTCCAAATGCAAAATAATTTAAAGAAAATAGGATTAAATGCTTTCATTGAGTGTTATAGCCTGACCTCAATTGTTATTCCTAATAGTGTAACAAGCATAGGGGTTGGTGCTTTCCGTGATTGCACAGCTCTTGAATCAGTCACTCTCCCAGAAAACATTACTACTATTGAAGAGGCAACTTTCCGCAATTGCTCCTCTCTTACTTCCATTATCATCCCTAATAGTGTAAAATCCATCGGGGGGTGGGCTTTTTCTGGTTCTAACCTGTCAGATGTCTCTTTAGGCGATAGCGTTGAAAATATAAATGATGCTTTTTGTGATTGTCCGGGGCTGAAGTCTATCACTATACCAAATACAGTCACTGATCTTGCTGGCGCGTTTGCTGGTTGCCAGAATCTGACATCTGTCATTTTCCTTGGAGAAGATCCTAAAAATGTGGGACAAGGCGCTTTCTATAATAGCCCGATATCCGAGATACACATTCCAAGTTTGAAAGCGTGGAACAATTTACAGTATTCTGTTCATCGGGATACAGGTGCTAATGGATTAGATGAAGATTTCATATTTATAAACTCTGCGTATGACTTATATTTTAGCGATGAATTAGTGACAGACTTGAATCTTTCGTCAGAGTCGGGAGTTTTTACTCCTTTTGCGTATTGCAAATCCCTGAAATCCGTAGTCATGTCAAGTAATATTCTGGAGGTTGGACATGTAGCGTTTAAAAATTGCAAAAATCTAAAGCGAGTCACTTTTGGTAGAAACGTCGAATTCATCGGATGTGAAGCATTTTACGGTTGTGATGAGCTAACAGATTTATATTTTTTGGGAAGCATCCCCCCGCATTTTCCAACATGGAGTTTATCTTCGCAAATTCAGGATCAGTCGGATTATGATGTACGTTGTAGTTTTAAATGGTCGCAACGTGAAAATACTGCCCTCCATGTACCAATAGGCTCAAAAGAAGCCTATAGTCAATCTGTATGGAATGATTCCTTTTCCACTGATATTGATGAATTCAATGCGCAGGAAGTGCTCGATGAGCATGTTATCAGAGAATACCATAGGGTCCTTCTGTCATCAGACAATATCGTTTCAATCAGAAACGACTCCATTGTTGAGTTTGAGGAGGGGATAATAGTGGAGATAATAAACCAAAATAAGAATCATCCATGTTTGGCCTCGGGAATGGTAACGGATAAGAGCTATGAAGCATACTGGGAATACGGAATCCTTTCGGAGCATTCTTACTACTACAATTTTTGGCCATATAACAGGTGTTTTCGCCTAAGCTTGGGAGAACGGAAAGGATTGAAAATGCCATATACATATCGTTACGACGTTTTATATGAGGGTAATCGGAATCTTTATCTACGAATCCGCATACCTAACGGTTTGAAGGCTATTGAGGCGCGATTACATCAGAAATCCGGGATAGTTGGTTACAATCTTCGTCCCTCATGTCCAACCGATGACTTTGTTGTTTATCTATGGGCTGACGCCTATTTCGCATGGAGCGGGAGCGGCCTCTTCTTCAATTTGGAATTATTGCTTTACGGTGAAACTGAAAATCCCGACGGTGTAAAGTCAATTGATGGGACATCAGTCGGCAAAAGTGATGAGACCTATAATCTGGCTGGTCAAAGAGTGAATCAGGGTTACAAAGGTGTTATTATCAAGAATGGGAAAAAATACCTCCAGCATTAAAAAAGGACTTTTGGGATTATCTTTTATCTATCAATATCTGAAACAATGAAACACATAAGAATTAAAGAATGCTTTGCCAAGGCAAGTCTTCACGGTAATTGCTTTAATGCAATTATTCCATTTTTGTTCCTTTTATTTATGACGACTCTGGATGCAAGAGCACAAGCCACCATAGAAGTAGATGGCATGTACTATATGAGACTCTCAGAAACAGAAGTTGGCGTAACACATGATCCTCAATATACATCTGGTAACCCTTATGGTAATTGGCCAATGCTTGATGTTTATGTAGAAACCATTTTCCTGCCTGTCGATACTTACACGGGAGATGTGGTTATTCCCGAAACGATTACATACAAGAATAGGGTTTACAAAGTTACAAAAATCCTTGATTCAGCTTTTCGCCAGTGTCAAAAAATGACATCCCTTCAAATCCCATCTGCGATAGAATCAATCGATGACTATGCTTTTTTCCATGCTGAGTTAAAGGAAATCACGCTTCCCAGCGAATTGAAGAGCATAGGAGAATGGGCATTTAGAGGTAATTTTTTTAAACAGATTGTTTTGTCAAATAAACTAAAGAAAATTGGAGATTATGCTTTTTTTGAAGATTTTATTACTGATTTGACAATTCCGGAGAGTGTGGACTCCATCGGCAGAAGCTGTTTTTTTTGTAATGAAATAACATCAATCACATTTTGTGGTGAAAATGAAAAATATATAAGTCTTGGAGCGTTTGAAGGTTGTCCAATTACTAAAGTTCAAGTACCAAGTTTGAAGGCATGGAACAACCTGGATGTAACTGATGATTTTAATTATTCTACTAATTTTAGTGGTGGTGGTGGATATGATTTGTACTTTGGTGGTGAGAAGGTAACAAATTTAGTCCTAACAGATATGACTTATTTGCGCACACCATTTGCGTACTGCAAATCCATACAATCTGTATCAATGTCAAGTAGTGTTTTGATATTACCTGATCATGCATTCTATCACTGTCAGAATCTTAAGACTGTTGTCATAGGAAGCAATGTTGAGTATATAGGGTTGAGCGCTTTTAACGAATGTGACGGACTTGAAGATGTATGTTGTTTGGCAGTAAGACCTCCATATATAGAATGGGTTTGGGGGGATAGCCCCAAAAATTGGCCGAACCCTGATGAAGTTGCATGGACAGATTTACATGTTCCCTATGGTACCAAAGAAACTTATCGCCAAAACAGTAAATGGAGTCGCTTCCCATTCATCGATGAAGTCAATCCACATGATGTATTTACGGAGCCGGAAATCTCAGAATACATTTTCTACGGCATTTGTGTGGAAAACATTGATAGCATTGTAAATGATAAGGTTGCCAAATTGAAATATGGTTTTACATTAGAATTGCAAAATACAGACCTGACTATCTTAGATTTAATAAATAAGAGTAACGAAAACTCTGCTATTGAAAATACCCTCCATCCTTATAATATTTATGACTTCACTGGATGGGAATTACAACATCATTTGACCAGTTTTTATGGGTATGAAGGTGTAGATATATACCTCTACTTTCAACTACCTGATGACATGGCCTTAGTTGCCTCCAGTTATCTTGATTATAACGGTAGAGGTGTAATTCCCACAATGGAATATAATAATTATCATTGTGAGTATACTAATAATTATAATGAGTTCTATTTTTGGCTTGTCAATCCTGTTCGTGAAGGTGATTTTGAGGTTTGGAATCGTATGAAAACATATACAGCATGGGGAGGCCAGCAACTTAGATACGGAAATTTTGGACCGACACTATTATTGGTTAAGAAAAGCCTTGCATCAGATGAGGATTCGTTGCCGGAAGTGAGTCCACAATACAAGAGAAATGGCGACTCTGGTTCTGTTTATGATTTATTCGGACGTAAAGTGAACAGCACATATAAAGGCATTGTCATAAAGGATGGACGGAAATATATCCAAAAGTAGAAAAGGCAGTTATTACACCCTACACTATCCGAACGCCCTTCGCATACCTTTGGCATACCCAAGTAAACTGTTTGGGTATGGCTACACTATGGGCAGAGTTTGGCACGAAGCAGACTACACTATAAGTAGAGCGAAAGAGGAAGCAGAAGCAAAATCCTTTCGGTCTGTTCGAAGGGCAGGGAGAATCGTAACACGAGCAGCAGAAGACAGAGTCAAAGCTCTTTCATCTGCTTGTCTGTGAGTCCGAGAGTCTTTTGAACGACATCCATAGGGATTCCTTGCTCAATAAAAGCTCTCGCATTGGCGAGGGTTGCCTGTAATTTGCCGATGGCAATGCCTTCCTCCCGTCCTTCCTCTCGTCCTTCTTCCCGTCCTTGTGCAAGTCCTTCTTCCCGTCCTTGTGCAAGTCCTTCTTCCCGTCCTTGTGCAAGTCCTTTTTCCAATTGTGTCTTCATCACGCTGTACATGTCGCGGTAATCCTTGAGGCTTTCCTCGTAGTTCATTCGCTCCTGCGTATTGAACTTCGCTATCTCGGCCTGCTCAAAAAGACGGGTGAAGACAGCTTCCTGAAGTGTTCTGGGGCGTTCCATCAGCGTAGCCATGTTGCGGATGGCATAGAGCCACTTGTCAAAGAGCGTTACCAGTTCTGCCTCCGTCTTGACGAACTTCGGCATCTCGAGATAGATATAGGTCAGCTTGTCATAGAACACCTCGTGATTCTTTGTGTCCATGAGCTTGACTTCGTGATGGAAGTAAGCGGGGTCATCATCGTCAAATGTGAAGTTCAGCACGCCAATGGTATAGACACGATTCAGGCGGTAGTCCCAATCGCCCTTTTGTGCCTGGTCGCGGATGGGGAATGTGCTGTAGAAAATGCTGCGGTCCTTGAAGAACCGCTGCTCGGCCTTTTGCATTTCGATGAGGATGCGCTCGCCTGTGACGGTCTCGCAATAGACATCGAACACGGCTTTGCGTTCCGTCTCGGCTGTCCCAAGCTGCTCGGTGTTCAGATAGGTAAGGTCCGTTATCTCCTCATGTCCCTGCAAGAGCGCATTGAGGAAACTGATGAGCAGGTCTTTATTGATTTCCGTCCCGAAGAGCTTCTTGAAAGCAAAGTCGGTATAGAAATTGACGTATCTTTCTCTGAGCGTATGTGTACACATGGCTTTACTGTTTATTTTGTGCAAAAGTACATCTTTTATTGGTATCTTCCAAATTTTCGGGCAAAAACATGTAGTAGGCATACCCGTCGCATACCCTTGGCATAGTGGAGACATACCCTTGGTTTACTTTTTATCAACATCTAAAGACACGAAAAACACTAATCCTTCGGCGGGTTCAGGATAAATCTCACACAGAAATCATTTCCGCTCTATTTTAAGCAGAAGGCTGGTGCGCGGCTGGGGGAGTGTCAGCTTAACGCATTCCATGAGTTGCCTGCCGGTGTGCTCCACTGTCTCGCCGTTATCCTTGTTATATATAAAATAGGTGGCGGATGGGTCGAGGGAGGAGAGTCGGACTTCGCACGTTGGCGCTTCACATGCTGCGCGGCGGAACGCCACTATGTAGCCCGTGTCGTCGGAGGGACGGTGGAGCTGATAGGCAAGCCAGATGTCGTCGCCTGTCAGGTCGCCCGTGCCGCTGAGGGGATAGAAGTCCTCGTAAAAGTAGGACCGCACCTCCTGGAACTCCTGCATGGTTCGCGCCATGTCGGTAAACGCCTCACCTTGCTGGGTGAGTTTCCAGTTGAACACCACCGCGCTGCCCAGCGAGGAGCGGGAGTCGAAGGGATTCACATGATAGCTGCCTGTGGCGTGTTGCGGCAGATAGAACTCCAGGCCGTAGGTGTGGCATTGATAGCCCACAGGCTCGCCGTAGTTGTAGTCCGTCCGCCACATGGGAGCGCTGCGGAGCATCGTCTCGTAGTCGATGCGCCGTCCGCCGCTTGCGCAGTTGTCGATGAGCAGGCGCGGGAAGCGGGTGAGCAGGTAGTCCCAGTAGTCGTAGAGTCCCATGATGTACTTCACCTCTGTCATTCCCTTGCGCCCCTCCTTGTCGTTGCTTAGCCAAATGCTCTCCGGCGCGATGTTGAAGTCTTGACGGTAATGGTCGATTCCGTTCTCTTCGAGCAGGTCGCCTATTGTATGGCTTAACCACTGGCGGGCTTCAGGAATGCCGAGGTTGAAGAGACGGTTGTCGCCGCCTGCCGCCAGAAGCCATTCGGGATGCTCACGCTCCCACAGACTTCCCTTATAGACGCGCTCCGGCTCGAACCAAACCATGAAGGAAGACCCCCTCCAAACCTTGACTTCCGTCGACCTTTGGTTCCCGAGGGGAGGCTTTCTATGAATGTAGTCGGAGATGGGCTTGAGGCCGTCGGGGAATCTCTCGGGGTCGGGCGTCCAGTTGCCCACGGTGTTGTACCAGTTCTTGCCCGTAGCATGGTCTGCCGCTTCGCTGTACCAGCCAGCATCGAGCCAGAAGGCTTCGGGGTTGAGGCCGAACATCCTTGTCCGCTGAACGAGGGCAATGGCATATTCTGTCGTCATGCATGTGTATTCGTTGCAGGGCGCGGGGTCGCCCCAGTTGAAGCCTCCGAACATGGGATAGAAGACGGGCTGGCCGTCGATGTGTCGCGAGTGGTGCGCTAACATGAATCGGCGGAAGCGGTTATGCCCAGTCATGCGGTCGTTGCCCTGCCAGAAGAGCAGGCAGACGCTGGCCGTTCGGATGCGTTCGCCCGGCAAAAGCCCGGCATCGAGGTGTTTCAGGCCTGCCCTGAGCCAAAGCCGCTGATTGTCAAGAGACGTCGCCGTGCTTTGCCAAGTGCCTGTCCAGCCGACGGCAACCATTACCCCTTCGCCCTCCGACGTCTGGATGTTGAAGAAAGGGAAGGCATTGTCCGAGGAACGTCCGCCTTGCGGCTCCATCGTCACGGTGCTGCCCGTCGGGAGCGTCTGTTCGCGGGGAGCGAAGTCTGCACGAGTGGCGTTGCTGCCATTGGCGTAATAGAGGACAGGCGTACTTGCTGGATGGCGGAAGATGATGTCGGCTGTCTGGACTTGGCTGATGCGTGGCGTGACGTCAGAGCCGGTGTTCTCGAAGCGCAGCACCCACTCCACAGCTCCGAAGTTCGTCCAGCCCGTCACCTCGCACTCTACTTTCAAGCCCGTCTTGTCGGTGTAGGTGACAAGGTATCGCACCTGGCTCTCTTCCGCATTTGGTAGCCGTGTAAAGGAATGCCTGCACTTGCTGAGGAATGTCGCCGAGGGCTGTCCGCCATATTCAAACGAGAAGGGCGGCGTCTTTCCCTTGCCGAAATGTGACGTTATCCAGCGCTCCACCTGTATGGGCCTGCCGTTTTGTGTGCTTGTCCCCTGCGCCTTTGCCGTCCGTGTGCAAAGCAAAAGAACGGCAGCACAAAGGAAGAGTGTCAGTTTCTGTGTCATGGTTATGCGTGATTGGCGATGTGCAAAGTGCAAAGTTTTGCAAAGATACACTTTTTTATTGAACATTGGACATTGAACATCGAATAATTTTGTACCTTTGTAACCAGAACGACAAAAACACTTTACCTATGAAACGACTCTTCTTGTTTTCTTATTTCCTTATTCTCTTGTTCTCTCTCGCATGGGCACAGCAGCGCAGGCCTATCGACAACGAGCATCCCTTGTGGATGATACATATTGACGTGTGGAACTCTGCCGACCCGCAGAAGATTATCGACCTGATTCCCCAGGACATCCGGCCGTTCGTGTGCATGAACCTCTCCCTCTCGTGCCAGTTCGACACGGCGACAGGCATGTACCGAATGCCGAGGAATGCCGTGCGCACCTGGAAGTCGTGGGCTACGGTGTGCCAGCAGAACGGCCTATGGTTCTCGTGCCAACCCGCTTCGGGCGGCCATACGCACATTCAGGACAACGACCTCGAGACCTTCGAATACTTCTTCAAGACCTATCCCAACTTCCTCGGTTGGAACTATGCCGAGCAGTTCTGGGCTTTCGGCGACGCAGGCGACATGAGTTCAATGACTGCAGCAAGCCGCTGGGCGCTCTTCGCAAACCTTGTAGAGATGTCCCACAAGTACGGCGGCTTCCTTACGGTCAGTTGGTGCGGCGGTGTCTATCACATGAACACCAATCCCATTGCCGAGCTGAAGCAGAATGCCAATTTCCTTGCCGCTTGCAAGAAGTACCCCGAGGCCATCCTCTTCCTATATAAATATACGCATTGCAGCAGCTTCTACAACAACGAGAGCGTCTGCTGGGGACCCTTTGTTTCGGGCTTGACGAAGAACTATGGCGTGCGCTACGACAATTGCGGATGGAATGATATGACCTCCAAGCTGGTAGGCTCGAACAAATGCTCTTATCCCGGCAGCGCAGGCATCGGCACCGTGATGGAGCAGTGCTGCGTGAACGGCGGAGCTGTGTGGGACGGGCCTGAACTGATATGGAGCGGCGAGTGCTTCCAGAACCAAAGCGACACCCAGGTTGACGGCTATACCCGTCGCAACTGGGGCACTTTCCCCAACTTCCAGGGCATCTGGCTCGACATGTGGCGCAGGATTATCGACGGCACGATGTACATCCCCTCGCGCGAAGAGGTGGTAGCCAAGACGAAGATTGTGGTCATCAACGACAAAACCGATGACTATACATCCTGGGACGACCTCTACAATGGTGTATATCTGCAGACCGACCCGGGCAACCAGAAGAAGGAGAGCGCGTGGAACTATGGCCAATGGCAGAACAACCTTTGCTACTTCAAGTCCACTGGCCGCTATGGCGCAATCCCTATCGTGACTAACCTCTACGACGATGCAGCCAAAGCCATTCCTCTCAAGGTGAGGAAGTCTGCCTATTCGTCGCGCTGGTCAACTTTGGCCAAGAAGCAGAACGACTTCAACACCCGATACCCCGAAGTCTCGAAGGGCGACCTTTATGTGAACCGCTACCGCAACCAATTGGTGACCTATACGCCATACACTTATCTGGGCACTAAGCAAACTGCCTCTGCCGACATTCCTCTCATGTACAATACTTGCGACACGCTGAAGCTCCATTACGGTAAGCTCTCCGGCGGTGTCATCCGCGAGTATGCCGACCACATCGACTTCTACCTTAACAACTATCGTAACGATACCACCACTCTGCAAATCGACGAGATTATCATCACGGGCGTTACTGCAGAGCCTACGCCTACGTTGCAGACACCGTCCACAGGAGCGCCCAGCCATCGAGCTACGCTTTCGGCTAAATCATATGACGCAGAGGCCCAGACCTTTGCCGTCAGCGTCAGACATCTTGGACCAGCCATTCTGCGTATTGACTGCACAGGAGCTGCCACCGACAGACAGACCGACGTGCTGCCTGCCGAGGCTTTGGAGCAACCCGTGCAGCCCGAGCCTTATCATGGTCCCATCATCATCGAGGCAGAGAACATGGACCGTAAGTCGGCAGACTGCAAGCTAACACATTCCGGCTGGTGGGCACAGGACAATAATGACTTCGCAGGTATGGGATTCATCGAGACGCAAGCCAGCACAGCCTGCGCCCTGCGCCATCAGCTCCAGCTGCAAGAGGGCGGCAACTACCGGATTCTCATACGCTATTGCAATAGCAGCAAGGCGGGCAGGATGAAGGCTACCGTCAGCGGCAAGACCTATTATGCAAATTTTGAAAAGGTTGCCAAGAACGATTGGCGCGAAGCTGTCGTAGATGTCGAGCTGAAAGCAGGCACCAATACGCTTGTCCTCCAGAATGCATCTTCCATCAAGATGACCATCGACCAGATTACCTACGAGCCGGAGGGCTGGCAGAAGGAGAAGTTCAAGGTGACGGTGCGCGATGCCGAGTTCGGTCAAGTCGTGGCCGAGGCCGATTCCGTCGAAGCTGGCGAAACGGTACGCTTGAACGTCATCCCGGAGGACGGCTATGCCCTGAAGGCTCTGCGCGTTGTCAACTCCATCTTCTTCACACAGGAAAAGACCATACCTTTCGAGGGAGAATCAGGCATCGTGACGTTCGTTATGCCGGATGACAATGTGACCATCCAGCCTCTTTTCTACGACCTTGCAGCCACTTATGAACTCGATTATACGGATGTGGTCAGCGGTGCCTTGCCTGTTGGCTGGCGCACGACCGACGGCGGTGATGTCCGTGACTATCCTTCGCAGAACGGCAGTGGGCCTCGCACCTTCACTGGCTTGACGGGGTATCAGGGCAAAGCCCTATACTGGCGCAACACGAGTGCTGAATATGGGCGGCTGTCCGAATATCCGTTGACGCTGGAGCCGGGCGAGTATTCCCTTATCTTTGCAATGGCAGCCTGGAAGGGCACGCCCTCCTATCAGGCGCGCATCCTCAAAGCCAACGGCTCCCTCGTGAAAGCATCAAAGACGTTGACAGCCAAGCCGAATATCGATGGCAATGGTGCAGGCGACATCTCATCAGCCGTTCGCAACACTTTGGACTTTGAAATAGAAGAAGCCGGCAATTACATCATCCAGTTCCAGAATAAGTCCACATCAGGCGGCATGAGTGAATTCCTGTTGGCAGAGTGCCGCTTGCGCGACCTTAACATCGTGACAGGAATCGCCGAAATAGACAATTGTGAAATCGGGAAATCGTCAAATTATCAAATCTTCTGCCCCTCGGGTGTACGCCTCCAGGCGTTGCAGCGCGGCTTGAATATCGTTGTGGATGCTGACGGAAACGCGACGAAGCTAATCGTTCGCTAATTTTTCAGAAGGGAGTCGAGTTCCGCTTTGTCGTAATTGTCTATCACGTTGACGTGGCGGAGGTTGGCAAGGTCGGTGCTCAACAGGATTTCCAGCTCGTAGGCCAGTCCGTCGCTGCTGTTCTTTATCTCTGCCACCTTGCCAAGGAAGATGCCGGCAGGGAAGACTGCCGAGAAGCCGCTTGTCTCTACGACATCGCCTTTCTTGATGTGGGCGTGGCGCGGCACGTCGTCCATATAGGCTTTTAGCGGTGTGCCGCCCTTCCACTTCAGGTAGCCGAAGTATTCTGTTCCTCGCAATCGGCAGCTGATGCTGCTGTGGCTGTTGAGGATGGACATAACGAGGGCGTGGCGCGGCGTGACCTTGCTGACGATGCCCACGACACCTGTTCCGCTGACGACACCCATCTCCGGTGCAACGCCATCGTTGCTGCCCTTGTCAATGACAATCAGGTTGTCGCGCTTGCGGACGCTGTTGTCGATGATGCAAGCCTCAATCATTTGACAATTTGACGATTTAACAATTTCACAATTTGTCAGGGAATCCAATTGTAAATTTGTTAAATTGTCAAATTGTGAAATAAGTTTGTGCCTCAGCACGTCGTTCTGTTGTTGCAGGATGATGTTCCTGCGGACGAGGGCTGCATTTTCGGCAGGCATCCGCAGGTACGAGACCACTTCTGCCTCCCACTCATGCACCTGGGCGGCTACAATGTTGGCTTGGGTAAACCAGACGCTGCCCTGATAATGGTTGTATTGGAAAAGCAGGAATCCACTGAACACTTCCAGAAGGAGGAAGAGTGCCCAGTGGACGTAAGCAGTTATGCGTTCGATGAAATCGTGCACGCTACATCAGGAAGGCGAAGTTGTTGATGTTCTTCAGTGCCACGCCGGTGCCCTTTGCCACGCTGTGCAAGGGGTCTTCGGCAACCTTGAACTCGATGTTGATTTTGTCGGTGAGACGTTTTGCCAAGCCTCTGAGCAGTGCGCCGCCGCCAGTGAGCCAGATGCCGTTCTTCACGATGTCGGCATAGAGTTCAGGCGGTGTCTCTTCGAGGGCGCTGAGTACTGCGGTCTCAATCTTCGCGATGGTCTTTTCCAGACAGTGCGCAATCTCCTGATAGCAGACGGGGACTTCCATCGGGAGCGCCGTGATGCGGTTCGGGCCGTGAACGATGTAGTCTTCCGGCGCATCCTCGCCAAGGTCGGTCAGAGCAGCCCCGACGTGTATTTTGATACGTTCTGCCATGCGTTCGCTGACCTTCACGTTGTGCTGGCGGCTCATGTATTCCTGGATGTCGGCAGTCAGTTCGTCGCCTGCCACGCGCAGGCTCTTGTCGGCCACGATGCCGCCCAGCGAGATGACGGCAATCTCGGTGCTGCCGCCGCCAATATCAACAATCATGTTGCCTTCGGGAGCGAGCACGTCAAGCCCGATGCCGATGGCGGCTGCCATAGGCTCGAAGATGAGATAGACTTCACGTCCGCCTGCATGTTCGGCACTGTCGCGCACGGCACGCAGCTCCACCTCGGTGCTGCCGCTGGGCACGCCGATGACCATCTTCAGCGAGGGCGAGAAGAGGCGGTTGCCGCTATGTACCATCTTGATGAGGCCGCGCATCATCTGTTCGCAGGCATTGAAGTCGGCAATCACACCGTCGCGCAGCGGGCGGATGGTGCGGATGTCGGGATTGGTCTTTTCGTACATCATCTTGGCCTTGTCGCCCACGGCAATCATGCGTTCCGTGCGGCGGTCGAGGGCAACGACGCTCGGCTCGTCGACTACAATCTTGCCATCGCAAATGATGATGGTGTTGGCCGTGCCGAGGTCCATCGCTATTTCTTTGTTAAGGGAAAACCAGTTCATCTATGTAATTTACAATTTGACAATTTACAATTTACAATTCTTTTCAGTAGATAGAAGTAGTTAGAAGAAGATATGTGGCTGTCGCCACGAAGATAGAGGACAATACTTTTGTTCGCTGCCAAAGCAAAAGTCATCTATCTTCTTCTGTCTTCATTTATCTTCATCTATCTCCTTCTCTCTCAAACCATTTGTGTATTGCTGTGTCGTAGTGGCTGCTGACGGCGAAGGCCTGTGTGGCGAACCAGCGGCGGTCGGTAAGCTCGCTCTGTGCGCCCTGCTTCTTCAGCAAGTCGAGCAGAGGCCCGTATTCCTTCTTCGAGGGCACGATGATGACGTCGCGGAAGTTCTTCGCTGCGGCACGGATGAGGCTGATGCCGCCAATGTCGATTTTCTCGATGATGTCGGCTTCGCTTGCACCTGCTGCCACAGTGTCCTCGAAGGGATAGAGATCCACGATGACGAGGTCGATGGCGGGAATGTCGTACTGCTGCATCTGCTGTTGGTCGCCTTCGTTTTCGCGACGACCGAGGATGCCGCCGAAGACCTTCGGATGCAGGGTCTTCACCCTGCCGCCCAGGATGCTGGGATAGGTTGTCACGTCCTCCACCTTCTTGCAGGGAATGCCCAGACTTTCGATGAACGACTGTGTGCCGCCTGTCGAGAGCAACTCTACGCCCTCGGCATTGAGTGTGCGAAGAATCTCCTCCAGCCCATCCTTATGGAAGACGGACACCAATGCACGCTTTATCTTTCTTGTTTCCATTTCTGTGTTTTTGTGCGTGCAAAGATACAACATTTCTGCGAAATGAGCCTAATGTTTCGCGCACTTTTTTGAAAAAATGTATTGCAGACGCGGAAAGGCAAAAATAAGTCCGTGTACTTATGGGCATAAGTCCCTGTTCTTATAGCTACAAGTCCCTGTACTTATGCCCATAAGTACAGGGACTTATTTGTGGCAGTGTAACTGATTGTTTTACAGCCAGCTTTCCTTCCTGTACCAGTTGATGCTCTCCTCCACGCCTTGCTCGAGGCTCCATTGCGGTTCGTAGCCGAAATCGGCGATAGCCGGCTCAATCTCGCACTGCCAGTTGCGCTGCGAGAGGATGTGGTACTTGTCGTCGTTCAGGGCGTTCATCTTGCCGGTCAGGCGGCTTATCCTGCCGCTCACCCAGCAGACGGCCCGCAACAGGCAGAGCGGCAGCTTGAGGTGGAGCACCCAGGGGTTTCCGAGGTGCTGCTGCACGAGGTCGCTGTAGCTTCGACTGTTATAGACCTGCCCGTCGCTCAGGAAGTAGGCTTTGCCCTCGGCGTTGGGCGACACCATGCTCTTGAAGACCGCCTGCACGACATCGCTGACATAGACAAAGGTAATCTCCTGCGGCGTGAGGCCTGCAGCAATGTCGATGTGCTGTTTGATGCTCTGTGCCATGAGGAAGTAGTCGCGTTCGCGAGGACCATAGACACCCGTCGGTCGGAGGATGGTGTAGGGGAAATCCTTTTGCTTCTGCAGGTAGTGTTCGGCAGCCAGCTTGCTCTCGCCGTATGCGGTGTTGGGCTTCGGCTCGTCGGAGAGAAGGATGGGGGAATAGACCCAGGGATTGTCGGCTGTCGGGCGACGGACGGGCTTCTCGCGAATGGCTCCGAAGATGCTGAGGCTGCTCAGGAACACGAAGCGCTTGGGAATCATGTCGGTGGAGCGCAAGGCATCGATAAGGTTCTTCGTGCCTTCGGTGTTGGTGCGGAAGAAGTCTTCGCGGTGCAGGCACTTCGTCGCGCCTGCCGCATGAACGACATAGTCCCAGCCCTGACCGCCCATCTCGCCCTTGTAGGTGAGGAGTTGTTGGCGCAGCTTCTCGGGGTTCTGCATGTCAAGCTGTGCGAAGCGTATGCGCTCGTCCTGAAGGTATTTGCGACTCGACGTGCCTCGAACGCCTGCCCAGACATCAAAGCCCCTGTTCAAGCCTTCCTCTACAATAAAACTTCCAATGAAGCCCGAAGCTCCGGTAACAAGAATCTTCATCATAATAAACGACAGTATTTGCTTTTTCACTTTGTTCGGTCGGATTTGCAATCCGACCGTTTCGAATATAAGCATTTGTAATGCGATTATATTTTATTGCGGGATTACAAATCCCTATATTCTGTCCTGTCGGATTGCAAATCCGCCAGAACATCCTATGGAAAAGGATTTAATTATTGTTCAGTATTTGTGTAATTGCGTCTGCAAGTTGTTTTGTCTTTTCGGGCGACTGAAGGATGTCGCGAAAGGAGGTGAGGAAGGTGGCGACAGCTGCCTCCTCCGTCCTGCACCCTGCTCTCTCAGGAGGGGTGAATGGCTGAGCCTCTTCTTCCTCTTCTTTGGGGCTTTCTCCCTCTCCTTTAGAGAGGGTAGGGGAGAGGCTTTCCATAAACCCTTGGAACTTGTCGTCGCTGAGGAAGATGGTGTCGTCGCCGCCGTCGAGGGCGCCTTCAAACATCGAGTGCTTAAAGCGCAGACGCTCTATCATGCTTTCCTCGATGCTGTCCTTCGAGACGAGGTTCAGCACCTGAATAGGCACTTCCTGCCCGATACGGTAGATGCGTCCGATACGCTGCTCCAAAACTGCCGGGTTCCAGGGAAGGTCGAGATTGATGAGGATGCTGGCGACCTGCAGGTTTAGGCCCGTAGACCCCGTGTCTGTGGAGAGGAAGATGCGACAGTCGGCTTCGCTTGTGAAGCGTCCGATGATTTCCTCCCGCTTCTGCGAAGGTATGCTGCCGTGCAACATCTCGTAGCGGATTCCGCGACTGTCAAGCTCCGCTGCCACCAGCCGAATCATGCGTTCCCATTCGCTGAAGACGACAATTTTTGCCGTGCCGCCATTGAGGGCGTCCTCCAGGATGTTCATCACCTCGGCGACCTTCACGTCGTGGCGGTTCTCCTTGTCCTGGTCGATGATGAAGGTGCTGTCGGCAAGCATCCGCATCTGTCCGAGCATGAGCATGAGCCGGCGGCGTTCCTCTTCGCTGAGGCTGTGGGTACGCGACCATTTGCTCACCAGTCGGGCAACGGCGGAGCGCAGCTCTTCGTGGCGGCTGCTCTGCTCGGGCGTCATGGGAATGAGCAGGAACTGGTCGGTTCGCTTCGGCAGTTGCAGTTGCACGCTCTGCTTCGTGCGGCGGATGAGCGTGTCCTTCAGCTTCTCCTTGATGTCGCTGAGGTTCTTGTAGCCGATGGCTTTGCCCGATTCGGAGTCGGTGATGATGTGGTCGTAGCGGAACCGATAGAGCGGCGCGAGGCAGTAGGGGTCGGCAAGTTGCACAATGGAGACAAGTTCGTCGAGCTTGTTCTCGAGCGGCGTGCCTGAGAGCAGGACGCTGTAGTGTGAATCTATGCGGCGGACAGCCCAAGCCAGTTGCGTGTTCCAGTTCTTGAGCCGTTGCACCTCGTCCATGATGAGCAGGTCGGTGCTGAGGCGGTTCAGCGACTTGATGTCGTTGGCAAGCGACTGGTAAGAGACAATCTTATAGGGGGCTGGCGCATTGTAAAGCTCAAGGCGCTTGGAGGCATAGCCTTCGATAATAATGGCCTCCCCTCCGGCGAACCTCTCTATCTCCTTCTTCCATTGGTATTTAAGGGAAGTGGGACAAACGATGAGCACGCTTTCCGCCAACTTCTCCCTGAGGAATATCTCGGCACAGCAGATGGCTTGCACCGTCTTCCCCAATCCCATCTCGTCGGCAATGATGGCTTTGCCTGCCTTGACAGCAAACCGCACACCTTCCTTCTGATAGGGGTAGAGCTTTTTCGTGAGCAGGGCATCGAGCGCCTCGTCCGTATAGACTTGCTCCACAAGTGCAGCCCGTTGCAGGCGTTCGCGCTCACTGATGACAAGTTCCAGGGCATCGGGATAGCAACGCAGCGAAGGCTCGATGCCTCGCGCCTTCTCCAGAAAGGTGTCGAAGCGTGCATAGGCTTCAGGGCGAAGGACGGAAGCCTGGTCGAAGTACTCATGAGCCAAAGCCGTAAGTTCCCTGCGGTGTGCCTCGCCGATACGGATGCGGATGCTTCGTCCGCCTCGGTAGTCAACATAGACAGAAGAATAGTCCGGCTCTCCGCGATAGGGTTCCTTGCCCTCTGCCTGCAGCCACAGCTTCACGCCCTCGATATGCTTGCACGTGCCAAGACCTGATGTGCGGAAGTCCGGGCAGGAGCAATAGTTCCAGGGACTGTAGGCTCCTCGGTAGATGACCTTGTACTGGCTGCGCGACTTGGGGTTGCGCACCTGATACTCTCCAGGGCTGAACAGCGGCCCAAGTTCACTGATGATGAAGCGTTCGCGCAGAGCCTGCTGCCTTCGCAGTGCCACTTGCCATTCCTCAAGCCCCATTTCGGCAGGCTTTATGGTGTTGCTAAGCCTGCGTTCCCTGTTCTGATAGTTTTCCATAGGCTTCTTTTTCTGCAAAGGTACAACATTTAATTCAAATTCATAACTCATAATTCATAATTCTTCGTTCTTCTTTTGTAATTATTAATTTCTTTGTATCTTTGCACCGTAATTCATAAGTGGTGAATTGTCAAATTGTAAATGGAATGATTGACCTGAACAAAATTGCCATCATTGCAGGCGAACACAATGTGACCTATAGCGAACTGCTACAGCGCGTGGCACAGTTTGCGCGTAAGACGCCAAAGGGTAAGAACACGAAGACCGTCGTCTTCAGCGAGAATCGTGAGGGCTGGGCATACAGCTTCTTCTCTGTCTGGCTGAACGAGGGTGTTGCCGTTCCTGTAGATGCTTCGAGTACCGCAAGTGATGTTGCCTACATCTTGAATGATTGCAAGCCCGATGCTGTTTGGGTGTCTAAAGACAGGGAGGCTGTGCTGAGGGAAAGTCTCAATATGGTGTCTGCTTCCGACGGGGAATGGACTCCCTCTGTCTTCATCATCGACAATTTCGAAAGTTTGTCGCTTCAGGGCGAGCCACCTTGCTCCATCCTTCCTTGGTCGGCGCTCAGTGAGCCTGACAACAGCGACACAGCCGTTATCATCTATACTTCAGGTACAACGGGTTCCCCGAAGGGCGTGATGCTCAGCTTTGCCAACCTGAAAGCCAATGTGCATAGCGTGTCGTACGACGTTCCCATCTTCACGGAAAGCTGCCGTGCCCTTGTGCTGCTGCCTCTCCACCATGTGCTGCCTTTGATGGGTTCCCTTATTGCTCCCCTGTATATGGGAGGCGGCATTGCCATCAGTCCGTCCCTCTCAGGTCCCGACATTATGGACACGCTCTGTCGCGGTCAGGTGGGCATTATGATTGGTGTGCCGCGACTTTGGCAGACGCTCTATGCCGGCATCAAGAAGAAGATTGACCAGTCGCCCGTCGCACGGATGCTCTTTGCCCTGTGTAGTGTCGCAAAGTGCCGGAGCCTCAGTCGCCTTGTGTTCAGTTCCGTCAGGAAGAAGATGGGCGGACACATCAATTATCTGGTCAGTGGCGGTGCTGCCTTGGACAAGGAGATTGGCGAAGGCTTGCGTACGCTCGGCCTTGATGTCCTCGAGGGCTATGGTATGACGGAGACGGCTCCCATCATCTCCTTCACCCGCCCCGGCGACTACATCCCCGGATGCTCCGGCCTGCCTTTGCCCGGTGTTGACTGCAAGCTGGTGAATGGTGAGCTTTGCGTGAAAGGCCCCAACCTGATGAAGGGCTATTACAATCGTCCCGAAGAGACGCGGGCAGTCATCGACAGCGACGGCTATCTGCATACGGGCGACCTCGCCCAGTTCGACTCCGTGGGACGTGTCACCATAACCGGACGCACGAAGGAAATCATTGTCCTCAGTAACGGCAAGAACGTGCAGCCCAGCGAAATAGAGTACAAGCTGGAGAAGTACGACGGGCTTGTCAAGGAGGCAGCCGTCGTGCAGGATGGCGATATGCTCCATGCCATCATTGTGCCGCAACCCGTGTGGGCTTCGACGCTGACCGACGACGAAGTGGCAGCCCGCCTGAAGCGCGATGTGCTGGAGCCTTACAATATGACGGTCTCTGCCTACAAGAAGATAATGAGCGTGCTCGTCTATCGCGGGGAGTTGCCTCGCACGAGGCTCGACAAGTTGCAGCGCTACAAGCTCGGTGCCATCCTTGCCGAAGGGCAAGGGGCGAGGAGCAAGGAGCACGAGCGCGCACCGGAGCCGGACAGCGAGGAGTACCGCCTCATCAAGAGCTTCATAGAGTCGGAGAAGGGCATCAAGGTACATGCAGCCGACCATATTGAGACAGACCTTGCCCTTGACTCCCTCGACAAGATTAGCCTCCAGACCTTTATTGAGAATACTTTCGGCATATCCGTAGGCGTGGACGAGATGCCTGGCTTCTCCAATATCGAGGCTTTGGCTCGTCACGTAGCAAAGGAAGCCCCCCTCCATGGGGGGAGGCTTGCGGACGCAAATCTCCTCTCTTCTGGGGAGGGAGCTGTCGATTGGCACCAGTTGCTTAATGGCCCGGTCGATAAACTGCCTTTGCCTACAGCTGGCTTTGCCTACCGCTTCGTGTCGCGCCTCCTCAAAGGCCTCTTCTGCCTCTACAACGGCTTGAAGATTAAGGGCAGAGAGAATGTGCCCGCGAAAGGTGCCTGCATCCTTGCCCCTAACCATCAAAGCTATGCAGATGCGCCTTTGGTGCTTGCAGGCTTGCCTTGGAGTGAACTTGACGAGTACTTCTTCTATGCCACGGAAGAGCACGTCCGCAGCAACTACCGCAAGCGTATGGCGGCCAAGAGCAATGTGATTGTTATGGAGCGTGCCGACCTGAAGAACTCCATCCTGAAGCTTGCCAAGGTGTTGCGCGAAGGGCACCGCGTCATCATCTTCCCCGAAGGCGCACGCACGCACGACGGTCAGACGATTCCCTTCAAGAAGACCTTCGCCATCCTTGCCAAGGAACTCGGCGTGCCCATCATTCCCGTTTGCATTCGCGGTGCCTTCGAGGCTTTGCCGCGAGGCCATAGCTTCATGAGGCCAAAGCACATCGAGGTGATGTTCCTGCCTGCAATAAAGGCGTCGGAAAGCGATTCCTACGAAGCATTGACAAAGCAGACACAAGATGCGATTGAGACGCTTTTGGCCTAAAAAGGCAGAGCGGGGCAACACCTGGACGCACTTTGCCGGAGCGGTCTTTGCCCTGAGCAGCCTCTGGCTTGTCAGACTGGCTGCCAGTGTCAGCTGGCAGATGGCGTTCGGAGTCGTCTGCTTCCTGTTCGGCATGTTCTTTATGTTCCTCAGCAGCACCGCTTACCATTGGGTGCGCGAAGGACGCTTGAAGGATGCCCTGCGCAAGTGCGACCACATCAGCATCTATGTGATGATAGCCTGCTCCTATACGCCCATTCTTGTCGGTGTGGTGGGAGGCTGGCTCGGTTGGCTCGTTTTTGCCCTGCAATGGCTGGTTGTCGTGGTCGGAGCCTTCTACAAGATTGTCGCCATAGGGCGTTGGCCGCGCCTTTCGCTTGCCGTTTATCTCATCATGGGATGGAGCATTGTCCTGATTGCAGAACCGGTGATGAAGCTCCTCACGCCAGTCACTTTGCTGCTCCTTCTGGCGGAAGGCATCGCCTATACCGCAGGCACCTACTTCTTTGCCCACGACGACCGTCCGCACTATCACGCTATCTGGCACGTCTTCGTCCTCCTCGGCGCCCTCGCCCACTGGGGCGCAGTGCTGACGTTGTTATTGTAAGGCTTGTGAAAATTCTTTGTCTCGGGTGGCCTCTAATTCGGGAATTTTGTCTATATTTGCAGGGCAGAAACCGTACAAACAAATCTTGAAGAATGGTTGCAAATCACCATAACATATTGAATAACAAGTCATAAGAGATATGGCAAAGAAGGGCAAGAAGAAAGAAGACGAAACCAAAAAGGTGGTTGCAAATTGTGACCACCCTGAAGAGGTTATCACAAATTGTGACAACCAACAGTTTGAAGTCGCAAATTGCGATTTCAAAAAATCAATATAGAGAGTCTTATCCGTACCATCCGTGGGCAAAAGGTGATGGTTGATTTTGACTTGGCAATGCTCTACGGGGTTCAGACTAAAGCATTAAATCAGGCTGTGAAACGTAATATAGAACGCTTCCCAGACGATTTCATGTTTCAACTGACAAAGGAGGAACTGGATTCTTTGAGGTCACAATTTGTGACTTCCAATTTCGCAAGAATGGGCTTGAGAAGACCACCATACGCTTTTACCCGTAACGGTATAGGAATGCTCAGTAGCGTATTGAGGTCAGAAACGGCTGTCGAGGTTAATATCCGTATCATGCGAGCTTTCACGGCGATACCTGAAATCGTGAACAATAATGTGTTGATGATGCAGCGCATCCTTAGCATAGAGCAGCACCAGACGGAAACTGATGAGAAAGTAAATCAGATTTTATTGCATTATAAATGCTTATACTCTGATGCTGGCGGATTGCAAATCCGCCAGAACGACCAATCCGTGCCAATCCGCATCCGTGTTCGTTATTATTTCTGTGGTTTCTGTGTGAGGATGCTGTCATGGAAATTCGCAAATCGCCTCTTCTGACGGCATCTTTTTGTCCGTGTGGTGTTAGGATACCCCAAATGCAAGAAATGGGCTTAATTCGAATCCTGCTTGAAAGTCAGCCAGTTACAACGTCCTACAATTGAGCCAAACGTAAGAATAGTGTCAGTAATCTGCGTCCTTTTGCAAAACGAAGCGCATTTTGAAGCAAAAATAGGTGTGTTTTTTCCACCCCCCAAAACGTGGAGTGTTGGCAATAAGTACAGGGACTTATGACCATAAGTCCACGTTCTTATGAGAGACAAGGTACGTTCTGGCTCTAAACAGCGCAATTTTGATGTAATGGCTTTTGACAATTCGGCACCTGAAACTCCTGTTCGGTCTTCTGTTTGTTCGGGCGGATTTGCAATCCGACCCATTGGATATAGGGCGAATCAGGTCTTTAGAGCAATGACTGAATGTCATTGCAGTCTGATGAGGGGAGCCGTAACTCCTACGGCGACGGAGGGAAAGTAATCCCGCAATTCTTGTCTATCGCATTTCAAATGCTTATATTCAATACTGGCGGATTACAAATCCGCCAGAACAGCCAAACGTCAAAACGGGGAATCCGTTAAATCATAACTTGTAATGAAATGGAAAAGAACACAAAGACACAAAAACACAAAGGAGCTATGCTGGCAGAGAAAAGACACAAAGGATTATATCTTTGTGTCAAAAATTCTTTGTGACTTCATGTCTTTGTGTTCCATTAAATCGTCCCAATTTCTTTTTTAGTCATTACTAAAAATCCGTTTAATCCGTGGTCAAAAGAAAAACCTTTTACCTTTCACTTTTTTCTCTTCTTGTCTGCAAAGTACATGCCGACGAGGATGAGGGCTGTGCCGAGGAGGAACCAGGTCGTGATGCGTTCGCTCAGGACAACCCAGGCACACAGGATGGTGACGACGGGGTTGAAATAGACGTAGTTCGTGGCTGTGACGGCTCCGAGGCGGCGTATGACCATGCCCCAAAGATAGTAGCAGAGCGTGGAGGCAATGGCTCCGAGGAAGAACAGCTCCACAATCGTCTGAGGCTCCTCCAGCGCTTCGAGTGGCGGCCGCTCGGGACACATTATATAATAAGGTATCATCGTCACCAATCCGTAGAAGAAGAGCTTGCGGGTGATGAACATGGTGTCGTAGCGCTTGCAGGCGGGAATCATCAGCAGGCTGTAGGCAGCCCAGCAGAGGCAGGCGGCGAAGGCCAGCGCGTCGCCTGTCGGGGAGAGATGGAGCACGAAGTGACCGTTCAGCTCTACGATTGCCACGCCAACTGCCGCCAGCAGGCTTCCCACAATCTGTATGCCGCGCAGCCGCTGGTCGCGATAGAACAGGGAGATGAGCAGGGCTGCAAACAGGGGGCAGAGGCAGACGATGAGCGATGTGTTGGTGGTTGTCGTGTAGTTCATCGCCGCGTTCTCCGTGAGGAAGTACAGCGAACCGCCCGTCAGTCCAAGTCCCAGCATGAGGAGTTCGTCGCGCCACGTCCCCGCGAACCATCGGAAGGGACGCTTGAAGGCTGCAAAGCCCAGAAGGAGGGCGTAGGCAATCAGGAAGCGCAGCGTGAAGATGTGTGCCGGCGAGAGGCCTGCCAGCAGCAACAGCTTCGTGACGACAAACGTGGAACCCCAGATGGTGATGACCAGGAAGGCCACGAGATGATAGGCAATCGCTTTCAAGATGATTCGCGTTTCTTTGTCGTGCTAAATGGCATTGTCAAATCTTCCCCAGAATGCGGTCCATAACCCAGTTGACGCTGGTGGCGCTGATGCTGTCGGCGGTGCAGACGTTGCCCTGTTGCAGATGCTCCACGACGCTTTGGATGAGTGGCAGCTGGACGTGCTCGGGGTTCTCGATATGCAGTTCCTGCACTCCCTGCTCGGTGCGCAGGATGATAGGCTCGTAGGTGAAGACGGAGAAGCAGAGCTGCCCCCGGTCGCCAATCAGCTCTATGCGGTCGGTGCTGGCGCTCTCATGGCTGACAAAGCACCATGAGCCGCTGCCGGGCAAGCCGTCGGCGAACTGGAAGGCTGCGCTCACGGTGTCCTCCGTCTCATAGAGTCCTCCGCGATTGCTGCTGAAGCCCTTTGCCCTGACGATAGGGCCGAATATCTCCTGTAGCAGGTCTATCTGGTGTGGCGCAAGGTCATAGAAGTAGCCTCCGCCAGCTATGTCGCGCTGCACGCGCCAGGGCAGGGCGGTGCTGTTGTAGTCGAGCAGGCGCGGCGGACAGGCAAAGCGTATCTGTACGGACACGACTTTACCGATGGCTCCGTTCTCGACCAGCTCCTTCACCTTCCGGAAGTAAGGCAGGTTGCGCCTGTAGTAAGCCACGAAGCATGGGACGTGTGTCTGTTCGCTGACGCGGTTGATGCGCTGGCAGTCGATGTAGCTGCTTGCGAGAGGCTTTTCCACATAGACAGGCTTGCCTGCCTTCATTGCCATAATAGCGTAGGTGGCATGTGAGGAGGGCGGGGTGGCGATATAGACAGCATTTACATCTGGGTCGCTGATGAGTTGCTGGGCATCGGTGTACCAGCGAGGTATCTGGTGCCGCTCGGCGTATGAGCGTGCCTTCTCCTTGCTGCGGCTCATCACAGCCTGTATGCGTGAACCCGGCACAAGGTTGAATGCCGGTCCGCTCTTCTTCTCGGTTACTTCACCGCATCCGATGAAGCCCCAACGGATTTCCTTGTAATAGGATAGCCCCCTCTCCGCTCCCCCTTTGGGGGAGTACTTGGGAGCGTGGTTTTCTTGTAGGCTATTCATGTTATATAGTTTTGAGGCACTCCCCCAAAGGGGGAGCGGGGAGGGGGCTTTAATTAAAGAAGTTCCAGCTAAGGCCAAGGTTGATGGTCATGGGGTTGATTGGGTAGTGCGGCACGAGGAAGGCATGGCCGGAGCCTGCATTGACGTGACGAACAGACACATAGAAGCGGCAGTGCTTCAAGTGCATGTTGGCATAGGC
This sequence comes from Bacteroidaceae bacterium, assembly GCA_017541265.1. Classification (GTDB taxonomy): domain Bacteria; phylum Bacteroidota; class Bacteroidia; order Bacteroidales; family Bacteroidaceae; genus Physcousia. The sequence continues at coordinate 15,629 of JAFXZK010000079.1, read as the reverse complement.
GCCGACGATGGGATAGTTGCCTATCTCCACACGCGGATGGTTAGCATCCTGTACGGCAAACTGCTGGATGGACGGATAGTAGTCGGGAGCATAATAAGAGGTGAAGAATCGCATATCGCCGCCAATCTGTATGCGCAGCACCTTGTTGATACCGATACGGAAGAGCAGGTAGGCGTTGGTGTAGATGTTGATTTTAGGCAGTGGCAGGGCATCCTGGTTGCTGCTTGCCTGATAGCTTACCTGGCTGTCGAGGTGGAACACTTTCCATTTGAGGTCCTGTGCAAGTGTGGCGCCGAAGACCTGTACGCTGTTCGTCTGCAAGACGTTCACGGCGTGGCTGTAGTCTGTAGGCGCGATACTTCCTGCTTCCTTGCCCTCAAGCAATGTGTTCTGCATCCCGAAGTAGGTGTAGTTTGAGATGTTCTCGAAGCCTATCTGCAGTTTCGTCCCAAGCTTCTTCAGACGTAATGTGCCGTCAATCTTGAGACGCATCTCGCGGCTAAGGTTGTCGTTGTCGTACCATGTGGTCTGCGAATGATAATGCCGGTAGAAGAAGTCCGGCTTGCGATGGGAGAAGCCGACGTGCAGGTCGACAAGGAGGCTGTCGCGGCGGCCAAGGCGCAGGTTCAAGTCGGTCTTGCCGTCGATTTTCAGGTCGCCCACACGTGGACCGACAAGCCATACCTCGGCTGATGTGTTGTAGTGGAAGGCCTTCCCCTGTGTGCGTGCCAACTCCCCGCCCACCGAGATGTCGCTTTCGGTATAGGGCATCAGGCCGCACCAGCCGTTCGCCAGCTGGTAGGAACTAAACTTGTGTGTGCCAAAGAGCGTGATGCCCATCTGAGCCCATTTGTTGAAACCCTCGCGAAGGGCAATGCCGAAAGTGTTGCGTACGGAGAAAGCCCGCGTCAAGTCAATCATTTCGTTCCCGTTCCCATAGTAGGTGTTCGTGTAGTAGTTCTTGGTTGTGCTGTGTGCCAGGTATTCATGCTTGAGGTTGCTTGCCTCGAAGGTGTGTATGAAGCTCGTGACGGGAATGAACTCCTTGGGCACTTCCTGTGCATCCTGCCACGCCTGCAAGAGCGAATCGACAGCAATTTTTCGTGCTAAAGAGTCTTCGCGGAGCACAGCCAGCAGGCTGTCCGGCAGGTCGGAAAGGAGTGCGGCTTCGGAGGGAGGGACGGGCTTCAGCGAGTCGGGCACTTCAAGGATGCGGTTGAAGCCGATATTGTAGCGATGTGTCAGATAGAAGTGCTGCTCATGGTTGCGGTTCCATGTCTGGCTGAGCATCGTCGGTATGTTCTCCGAACTGTACTCCTGCTTGAAGCTGAGAGGGTCCTCAATGTAACGGTCGTCTTCGATACCGCCGTTCTCGCCCATCTTCATGTGGTTGATACCGGCGTAGGCATGTAGGCTGTAGCGTTCGCCGCGGTAGTAGCCATAGAAGGTGCTGCCGAACATGCTGTTGGGCTGGGCATAGTAATAGCCTACGCCGTAGCTGTAGTCTATCTTGAAGCCCAAACCAGCCAGCTTGTTGATGTTGGTTGCGAAATAGCCCCGTATGCGGTCTTCGCCCGTCTGCCTGTTGCCGCAGGAGTGATAGGCGAGGTTCGTGATGGGCGACTTCGTGTTGGTGAAACGAAAATCCTGCAGCGACCCTCGGAAGAAGCTGAAAGGTTGCAGGAAAAGAAACTCGTCGGAAGTCTCGCGGTTGAAGTAGATGCGGCTCAGGCGTGGGGAGCCGATGTTGGCAAGATAGTTGTACTCGCCGGTGTAGCCGTCGGTGGCATTCCACTTCTGGAAGTCGTGCACTACGGTGTCGTTGTTCTCGGCATCAATGACGGTGCCGAGACGCGGCTCCACCACCCATTGGAACTGCCCAATGGGAATCTTTTTGTCGCTCTTGTACTTTGTGGTGTCTCGTCCCCAGGTGGTGCGGTTGCCTGCACCGTCCGTATAGGAGCCGTACTCTGAGTTCACGAGGTAGGTATCTCCGTCATCGTAGAGGGCGGCATTGCTTCCGTCCTGATTGACACGGTGATATTGGGCACTTGCAGGGAGCAGTGAGAAGATAAAAGAAGATAAAAGAAGATAGAAGGAGATAGAAGACGTTAGTTTGGGCAATAGGAAATGGTATTGTCCTCTATCTTCGTTGCTAAAAGCAACATTTCTTCCTCTGTCTTCCTCTATCTTCTTCATCTTTCAGAGTAAACGTAATATAAACTCCACTACCTTGAACACCATGCCGACGGCAATGACGATGAGAGCAGGCACATGATTCGCGCTGCCGAAGAAGTACATGCAAAGCCCGACAACTGCTACGATGAGGAACAGGCAGTTGAGCACCATCCTGAGTTTCGTGCTGTCGAACTGATGCTCCCGTTTTCTGCGGATGCGCTCGACTTGTTCTTCGAGGGAAAGTTCTTCTTTCATCTTTTCTGAATAGTCTGAATAATCTGATTATTCCGATTACTCCGAGTTACTTCACTGGCTGGATGACGAAGCCGTAGCTGTAGCTCTTCTCGCGAAGCTCATACTTTTCCAGCGGGCCGGGGCCGCAGCTTTGGTTGCCGAGGCCGCGCATGGCTGCGTCGAGGTGCAGGATAATCTCCGAATGGCGTATCTTGTCCAGCTCGTGCAGGTACTTCGTCTGCCACAGCTCTTCGTCCATGTAGTGGAGGGCGCTGAAGGAGAGGTTGCCATCTGTGGTTTGGATGCGGATGCCTTCGCCCTTGTCGTCGGTGAATGTCACCCACTCCACGTCGCAACGCTCACCCATGCTCTGGGGCTTGATGTACTCCTCGGTCATACCGTTGACGGTGCCTTCCCATACACCCATGAAGGCAGAGGTCTTGCGGTCGGGGTAGTTCTCGTGCGGGCCACGACCGAACCACTGCACGTTGCCGAGGCGTGGTTCGAGAGCTGCGATGAGACCCATGCGGCTGAAGTCCTGATTGGCTTCGTTGCCGAAAGTACTCTTGACCTTAATGCAGCCGTCGCTGGTGATGTTATAGACTGTTTCCACAGGTACGTTTGTGCGTTCGTCGCGACCAGCTTTGACATCATATTTGACGGTGATTGTGACCTTGCCTTCTGCTTGCTCTAAAGATACCTTAGGAGAGATAATCTTGCTGCCAAGGTTGCCTTTACGGTCGTTGCTGATGCTGCGGTAGCCGTTGAAGGTCAAAGACCCACCCCAACTCTCCCTTAAAGGGAGGGAGGAAGTCTCCCCTTTAAGGGGAGATTTAGAGGGGTCTGCGATAATGGGCTTGCCGTTGTAGGTAAGTTCCGTCAAGGCACCTGTCTGCTTACTGATAACAAAGGTGAAGTTCTCGCCACTGCCTTTGATTTGCTCACTGCTTTCCTGAGCAATGAAGGTGCTTAAAGTGCTGACGGTGTTCGTGCGATAATTCTGTATCTTGCCCAACACCAATTGTTCTTTTGCAACCTCATGTCCTGCCTCTGCCCAGTTGGTAGCCTCCTTGAGCTGGAGCGAGAGGTTGAGGTGGTAGTTGCACTTCTCTTCTTCGGGCACTTCGCAGGGAAGGTCGATGAAGCAGCTGTCGCCTGGCTGTACTTCTGGCAGGGACATTGTGCCGCCCTTTATCATGCGACCATTGCGCAGGAGGCTGTAGTGGAAGGTGAAGTCGCTGAGGGGCGTAAAGCAGTAGCGGTTGCGGATGCGAATCTTATTGTCGTCGGTCAGCTTGAAGTCAACGTACTGATACACCTTTTTCACCTCTTGAAGCTTTGGTGTGACGTGGCGGTCGGCTGTGATGATGCCGTTGCAGCAGAAGTCCTGGTCGTTGGGATAGTCGCCGAAGCCGCCGCCGTAGTACATGTTAGTTCTCGGCTCACCCCACTTGCACATGCTCTGGTCCACCCAGTCCCAGATGCAACCGCCTATCATGCGCTTGCTCTCGAACTCGATGTAGTCCCAATACTCCTGCAGGTTGCCGATGGCGTTGCCCATAGCGTGGGCATACTCGCAGAGGAAGAATGGGCGGCCTTGCAGGTTGGCATCCTGGTCAAGCTTTATCATATTGTCTATTCTCGGGTACATTCGGCTGTCCATATCCGCCACCTCGTTCATGCCTTCGTAGTGGATGAGGCGGTCATCCAGCTCCTGAATGGCCTTCTTACAAGCAACGAAGTTCGAGCCGCCGCCACATTCGTTGCCCATGCTCCAGAAGATGACGCTGGGATGGTTCTTGTCGCGCTGCACCATTCGCACTTGACGGTCAACATACTGCGCCTCCCATTTGGGGTTTCTCGAAAGGCGGTGGTTGGCGTGGCACTCAACGTCGGCCTCGTCCATCACATAGATGCCATAGTAGTCATACAGGGCATACATGCGAGGGTCGTTAGGATAATGACTGGTTCGAACTGTATTGAGGTTGTAGCGCTTCATCAGGAGGATGTCTTCTATCATGCTCTCCACGGGTACAGCCTTGCCATAGACGGGATGCGTGTCGTGGCGGTCGGCACCCTTGAACATGATGCGTTTGCCGTTGATGAACACCCTGCCGTCGCGGTTCTCTATCTTGCGGAAGCCGTACTTCTGCGTATAGACGTCGCCACCGACGCTGATGTTGACAGTATAGAGGTTGGGCTTCTCGGCGCTCCACAGCTCAGGATCCTGCACTTCGAGGGTGAGGCGGGCAGGCTGGTTGCCTGTTTCCACACCCGTAACCTGCAGGATGGCTGTCTGAATGGTTGTGCCTTTGGGGTTGACAAGCTCGACATCGATGCGGGCATCGGCTTTGCTTCCGAGGTTCTGGAGGGCGACGTCGATGCCGAGGAAAGCACGGCGGAGGTCGTCGCCTCTGCCTCCTATGTGGCTTGTTAGCTTCACGTCCTGTACGTGCAGCTTCTGGCGGGCTTCGAGATAGACGTCGCGGTGTATGCCGCTCATGCGGAACATGTCTTGATCCTCGATGTACGAGCCGTCGCTCCAGCGATAGACCTCCACACAAACGAGGTTCTCCGCTCCAGTCTTGAGGTATTTCGTCACGTCGAACTCGGCATCGACGTTAGGGCCTTGGGTATAGCCAACCTTCTGTCCATTCACCCATACATAGGCGGCGCTGTAGATGCCGTTGAAGTGGAGATAGATTTCCCTGCCGTTCCAAGAGGCAGGCACCTCGATGGTGCGGCGGTAGCTGCCGACCGCGTTGGGTTCTTTGACTACCGTATACCCCTCCTGACCGCGGATATAAGGCGGCTGATTCCTAAACGGATAGGTCACATTGGTGTAGATGGGGGTGCCGTAACCCTGCATCTCCCAGCAGGAAGGCACAGGAATGGTCTTCCACGAGGAAGCGTCGAAGTTCGTCTTATAGAAGTTAACAGGACGGTCTTCGGGCTTAGGTACCCAGTTGAACTGCCATTGCCCGTTGAGCATCAAGCGCAGTGAGGAGTTCGGCCAGAGCCAGGGCTTTTGGTAAGCCTCGTCTCTCTTCATCTCTTTCTCATTGGCGTAGAGCAACATGGTGGCGCGCCCAGGCTCTTTGTTGATGCCGAAGATGGCCTCGTTTTCCCAGTCGTTCTTGCTTGCGGATTCTTCCACGGCAGCTTTCACCTCGAGGTTTGTCTTGACCAGGCGCCACTGGACATAGCTGCTTTCGTTTGTGGCGTTCATTTGCCAAACGTGTCCCCCAGGCTGGCATGTGTCGTTGTAGCCGAGCTTCAGGCCGCCAGCGGCACAGGTCAGGACGATAGACTCTGCACCGCTCTTCTCGATGAGCCACTGCTGGTTGGCATTTCTTGGCTCGAGTTGCCAAGTGAGTACCTCGCCTTCCCTTGGACCGTGATTGCCGTTGTCGAGTGCCACGTCAACACTTGGGCTGTAGAGGCACCAGTATCCGGGCTTGTCGCTCTTCACGATGTACCACACCTGGGTTTGTGACTTCTTGTTGACCGGAGAGAACGTGATGGTGCCGTTCTGGTTGTCGAGGGCAAGTCCGTCGCCTATCTCAAGCCGATAGCCTTGCTTGGGGTCAAAGTCTTGTGCCATGAGGCAAAGTGTGCCGCACAGGAACGTCGTGAGTAGCACGGAAAAGAGTTTTTTTGTCATAATGATTGAAGTATTGTGTATATTCCGTGCGCAAAGATACGAAAAAGAATTGAGAATAATGAACAACACAATTAAGAAATCTGCTTGGATGAGCAAAAAGTCTTATGATTAGTTCTCACTTCGGATAACCGACGGGGTTGTTCATAACAGGAATCTGCTTGTCTGTAAGCCCCAGCAAGGAGCGTATGCCGCTGGTGTCCATCGTGGCGCGGGGAACGGTGCAAAGCCCTACCGACTGGCAGTAGAGGTTAATGTTCTCGCTCACGTTGCCGGCATCCACGCATCCCATCATCTTTGAGCGTTCGTCCTGACCGCCCAGCTTCTCCAAGTCCACAACCATGACAAGCGAGACGGGAGCCTCCAGCACGAAGTCCTGCGAGAATCCTTGTGTGCCAGCCACCAACTTGCGGTGGTCGCCCTTTGCAGATTCCTTCAGGATGTTCTCGACGGGCAGGTACTCATAAACTCCTTTCGTTGTGAAGACATAGAGGCGAACCTCCTTGCGATTCCTGGCAGTCGGGGAAGTGCGGAAGTCGTTGTTGCGGCTCACGCCACAGGCAGCCCAGCACAGGTTGCTCAGTTCCTGAGTGCTGAGTTCCTTTGAGCTGTAGGTGCGGACGGAATGGCGTGTAGCCAATGCCTCCACTACGCTAAGAGATTTCTGATGCACATCAACTGCTGGCAGCTTGATGTCTTGAGCAAAAGTGAATGTTGCGGCCATTGTCGCCACAGTCGGGAAAAGTAATTTCTTCATAATGATAAAGTATAAATGATGTATTAAGAATGTATTGCGAATGTGAAGGGACGGTTTTGTTGACGTGTCATTCTTCTGGCGTCCATTCCTCAGCTGGCTTCACTTGGCTTTTGTATTCGCCGTCCTGAAGGCTCTTTTTGGCTGGGGCGGGGACGCTGCCGCTTGTGAAAGATCGGGCGCTGCCACGATACTGTGCCCAGCGTTCCATGATGAGGCGGACGTAGGCTTCTGTTTCGCTGCCGCGCATGTAGCCGTGGCGGACATCGGGGTCGCGGTAGTACTGAGGCTGCGCAAGGAGCAGGATATAGGGTGCTACCTCCTGCCAGCAAAGGTGATCGCGTCCTGCCTTTCGTGCCAACGTCTGCGCATCCTGCACATGTCCGACACCGCCATTGTAAGCGGCAAGGGTAAAGCGGATTCGCTCCTCGCTGTCTTTGATGTCGGCAAAGGACTGGCTGACCTTCTTGATGTAGCGTGCCGCAGCAGAGATGTTATGCTCTGGCTCGAAGCGTTTGTCTTCGGGGACTCCCATCGCATCGGCTGTGGCGGGCATCAGCTGCATGAGGCCTTGTGCTCCCATCGATGAGACTGCCTGCGGGTCGAAGCCCGACTCCTGGTAGCACTGCGCGGCAAGCAGTCGCCAGTCCCAGCCTGCGGTGCCAGAGTAACGGCGGAAGAGGTCGTCGTAGGCGGAGATGATGCCGTGCGCTGCATCTTGCATGACGGGACGCATGCGTCGGTGTACGACGTACGATGAACGATGGTCGATGTCTGCCTTTACTTGGGCGACACGTTCAGGCCGCCACCAGTCGATGATGGCTTCCCTTAGGAGAGATGCGTCGGCGCGTGTCTGCCAAGTCGGCATATCGAGGGCGATGAAGTCTATCTCGCCTTGCTCCAGTTTCTTCAATAAGGCTGTCGTGTCCGGTGAAATCTCCATCTGGAGCCTGACGCCAATGCTCTGCGCGAATGCCTCCGCAAGTTCGAACTGGAGGCCTGTCTCTTTGCCATGATATTCATAATAGGTGTCTGGACCGCTCAATGTGCCGGCGATAATCGTGCCGCTGCTCTGTATCTCGTGCAGGTCGTAATATGGGGAAGCCCCCTCTCCTCCCTCCGTCGCAAGCTCCCCAATTGCTCCGCTACCAACGGGCAATTGCCCCCTTTGGGAGAGTACTTCTGTCGTGAAGAGCACATTTGTTTCCTTCTCCTGCTTGCTGGTACAAGCTACAAGCAGGAGAAGAATAGAGAGCAGAAGCCAATTGCCTTTGTTCTGTCGGATTTGCAATCCGACAGTATTGAATATAAGCATTTGTAATGCGGTAAAAAGGTTTATGGCGGGATTGTAAATCCCTATATTCAGAGCGGTCGGATTGCAAATCCGCCCGAACTGGGAAGGATAAAAACACTCCCCCAAAGGGGGAGCGGGGAGGGGGCTGACTTCACGGCTTTATCCTATGTATAATGTATGTCCGCATGATCTCGATGGCACGCTCGTTGGCTCCACCCTGTGGGATGATGAGGTCGGCATAGCGCTTGGTTGGCTCGATGAACTCTTCGTGCATCGGCTTGAGGACGTCGAGGTAGCGGTCGAGCACCATCTGTGTGGTGCGTCCACGCTCAACCGTGTCGCGCTGAATGACGCGGATGAGGCGCTCGTCGGGGTCGGCATCAACGAATATCTTCAAGTCCATGAGGTCGCGCAGCTGCTTTTTCCAGAGTGCCATGATACCTTCGATGATGATGACTTCGCAAGGCTCGACGTGCACCGTCTCTGGCAGGCGGTTGCTGATTATGTAGCTGTACGTTGGCTGCTCGATGCTCTTGCCCTCTCGTAGCGCCTGAATCTGCTGGGTGAGAAGCTTCCAGTCGAAGGCGTCGGGATGGTCGAAGTTGATGCGTTTGCGCTCCTCGGGCGTGAGGTGCGTTGTGTCGTTGTAGTAGGAGTCCTGCGGGATGAGTGCCACATGGTCGATGGGCAGCGTCTCAAGAATCTTCTTTACGACTGTTGTCTTGCCGGAGCCTGTTCCGCCGGCGATGCCGATGATATACATAATGCCAATTTACAATTTGACAATTTACAATTTACTATAAAGGGGGTTAGGGGGTCCTTAGTGTTGCTGTGAGGATAAAGTCAACTGTGTTGGGTAATTCGGGCAGGAAGATGCGGTAACCTTCCTTTTCGCGTTTGAACTTCAGCTTTGTTTTGTCGCTGAATGTGGTGACTTGCGTGAGCTTTTGCTCGGTGAGGGGCAGGAGGATTTGCCCGTCCTCTACCTTATTAAGAATATGTATGTAGAGCGTCCCCGCCTTTTGTGTCGTGACACCCCAACTTTGTTGAGGGACACATCCACCACGAGTGCCGTAAATGGTTGCCCCGTAGTCTTTCATAAAGGCGCCAATGTGTTTCAGAATTTCGACAGCTTGGTCGGGCAGTTTCCCATCGGGACGAGGACCGATATTAAGCAGGAAGTTGGCGTTCAGGCCAGCTGCCGTTACGAGACGACGAATGAGCTCATCGCCGCTCTTGTAGTTCCTGTCGGTAATGCTGTAACCCCAAGTGTTATTCATTGTCATACAGGTCTCCAAAGGTAAGCGCGATACCTTCTGCTCTCCGGAGAAGCCTGCGGTGTTCTGACCGGGCAGGTCTTGCTCGAAGAGCTGGAAGTCTTCGACTCCGATAGGCGAGCCGTGATGGTTGTTGCCAATGAGACAAGTGGGTTGCAGACGCTTGATGAGGGCGTATTGCTCCTCGAGCTGCCAGTCGAACTCCTTCTCTTTGTGGTCCCACATACCGTCGAACCAAATGGCTCCAATCGGGCCGTAGTTGGTCAGAAGCTCTGTGAGCTGACGATTCATGAAAGCATAGTAGCTGTCCCAATTCGTGGTGGCAGGGTCGTGAGGGCAATTCTTGCAGCTGCCCGTCGGATAGTCCGTCCTCTGCCAATCCATGTGGCTGTAGTAGAAGTGGAGTTTGAGGTCTTGCTCTTTGCAAGCCTGCGCAAGTTCGCCAATAATGTCACGCTTGAAAGGAGTGGCGTCCATAATGTTATACGGACTTGCCTTTGTTGCCCACATCGAAAAGCCGTCGTGGTGCCTGCTGGTAAAGGTGACGTACTTTGCCCCAGCCTCCTTGAAGAGCTGTGTCCATTCGCGAGCATCGAACTTGCTGGGGTAGAAGCCTCCGGCAAGCTTTGCATACTCGTCGCGGTCGAGGTGACGGTTGTGCATCACCCATTCGCCGTCTGCCAACATGGAGTAGATGCCCCAATGCAGGAAGATGCCGAACTTGCGGTCCTGGAACTCTTCGCGGATACGACGCGTGTCGTCCGAGATGCTCTGTGCCACACTAACAAGTGCAACCAGAGACAACAGGAAGGAAAAGGCAAAGCGTCTCATGCGATAATTCTTTGGACAAAGAAAAATCTATCAAACAACGGATTTCACGGATTTCACGGATGGGCTACGCCTTGACAGCTGGAACTAATCCGTTGAATCCGTTAAATCCGTTGTCTTTTTACACGTCTTGTTTAGAACATCTTGTCGGGGTACTGTCCTGCCTTGTGGAGGGCAGCCAGCTTTGCCACGACCTCGGGACGGTCCTCGGGATAGGTCACGCCGAACCACTTGCTCGTTGTGTCAAGCACTTCGCAAGTTGCCTCGCCCTTCTTGATGAGGTAGTCCACCATGAGCGGGATAAAGAACTCGCTCTTGAGGTTCGCCTGGTTCTTCGGGTCGGAGAGGAACTTCTTGAAGTATTCCTCGCTGTAAGCGAAGTAGTCGGGCGTGAAGCCCCAGAAGTTCATGCTGACGGGAGTGGTGTCGGGGATGCTTACCCACTGGTCGTTCTCGTCGAGGTACTGCACTACGCCATTGCGGCGCTCTATCTTCGTGCGCTCTACGACACCGGTGAGCAAGTGTGTTGCCTCGTCGTTCTCGCAGATGCCGCGGCTGACTGTTCCGCTCTCGCTCAATGTGTTGTCAACGCGGAAGCCTACCATAGCATACTTGCCCTTGCTGCCTTCAGGCAGTTCGCTCAGGAACTTGGCCATTACCTTGAAGGCGTCACGGTCATAGAAGTCGTCGCAGTTGAGCACGGCGAACGGCTCCTTGATGACGTCCTTACCCATGAGGACAGCGTGGTTGGTGCCCCAAGGCTTCTGGCGGCCTTCGGGAACGGTGAAGCCTTCGGGCAGAGCGTCGAGGCTCTGGAAGCAGAGTTCGCAGGGAACGTGTCCCTCGTACTTGGCGAGAATCTGTGTACGGAACTGCTCTTCGAAGTCACGACGGATAACCCATACAATCTTGCCGAAGCCAGCCTGTATGGCGTCGTAGATACTGTAGTCCATGATGCTCTGTCCCTGAGGGCCGAGTGTGTCGAGCTGCTTCAAGCCGCCATAGCGGCTACCCATACCAGCAGCGAGGAGAAATAATGTAGGTTTCATATTGTTATTTACAATTTGACGATTAACAATTTACAATTTTTACCCCTGGGGTTCGGGGCTTTAGAGTGCGTTAGCTGTCAGGATGAGCACGAGCAGGCCGAGGATGGCGTACAGCTCTGGGAACACGGCAAGCACCATTGTTGTACCGAAGGCATTGTGGCCGGCACCGATGGCGCTGATGCCGTTGGCGCAAACCTTAGCCTGACGGATGGCGCTGAAGAGAGCCACGAGGCCGAGAGCCAGACCAACGCCGAAGATGGCGCAAGCAGGACCCATTGCGATGTCGGCAGTCACCTTGCTGTTGAGCATGAAGAAGCCGACGAAGCCGTACAGACCCTGTGAAGAGGGCAGAGCGGACAAGCCCATGTAAGAGCCGCTGGCTGTGGGGTTCTTCTTGAATGCACCGATAGCGGCATTACCGCAGATGGTCACGCCGTAGGCACTACCGATTCCTGACAGGGCTACACAAAGTGCTACGCCCAGATAAGCTAATAAAATCTCCATAATGTGTTTTGTTTTTTAGTTCATAATCCATAGTTGACTTGCGTCGAGCTAAAGCTTCATAGTCCATAGTTGAGGCGTTTGCTTTGGCCGGGCTTTGCAACCTTATTATATTATATAGTTTGCTATTTTGGCTTCGCTTGCCTTCATTATGAACGCAGAACCATGTCTTATGAGGGATTAATAAAATATTTGGTTTAACTTTTTAATATTTCACTTTTTCACCCTTTCACCTTTTCACCTTTTAACCCTTAACCACCCTGAAGGGTGTGTACTCCTTGCCGCCGCCGCTGAAGTCGGCGTTCTTGAAGAACTCGACGAACGTGAGTCGCATGGGGTGTACGAAGGCACTTATCATGCTGAGGGCGAAGGTGATGCCGTGTCCTGCAAGCAGGATGAGCACCATCGGCAGCCAACGGACAAACCAGGGCATACTGGACGTCAGGTCGATGGCAAGGGTATTGAACACGCCGCCAAGCACACCGCCCGTCAGTCCGAGTGCGAAGAGACGGATGTAGCTGAGCAGGTCGCCAAGCAGACCAGTTGCCATGTTGTATGTCGCCCATACGCCGCCGCCAATGTTCAACAGAGGACCGGTGATAGGATTCTTGTAAGCCGACGGGTTATTATATAGGAATATACCGATGACACTCAAGCCGATGATGCCATAGAGCGCGTAGACAAGCCCGACAGGCAGTTCGATTCCGCAGGCAGGCAAGCCGAAGAGGGCGATGGCAGAGAGCAGAGCCACTACCCATGAGAAGGTGCCGATGGCGTAGCCAAAGCCATAGTTCTTCCAAGCTTTGCAAGCCTTGAGCACCATGCCTAAGAGAACTTGCACGAGACCGATGATGACGGAAATGACCATCATGGGCGAGTAGCCGAAGATAGGCCCTACGCCGTTGTCGTTCAGGAAGTATGGCTTGACGGGAGCCAGTATTGCCCAGTCCTGCTGTGTGAGGTCGATGCCGAAGACGGTACCCATGAGCAGGCCGCAGACGGTTGTTGCCAAGCCGAGCCAAATGCCGAGCCGTCCATAACTCTTCATGTCGTCGTTCCCACCCTTCAATGCCAGGTATATGCCGCCCAGCAGGACAAGCAGACCGTAGCCGCCGTCGCCGAGGCAGAGGCCGAAGAAGAGCATGAAGAACGGAGCGAAGAAGACGCTCGGGTCGATGTCGCGATAGTTGGGAAGCGAGTACATGCGGAGGATAGGCTCGAAGAGGCTGGTGTAGCCGTCGTTGGTTATCTTCACGGGCACGTCATCCTCGTAGGCCGGGTCTTCCAGTTCATAGAAGACTTGCTTCTCGTCGAGCCACTTGCAGAGTTCGTCGGCCTTGTCAGCCAACGTCCAGCCAACCATGAGGCGGACGGCTCCGTCGGCAATGCTTTCGTCCGAGAGTTCAACTTGCTGGAGCTGTATCTCGCCCTGAGCCTGCTTCAGGCCCTTCACGAGTTCCTCTTTATATTGACGCGCGAACTGGCACGTCGTGTCGTGGTTCTTCTGGAGCGCTTCCTTGGCGGCTGCCAGCTCCTGACGATACTGCTCGAGCGTGCCGTCGGGCAGTTCGATGCGCTCGGCCTTAATGTCCGGCTCTTCGTTGGAGAATGCCAGGAAGTAAGTGCGCTTCTGATATTCGTCGACAGGTGTGGCGAAGTACTTCTCCGCCCATTCCGCCAGGAACGACTTGGTGGAGCAGGCATAGAAATAGACCTGCAAGCCCGACTCCTGCTGGATCCGCTTGATGCTTTCCCAGCTGAAGTTGCCCCACGGCTCAAGCTTCCGGACGTTCTTTTCTGCTTCGTCTATCTCGTGGCGTATGCTGACTTCTTCGGCCTTGAGCTTCTCGACGAAACTCAAAGCCCCCTCCCCGCTCCCCCTTTGGGGGAGTGCTCCATTCTCGCTGACCCTTCGCTCAATAAGAGCAACTAAATCCTTTTCGGCGGCTCTTTGGCCCTCCCCCAAAGGGGGAGCGGGGAGGGGGCTTTCTCCCCACGCCTTCAGCGAAATGTCGAGATAGTCGATGGCCTGCTGATAGCGGAGCCTTGTGTCGAGAGCCTGCTGGAGGGCGGGGCTTGTCTGCCCTTGCTTCAGCTGTTGCACATGCACCACTCCCTGTTCGCGCAGCCCGGCGATGAAGCCGTCGTATTCTTTTTGTGTCACCAGGAAGGTGAGCTTCTTCATTTTCTCAATCATGCTACTTCCTCCTCCTTTCTCTTCTCCTGAAGTGACTTCAGAATCTTTTGCGACGACTTGGAGAGGTTCTCCTCGTCCTCCATGAAACGCTTTATCTTGCGCACAGCCTCCTGGTAGCCCGGTATCTGGACTTTCTCGAAGAGGTTCACCTTCTGCGTCGTCTTCTTACGCGCATGATCCAGGAGATGCAGCTTGGCATCGGCGAACTCGCGCTCTACGGCGGTCTTGGCAAGCCCTTGCAGGAGCTTGATGCCGTCGAAGTACCACTTCGGGGCGCTGAACAGGCCGAAGGGCTTCACCTTCAGGCTGATGTTGTTGAGCACAGGGACGCGCACGCCGGCAATCTTCTTGACGCCCAGCTCCACATCGTCCAGACTGACGAGCGAAGCGTCGAACTCGCCCCAGAGGGCGTACATCTTCTCGTAGCCTTCAATCTGGCTTTGCAGCTTGCGCTCCAGCTCGTCGGCTTCCTCCTTGCACTTCTTTACCTCTAATCGCAGCGCCGTCTCTTTGCTCTTGATGATGGGCAGCGTGCGCTGGCGCATCTTTAGAGCCTTCTCGATTTGCTGCAGCGAGGTCTTGTTGTATTGAAACTTAATCGCCATTATTTGGTCTTAAAGTTAATGTTCAATCTTCAATGTTCAATCTTCAATGTTCAATCTTCAATTTTCAATCTTCAATCTTCAATCCTCAATCTTCAATTCTCAACCTTCAATCTTCAATTTTCAATGTTCAATCCTCAAACACGGGTGCAAAGATACAACATTTAATTCAAAAATCAAAATCAAAATTCAAAAATACTTCGTTCGGGTGGATTTGTTATGTGAACAGGAGGAAAACGTAGTTTTGTGGAGCCAGATGTGCTCGATTTGACAAATTGTAAATAAAAATGCTGTTTTACTTACATCCTGATTTTTGACGTGCCTCGTAGGAACGCCTGAAAACGTCCGAGCCATACTTTTTGTCATTTTTCCAAAAAGATGCGCTTAAATCGAGCGAATTTTGTAACATGCTGATTTACAGGGCTTGTCTTTGGCTTCAACTTCCAGTTTTCGGCTTTTAACATGTGGGAATGCCATCCGGACATAGCAAAAATAGGGCTGTTTTGCCGTCTTTTCTCCCATTTTGAGTGTAGAGATTCGCTCGAAACTCCATGGACTTATGACCATAAGAACGTGGACTTATGGCCATAAGAACGTGCTGTGTTGCCCGGCGCCCCCAACCTTTTTGTCCTAAACGGCGCTTTTTTGCCCCGTTTTTGCCTGCCTGAAATGTGTCAAATGGGAAGTTGAAGCCCGCTAATCTCCGACAATTTGTTTTTTTCTTTCCTTGCATGCCAGATGCCATTCCCTGCTATTTTTTCTGTGTTTTTCTTGTTCGTATCGGAGAAATCTCTGATTCTCTAATTCCTGATTATACTATGTGCTTTCCTTTCAACATATAATTGCCATGTAATGGATCATGAATTGCACATGTTATTATTCATGATAATTCGTGGACCATTGATGGCAATATGTGTTTTTCTTTAACATGTAATTGCCATGTAATAACCCATGTAATTGTCATATAATTATTAATGGTAATTCGTGAGCCATTGATGGTAATTTGTGTTTTTCTTTACCCCCCTGTTCTGGCGGATTTGCAATCCGTCAGCAT
>JAFXZK010000078.1 GCA_017541265.1 Bacteroidaceae bacterium | reverse complement strand
GTTTATCTGTATAGCATCTCCTTCACCTGCCTGACGCAGTGCCTCTGGAATCAGTTCGTATGGTTTGTCGTCCATCTTCTCAATCCATACACCGTCTTTATTTATCTTTGCCTTGATATTACGATCTGCAGAACATGATACGCCAAGTCCAATAGGACATGATGCTCCGTGACGTGGCAGACGAACTACTCTCACGTCGTGAGCGAATGCTGTACCACCGAACTGTGCACCGAAGCCTATCTTCTTTGCTTCTTCAAGCAGTTGCTTCTCGAGTTCTACGTCGCGGAAAGCACGACCTGTCTCGTCACCTGTTGTTGGCAGTGAGTCATAGAACTTTGTTGATGCCAGCTTCACGGTCAGCAGATTCTTCTCAGCAGAAGTTCCACCGATTACAAAGGCGATATGGTATGGAGGGCATGCAGCTGTTCCGAGGCTCTTCATCTTCTCAACAAGGAAAGGAACGAGAGTACCAGGATTCTGTATGCGTGCCTTTGTCTCCTGATAAAGGTATGTTTTGTTTGCAGAACCGCCACCTTTGACAACACACAGGAATTTGTATTCCATGCCGTGTGTTGCCTCGATATCTATCTGTGCTGGCAGGTTACACTTTGTATTTACCTCATTATACATATCCAGAGGAGCGTTCTGAGAATAACGCAGATTGTCTGAGGTGTACGTATTATATACACCCTTTGCGAGAGGCTCTTCATCCTCGAAACCTGTCCATACCTGCTGTCCCTTCTCACCGTGGATGATGGCAGTACCGGTATCCTGACAGAATGGCAACTGACCCTTGCAAGCTACCTCTGCGTTACGAAGCATGGTGAGAGCTACGTACTTGTCGTTGTCGCTTGCCTCAGGTGAGTTGAGAATGCTTGCTACTTTCTCGTTGTGCTCGCGGCGTAACATGAAGTTCACATCGTGGAATGCCTGTGTGGTAAGCAGTTCCAAAGCTTCTTTGCTGACTTTGAGGATGGGGGTGCCTTCAAATTCACTTACGCTGACGCCATCCTTTGAAATAAGACGATACTCTGTTGTGTCTTCGCCCAACTGGAACATTGGGGCGTACTTAAATTCTACGTTTGCCATAATGTTTTTATTTTAGGTTTATTTATAACTTGGGAAAATGTCATCTAATGTGAGTCGCTTAACAGGGCCGAGTTTCTCGAGGGACTTGACGTCGAGGTCTGCTTCCTTACCAAGAATCAGATATTTCATCGGTTTGCCCTTGATGTTCTCTTGCTCAAAGTTTACGATGTCTTGCAGTGTTATCTTTGGTATTGCCTCCCAGTACATCTTGTTGATGTCGTAGTCTATACCGAGTCTGCGTGCAGCGAGGTATCTGTTTATTGCCCCAGCCTTGACGGTGCGCTGCGCGGCAATGCTCTTCATCATATTCTGCTTGGCAGTGTTAAAGGCTGCCTCTGACTGTGGTATGGTGTCGGTGATAGATTTGAAAGTCTTTATGCAGTCAATCATCTTATCGTTTTGTGATATGATGTGCTGCTGATAATATTCGGTATCTCCCTTTCTGGAAGGTGTGTTATAAGTGGCCCATGCATTGTATGCCAGTCCGCGTGTTTCGCGGAGCTCCTGGAAAACGACAGCATTCATGCCCCCACCGAAGTATTCGTTGAATATAGTGACGAGTGGGAACTTCTGAATATCCAGCGGCTTTTCGGTGTTATACATCATACGCATATTGATGTTTGGCGCATCATATGGGGCAAGATAAATCTCATTCTCTGGTGTCGGCAGCTTAGTGTAGAACTTGTTTTCCGGAACATCCTTGAACTCCTTTATCTTTGCACTCGGGCACTTTTCAAGAATCTTTTTCAGTTCGCTCAGGCTTGCAGGTCCCCAATAGATAACTTCGTGCTTCAGGGACGTGAGACCTTTCAGAAGTTCTGTGAATGTCTCTGGTTTCATAGCGCGCATTTCGCTGACACTTGGTACGTTGGTATTAGGATTGCGTTCTCCGTAGAGACCATAAGTGACGAGGGCGCTGTAACAGTTGTTCTGCCTGTTGCGTCCTTCCATGCGGGCTTTTGCGGTTTGGTCGAGCAGTTTGTTATACACTGCTGTGTCAGACTTCAGGTCTTGCAGAAGATTCTCCATCATGGTGATTGCCTGTGGCATATTCTCCTGGAGTCCCGAAACAGTGATAGATGATGTCTCGTCACCAACACCGAAACCATAGCTGCATGCGATGTCGTAGAAGTTTCTCTGTATCTGTTCCAGAGTTTCTTTGTTTGTTCCTAGGAGGTCCATGTAGCCGGATGCGATGTCATAGCGCAGGTCTGCCAAATCTCCGAAAGCAAATCGATAGGAGAGGAAGAAACGGTCGTCCGTTGTGTTCTGCTTATAGATTATTGGGAGTCCGTTCTTGGTGGTGCTGAATGTCAGTTCCTTGTTGAAGTCTATAAACTGAGGCTGAATATCCTCTACTTCCCTTGACATAAAGTCCTCCATGAACTTACTGCGCATATCGCGGTTGCTTGATATCGGAGTAATCTCAGGCTTCTCAATCTTTATTATTGTGGTGTCCTCTCCCTGACGTTTGTACATTATTACATATCCGTCGGTGATATTTTCCTTTGCCCATGATGTGATGTCAGCCTTGGTCAGTTTGCTGATGCGGTCCAGCTGGGTGATATTCTGCTCCCATGGTATATCGTTTATGAAGCAGTCTTTCATCTGGCTTACGCGGCTATTGTTGCTGTCGAGGCTCTGCAGCTTTGCCAGCTTAGCATTGGCAATGATGCTTTTCATCATTCCCTCGTCCCAGTCACCGTTCTTCAGCTTCTCCAGTTCTGCCAGCAGGAGTTCTTTGACTTCGTCCAGAGTCTGTCCCTCATTAGGCGTACCGGTGAGGACGAAGATGCTGTAGTCCTTCAGGTCCATTGTGCCACTGCCCGCGCTGAGAGTCTTCATCTTGTTGTTGAGGTCGGTGTCTATCAGTCCCACTTTGCCGTTGCTGAGCAACATATCCACCATTGAGAGGGTATCGCCCTGCAATGATGCAGCGCCTTTCATTCTCCATGCCAGTGAGACGCGTTCTATCTCTTTGCCATATACTGTAGTGTCCTGCGGAGATGTGATTGCGGGCTGTTCGGGGAAAGTTCTTCCCGGTACCTTTGTATTAGTGCCGTCGTTCTTCCATGTGCCAAAATATTTCTCCAACATCTCTATTGTCTTGTCGGGGTCAAGGTCGCCTGCCATACAGATGGCGATATTGTTAGGAACATAGAACTTCTTGTAGTATTCCATAATAGCCACTTGTGACGGATTCTTCAGGTGCTCCTGTGTGCCGATGGTGGTCTGTGTGCCATAGGAATGACAAGGGAACAGTTTCTTCAGCATGGCATTGTAAGCCTTGTTGTTGTCCTTTGTCATGTTGATGTTCTTCTCTTCATACACAGCCTCCAACTCGGTGTGGAATCCGCGTATCACCATGTTCTGGAAACGGTCGCTCTGTACGATGCACCATCTCTCCAGTTCGTTGGACGGGATGTTCTCTATGTAGCATGTGACGTCGTATGAGGTGTAGGCGTTAGTGCCCTGACTGCCGATGGCGGTCATCATCTTGTCATACTCGTTGGGGATGAAGTATTGCGCCGCAATCTGTGATACGGAGTCTATCTCGCGATACTTCGCCTTGCGCTGTGCAGGGTCGGTCAGGGTGCGATGCTCTTCGTAGAGCGAACATATCTTGTCAAGTAGGGGCTTTTCTGCTTCATAGTTCGCTGTGCCGAACGATGGTGTGCCCTTGAACATCAGGTGCTCCAGGTAGTGTGCCAAGCCGGTGTACTCGGCAGGGTCGTTCTTTGAGCCGGTATTCACGGCAATGTGCGCTGTGATACGCGGATGTTCTTTGTTGACGGAAAGATATACCTTCATTCCGTTGTCAAGGGTGTAGATGCGTGTCTTCATTGGGTCGCCCTTTACCTCTTCATAGCTGCGAGCCATTGAGGTGACGCTTATCAGGGCACAACAAATAAACAGAAAAACTTTCTTCATTTCAATTCTTTATAAATTATGGGGCTTATTGGTCCTATGGGACTTATGGGAAATATTTTCACTCAATTCAGTGAGTTTATGAAATCCTGCACCATTTCTTCCGAGACGTCGCCCATGTCGTATTCCTTCTCGGCATCGCGGCGTATGTAGTTCAGCCACTCTTCATGTGCCTGCTCCATGTCACCGTCGTTGTCGGAGAATCCTTTCCATTGTGCGTAGCTGTCGAAGATGTCGCTGAATCTCTCCTCGAGGGTGTCGATGGATGATATGTCGCCGCTCATGATGTCTTCCTTTATCTGGTCGAGCGCTTCTTCCGGCATCAGGAGTCCGAGCATATCGGTCCATTCGCCCGGGGTGTTGGCATTGCCGTACATCCTCAGTGCCAGATTGTAATACTGCAGACCTTTTGCCAGCGCGTTGGAAGGAATGACGAATCCCTCGCCCTTGTAGTAATCAGTGTCATAGCCCTGCTCCTCTTGCAGTGATTCGAGGTATTTTATGCCGCTCTTTACCTTCTGTATTACGAAGGGTGACAGCCAGTCGAATGTGATGAACGACTTCCTGCCGCTCTGTGGGCGCTTGTCACGCTTTGGCCATTTCATGACGTCGCGGTATGTGCCTACGGTGCAGAGGTTGATGCCTGGTATTACGACAGTCTTCCTGCCTTCGCCGATGACGTATGAGAATGGCAGCATCGAGGTGTCGGGATGAGACTGTATCTTGTTCATGGCCATGCAGAAAGCACCGATGTGTGCCGGCCACAGTATGTGTGCGCTGCTGGCTGTCTTTGCGCCGCGTTCCATTGTGCCGTAGTGTATCGGGCCCATCTTGTAGGCATGGTTGGAGAAGTTGGTGCCCGAACCGGCGTTGTAGAAGGAATATTCTCCGCCGATGAGCAGCGAACTCTTGTGATGGCTTACGGAGAACGGTCCGCAGAAGGCTGCACAAGACTCGCCGTTGTCCATGTGGGAGTTGGCGAAGAATACGGAGTTCTCGGATGTGAATCCGCGTCCTATGTGGCATGCCTCGCCTACGAAGGTGTCGTATATCTTTGCGCCGTCCACGATGGTAGCGCCGGCCTGTGCTATGACATTCTCCATTATGACGTCGTCGCCGATGTAAATGTTAGCTTCCGGGGTAGGAGACAGGGTGCAGTCCACGAGGCGTGATGCGCCGGACAGTTCGCAGTATGGTCCGATGTTCACGTTGGTGAGCTCGCGGCAGTCGTTGATGGTGACGCCGTCGCCAATGGTGGTGCATGGCACGCTGTTCTCCTCTACGTGGCGGGCAACGAGTTCCTTTATCTTGTCGAAGAGTGGCTTGTTGTCCACATTGCGCACCATGAGGGCGGCGGTCTGTGACGTCAGGCCGCTGTAGAGTATCAGGTTACCGTCGCCGGCTTCATTCTGTACGCTGATGGTGACGTTCTCGCCAAATGTGGCGCCGTCGGTGGTGCGGATGATGCCGACGTTACGGATGTGTACTCCGCTGCCAATGCGCACTTCGCCGTCGAAACCGGCGTTATGAATCCCCGCAGGGTCAAAGTCTTCCGCTACCATTACCAGTTGCCAGTTGTCGCTGTAACAACCCTGATCTTCCAGCTGTTCAATCTCATGCTGTTCTAAATACCTGTAGTCCATATTTTAATTCAAAATTCAAAATTCATAATTCCTCCTGCCACAGGAAGTCGTTATATGGATATTTCTGCACGTGGAGTTCGCGGACTTTCTTGTAGATAACCTCGCGGAACTCGTCGATGTTCTGCTTTTCCTTTGCGGAGATAAAGAGGCAGCTGTCGTTCAGTTTTGCCATCCATGTCCGCTTGAGGTCCTCCAGCGATATCTCGTTCTTCTTCACCGGCGTGAGGTCGTCCTCGTCCTTCTCGTCCCAAGTGTAGGCGTCTATCTTGTTGAATATTATCATTGACGGTTTGTCGGCGCATCCCAGGTCGGCGAGGGTTTTCTCGACGACGTTTATCTGGTCTTCAAAGTCGGGGTGTGAGATGTCTACGATGTGCAGCAGCAGGTCTGCCTCGCGTGTCTCGTCGAGGGTCGATTTGAAGGAATCGACAAGGTCGGTGGGCAGTTTCCTGATAAATCCTACGGTGTCGGCAAGCAGGAAGGGGAGGTTTTCTATCACCACCTTGCGGACGGTAGTGTCGAGGGTGGCGAAGAGTTTGTTCTCGGCAAATACCTCGCTCTTTGCAAGCATATTCATGATGGTACTCTTGCCGACGTTGGTATATCCCACGAGTGCCACGCGGATGAGTC
>JAFXZK010000077.1 GCA_017541265.1 Bacteroidaceae bacterium | reverse complement strand
GCCGACATCGAGCTGGCTTACACGCTGGCCGACGGCATGGACTACCTCCGCGCAGGTATCAATGCCGGCATCGAGGTGGATGCCTTCGCTCCGCGTCTCAGCTTCTTCTGGGCAATCGGTGTGAACCACTTCATGGAGATTGCCAAGATGCGTGCAGGCCGTCTGCTTTGGGCGAAGATTGTGAAGAGCTTCGGCGCCAAGAACCCGAAGTCCATGGCTTTGCGTACACACTCGCAGACATCAGGCTGGTCTCTGACAGAGCAAGACCCCTTCAACAACGTGGGCCGCACCTGTATCGAGGCTATGGCTGCCGTGCTGGGTCACACCCAGAGCTTGCACACCAACGCCCTCGACGAAGCCATTGCCCTGCCCACAGACTTCTCCGCTCGTATCGCCCGTAACACTCAGATTTACATTCAGAACGAGACCCAAGTCTGCAAGCACATCGACCCGTGGGCTGGCTCTTACTATGTTGAGAAGCTCACCTACGAGCTGTATCACAAGGCTTGGGAGCACATTCAGGAAATCGAGAAGCTGGGCGGTATGGCAAAGGCCATCGAGACCGGACTGCCCAAGATGCGTATCGAGGAAGCTTCTGCCCGCACTCAGGCCCGCATCGACAGCGGCGTGCAGACCATCGTCGGCGTGAACAAGTATCGTCTCGACCATGAAGATCCCATCGACATCCTTGAGATTGACAACACCGCCGTGCGCCTGCAGCAGGAAGAATCCCTGAAGCAGCTCAGAGCAAAGCGCGACGAGGCACAGGTGAAGAAGGACCTCGAGGCCATCACCGAATGCGTCCGCGAGTTCAACGAGGGCAAGAAGAGCGAGCACAACCTGCTCGACCTGGCTGTCATCGCCGCAGGCCACCGTGCCACATTGGGTGAGATAAGTGATGCCTGCGAAGCCATCGTGGGCCGTTACAAAGCAGTAATCAGAACTATTTCAGGCGTGTATAGAAGTGAAAGCAAGAACGACAAGCTCTTCGACAAGGCTTGCGAAATGACCGACGCCTTCGCCAAGAAGGAAGGCCGCCGTCCCCGCATCATGGTTGCCAAGATGGGTCAGGACGGTCACGACCGTGGCGCAAAGGTAGTGGCAACAGGTTATGCCGACTGTGGCTTCGATGTGGATATGGGACCGTTGTTCCAGACTCCTGCCGAAGCAGCACGTCAGGCCGTGGAGAACGACGTGGACATCGTGGGCGCCAGCTCGCTGGCAGCAGGTCACAAGACGCTGATTCCTCAGCTCATCGAAGAGCTGAAGAAGCTTGGTCGTGAGGACATCATGGTCACAGCCGGCGGTGTCATACCCGCACAGGACTACGACTTCCTCTACAAGGCTGGCGTTGCCTGCATCTTCGGCCCCGGCACTCCCGTCCCCTACTCCGCTTGCGAGATGATGAAGATTCTCTTGGGCGAAGAGTAAGGGAAAAATCCTTCCCACGTAAACACTTCATCCCCCTCCCCCGTTCCGACGGGAGAGGGGGATTTTTTGTCACGCACCATATAAATATATATTGCTGTCCGGGGAAGTTATTTCATTAACACAAGTTCTATCGCACGTCATCTCCAAAAACAAGGCACGCCATGTTTGCAAACAAGGCGTGCCTTGTTTGCCATAAAGGCACGCTCTTATTGTCAACAAGGCACGCTCTTATTGAAATAAAGGCACGCTCTTATTGAAATCAATGCTGTCTGGGGAAATCGGCCTAAAAGGCCATTAAGATGTCAGCCCAGGGCATCCCAAGCCCCGAACAATCATATTTTGCTCTAAATACTGATGAAATCGATGGAACTGGAGATAATGAAATAAATTCCCCGGACACCAATAATAAATATATGTACGCGCGAGGGACAAAAACATCAAACACAGGAAAGAGGCCGAAAATTAGCATAGTTATGCATAAAACACACATAATCACACCGTTTCGTGCAGTTTTCTTTATTTTTGTATGTTGCGTTTCCGAAAAAAGTCTTACCTTTGTGCCCATAAACCATTCTTATATCATTCTACCATAGTATTAACTAAAGTATTTATTTCATGAAAAGGAAAAGATTACTCACGAAAGCGTTATTGACGCTCTTCGCCGTGCTCTTCTCTCTGACAGGAGCGAAGGCACAGAAGGCCGCACCCGCCGGCATAGCCGCCGCCAACATCACAGCCAACTCAGCCGACATCAGCTGGACGGGCGATGCCGACAGCTACAACCTGCGCTACAGGTCAATAACGGAAGGCGCGGTTACCTTCTCCGACAACTTCGAAGAGGGCATAAGCCAATGGTCCATCGTCCGCAACGGCGAGGGCAACGAAAACACCGATTGGAGACAGTTTGATGGGAGCTTTAGTGAAAAGGTTCCTGCTCACAGCGGCAACTATATGGTTATGTCCAGGAGCTGGAGCGGTAACGCATACAACGTCGACAACTGGATGATTTCCCCCCTTGTGGATTTGGGCGGCATCCTGAAGTTCTGGGTAAGGGATGATGGCAATTACCACGAACACTACGACATCTACGTCTCCACCTCCACCAACGCGATAAGCTCATTTACCAAAGTCTACGAACCCGGCAATGCT
>JAFXZK010000076.1 GCA_017541265.1 Bacteroidaceae bacterium | reverse complement strand
TATAATCAAACACAAAGACACGAAGACAAGAAGAGCTACGCCGCGGAATTGAAGACACAAAGCTTTCCGCCAAGACCTTTGTGTCTTCTTCGGCAGGGGTATTACTTTGTGACTTTGAGTCTTTGTGTTTGATTATCATATTACAGACGGTATGTCAGCCTACATGCTAAAGTTGAATAATTACGATTACAGTTATTATGGCTCAAATCGCGGAAAAACGGGAAATGAAATTTCATTACTCATATCTAAATCACAAAGTTTGCAAAAGATAAAACCTTTTAAAAAGTTAATTAAAGGTTTACGAAGGTTGCGTAAGGATGTTTTCTGTAAAAACACGTTTGCCCGCCGCGGGCAAGGAAATTTGGGAACCAAAAGGGATTTGCCCGACGTGGGCAAAAGCCATTTGAACTAAAATCCTAATACTGATACTTGGATGTAATCAGAAATTATCGTATCTTTGTGGGCAAACAAGAAGATATTAGACCTACTCCGAAGACGTTTTGCTGTCTTCAGGCATAGGACTCATAAGAACAAACAGATAATCATGGAATCACTACGTCACCTTTTCAGAATAGGTATCGGTCCCTCCAGCAGTCATACGATGGGGCCGCAGTCGGCAGCAAAAATGTATGTGAAGCGACATCCTGATGCCTCGAAGTTCGATGTCGTTCTCTATGGCTCTCTGGCAGCGACTGGCAAAGGGCACATGACCGATATCGCCATCCTTCGCGTGCTGGAGGAGCAAGGTTCGGCAGTCATTCATTGGGAACCGCAGACGCGGCTGCCCTACCATCCCAATGCCATGCGTTTTGCTGTCCAAGAGAGTGACGGCAGCCTGAGCGATGAGTGGGTAGTTTATAGCATCGGAGGCGGAGCACTCTCCGAGGGTCCCAATGACGCTGTGGAGCACAGACGTGTCTATCCGCAGACCACAATGGACGACATCATGCAATGGTGCAACGAGACAGGGTGCTCACTATGGGAATATGTGGAGCGAAATGAAGGTCCCGAGATATGGGACTACCTCGCGAAAGTGTGGCAGGTGATGTGCGAGAGTGTGGAGCGAGGCATCAACCACGAAGGTGTGCTGCCCGGTCCGTTGGGTTTGCAGCGCAAGGCTCCTATCTACTACACAAAAGCAAAGGGCTATAAGGCCAATCTGCAAAGCTCCGGACTCGTCTATGCCTATGCGCTGGCCGTTAGCGAGGAGAATGCCTCGGGCGGTGTCATCGCCACAGCGCCCACTTGCGGCTCGTGTGGCGTACTGCCTGCCGTGCTCTACCATCTGGGGCATAACCACGCCTTTTCCGACGAACGCATACTGCACGCTATAGCCACTGCGGGGCTCATTGGCAATCTGGCAAAGCACAATGCCAGCATCTCCGGTGCCGATGTGGGTTGTCAAGGCGAAGTGGGTGTAGCCAGTGCTATGGCCGCTGCCGCTGCCTGTCAGCTGTTCGGTGGCAGTGTGAACCAAATCGAGTATGCGGCAGAGATGGGA
This sequence comes from Bacteroidaceae bacterium, assembly GCA_017541265.1. Lineage (GTDB taxonomy): Bacteria > Bacteroidota > Bacteroidia > Bacteroidales > Bacteroidaceae > Physcousia. The sequence continues at coordinate 12,896 of JAFXZK010000076.1, read as the reverse complement.
CTTGAACATCACTTGGGCATGACGTGCGACCCTGTCTGCGGTCTCGTGCAAATTCCCTGCATCGAGCGCAACGCCTTTGCCGCTGCCCGAGCATTGGATGCCAACTTCTATGCCTCCCTCTCCGACGGGCGTCACCGCGTCTCTTTCGACCGCGTCCTGCGCGTCATGAAGCAGACAGGTCACGACCTTCCCTCGCTCTACAAAGAGACATCCGAGGGCGGTCTGGCCAAACTCTCGTAGCGGTTTCACAAAAGATACTTCTTTTTCGCCGAAAACAACCAGATAAGGTCACATTTATTAAATAAAAGTGAAGAAAAGCAGGAAGGAACAAACGAAATATTTGCAAGAGCGATACACTTTCCAATTATTCTTTGTACCTTTGCCTGCGTAAACACAGAACAAACAGCAAGCACTATGGCAAATGTAGCAACTTTTACTCCGTCGCCGAATCAGATTATTGTCACGCTGGAACCAGATGCAATTATTGCCGACCTCAAGAAAGCCATGAAGCTGATGCGGGGCGTGGCTTCGGTAAAGGTTCAAAAGCCCAAGGAGTTTGATATCACGAAGACGGCGGGCTATCGCGAGGCTATGGACGATGTGAAGCATGGACGGGTGACAACATACGCATCGTTGGACGATTTCTACAAAGAAATGGGATTGTAGATTTATGAAATACACAGTCAAAATCTCGAACCAGTTCAAGAAAGACTTCCGCCGTTGCATTAAACGAGGGCTTAACATGCAGCTAATTACCGATGCCATGGACTTACTGGCTGATACGGGTACGCTGCCTGCACAATATCATCCTCACAGGCTGTCAGGAAATCGGCAGGGACAGTGGGAGTGTCACATCCAGTCGGATTGGTTGATGACATGGGAGCAGAACGAGACAGAATTGATACTGCTCTTTCTGCAAACTGGCACACATTCCGACTTATTCTAATATATCCTGCATGGGGCTGAAATCTTCACTTTATGGGAGAAGGTCTCACGGTTTACACCATTAAATGGGCCAACGGTGCCGACCTCGCCCCCGAGTTCCTGCACGACATCGGACAAGCGGCATAAATGTTCACAAACAAAGAAAAGAGCGGATAGCCAACGAAGTTTTGGAGCTATCCGCTCATTCGTTTCTCAAATACATTCGCTTAACTATAGGAAACTTTCAATAAGTCAACTTCTACCTTATTCTCGTAAAAGTCATATAGTATTTAAAAGAAGGCGTTCCTTCTATGGCATAGTCCGATATTGTCGGGTTCGTACAGGCTATAATAAAATTGTTCTTTGTCTGCTTTACAATTTTAGACACCAGATATTTTTCCTCCACTTCTATATCTGCCACATAATAGCCAGGAATATATATATCGTTACCAGAGACAATCCAACTGGGGCTTTCGAAAGATATGATGTTTAACTCATCCATCGAATATTGTCCCTTTTCTATTCTTTCTGCATAGTCCTCTTCAGATTCATTATCTCTTTGTTTGGGATATCTCATCTTAGTAGATATTGAATATGTGTTCAATTTCCCTTGTATCAACTTTATGGTATGCTCCTCATATCCCATTACATTTTCATCATATTTGTAACTTACCGTATCACCTTGAAACTTATAAATTCCAGTTCTCCCAGTGATGTACCAAACACCTTCCAAGTATTTACTGTTGAATAATTGAGGTCCCTCTATTGATTCTTTGTTACAACCTACAGCAAACAATAGCAGAACTAAATATAAATAGATGTTTTTCATAAAATGTGTAAGCGAATGCAGATTGGTATTTGTATGTAGTAGTGCAAAGATAGCGAATTTATATGAAACAAGATGCTTGCGGACCTAAAATTTGATGAAATAAAACAAAAAAGGGCTTGCGCGGGTTGCGCAAGGATGTTCTTGGAAGATAAAAACTCTTGCGCAGGTTGGGCAAATAAAAAGCCCCTGCGGATAGGCTGGGGCTGGTAAAGGACGAATATAATGCTTGGTGATTCTGAAATCAATGTCAGACCGTCTGTAATGCTGTGAAGCCATTATCGCGGAACATGCCTTCGAAGGAAAGGTCTTCGTCAATCTGCGGCCAGTGAATGCCAAATGGTGACAGATAGAAGTCACGACGCTGGTCGTCAGTAGCATGAGCCAGTCGCTCCCATTCGGAAAAAGCATATTGGGCGCGAAGGCCGTCGGCTGTCTCCGCATACACATGGGCGGCATCCACCCAGACTTTTACTATATTCATGTTGTTTTTCATTTCTTGAAATGCATTTTCCAACGCTCCGTGATAACCTCCACGTTCTCTTCAATGATGGATTCAATGATGGCTATCTGTTGTTTCTTGAAACCATGATTATATATTTGTTCTATGGGGGTCACATTATACTTGGCTTCGCAATCGTCCTTAACGATGTGAACATGTACAGGTTCATGGTCGTTTGAGTAGAACAGAAACCTGAATCCAAAGAAGATAAATACTGTTGGCATATTACATGTAGTCTATACAATAATTTCGTTGCAAAGATAGCGAATTTATATGAAACAAAATAATAGCAGGCTAAAAAATGATGAAATAAAACAAAAAAAGGACTTGCTTTAGCTTTAGCTTGCGTATTGGCATTTTGAAATAAAACCCATTACCAAGACTTGGATGTAATCAGAAATTATCGTACCTTTGCGGGCAGAAAGGCGAAATACTAAGCAATATGGGAAAGAAGTATTGTGACATTGAAGCCGAACCAGTAATGGCAGCTGAAGCCATTGCTCCCTATACTTTAAGTAATTATCATGCTACGTCGAAGGACGTTTCTACGAGGGAACGTGTGATGGCTGGTACTGTGTCGGTTGATGAGTATTTCGACGAATTGCTGAGCAAATTATTCCTGCAAAATAAAGATTAAAGCAGAACACGAAATCTATAAACAACGGATTGCACGGATTTTACGGATTTAGGTCGCAATGACAGCCAAAGAGACATCCGTTAAATCCGTGCAATCCGTTGTTGTTTAACACAACCTGTTAGGTTGTCCTAAAACTCGCTTGTAAAGTGGAAGCGGATGTGCTCGAAGTCTTGCTGGGCCATTTGGAGGACGTAGCCTGAGTCGGCAAGGAAGACGTCTCGGCCTTCGCGGTCGCGGGCCATGTACTGGTGCTTGCGCTTCTTGAAGGCTTCTAGCTCGCTTTCGTAGCCGGGCATTGCTTCCACCCAGCAAGCCTTGTAGAGACTGATGGGTTCCCAGCGGCACTTGGCTCCGTACTCGTTCTCAAGGCGGTACTGGATGACCTCGAACTGCAACTGACCGACGGTGCCGATGACCTTGCGGTTGTTGAACTGATTGATGAAGAGCTGCGCCACGCCTTCGTCCATGAGCTGGTTGATGCCCTTCTCTAACTGCTTTGTCTTCATGGGGTCGGCGTTCTCGATGTACTTGAACATCTCGGGCGAGAAGGACGGCAAGCCGCGATAATGCAACAGTTCGCCTTCGGTCAACGTGTCGCCTATCTTGAAGATACCGTTATCGGGCAAGCCAACGATGTCCCCTGGCCAAGCCTCGTCGATGGTTTCCTTCCTTTGAGCCATGAACTGCGTGGGACTGGAGAAGCGGAGCGTTTTACCTTGGCGCACATGCAGATAAGGCGCGTTGCGGATGAACTTGCCAGAGCAGACCTTGCAGAAGGCGATGCAGGAGCGATGGTTCGGGTCGATGTTGGCCGTTATCTTGAAGATGAAGCCGGTAAACTTAGGCTCGTCTGGCGTGACGATTCGTTCCTCTGCTTGTGTGGGACGCGGATAGGGGGCGATACGCACGAAGCAGTCGAGCAGTTCCTGTACGCCGAAGTTGTTCAAGGCAGAGCCGAAAAAGACCGGAGCGACATCTGCATCAAGATAAGTCTGCACATCGAACTCGGGGTAAACGCCATCCACCAGTTCGAGGTCTTCGCGAAGCTTGGCTGCATCACGTTCCCCTACCCTCTCGTCGAGTTCCTGGCTGTTGATGTCCACCTCGACCTTCTCCGTCACCTTCTGTTTGTCGGGCGTGAAGAGGTTGAGGTTCTGCTCGTAGATGTTATAGACGCCCTTGAACTTGGCACCCTGGTTGATAGGCCAAGAGAGAGGGCGCACACTGATTTGCAGTTCTTCCTCCAACTCGTCGAGGAGGTCGAAGGGGTCCTTGCCCTCGCGGTCCATCTTGTTGATGAAGATGATGACGGGTGTCTTGCGCATACGGCAGACCTCCATCAGCTTGCGTGTCTGTGCCTCGACTCCCTTGGCACCGTCAACGACGATGATGGCGCTGTCGACGGCAGTCAGCGTGCGGAACGTGTCCTCGGCAAAGTCCTGGTGGCCCGGTGTATCAAGGATGTTAATCTTGTAGGCCCCCTCTGGCTCCCCCTTGGGGGAGTAATCAAACTCCATCACAGAGGTTGTGACCGATATGCCGCGCTGCTTCTCGATTTCCATCCAGTCGCTGGTTGCGGTCTTGCGTATCTTGTTGCTCTTCACGGCACCTGCCACCTGAATCTGTCCACCGAAGAGGAGCAGCTTCTCGGTCAATGTTGTTTTGCCGGCATCGGGGTGCGAGATGATGGCAAAGGTGCGACGACGGGTTATTTCATTTACCATTGAAATAATTCAAAATTTATAAATTCAAAATTCAAAATTGTTTTTCCTCTTCGCCGAGGCGGAGCAGTTCGCTGATGGGTTTGAGGGCTGCCTTTGTTCCCTCCGAGAGTTCTTTGCCTTGCATACGGAGAAGGGTGGCTCCGTAGAGGGCATCGATGCAGTTTTCCATCTCGTGCTTCTCCTTGTTGTTGCCTTGAGCACGCAGCGCCACGATGTGGGGCAACGCCTTGTAGTAGGCAGCCCTGTAGTCCTGCTCGTCATTGTCGGCAAGAAGCTCCTGGTGGTGGTCTTCGAGGAGGTCGAGCGTATTCTGCACGACGCGAAGGTGGCCGGTCTCTTCCTTTCCCTCCTCCTTCATCATGCGGGCCAGCGACTCGTACCATTCCCTTGCCTGCTTCATCTGTTCCTCATCGTAGCCGAAGCGCGGCAGATACTCTGCGGCTATGCGGTCGGCATCCAATCCGTAGGCCCGCACCAAGTCCTCCACCTGATACATATATATAAGGTAGGCACTGACACTTTGACTTCTGAGCTTCTGAGCGATGAACACGGTTTAATTTGACGATTTGACGATTTAACAATTTGACGATTTACTATTTATTTCTCCCTCTCCCACGGGAGAGGGTTGGGGAGAGGCTCCTTTTATCTAAATAAGGTATAGAACAGCCCTACCGTTGAGCCAACCATGACCAGCAGGCCAAGCAGGCGGTTGAGCAGGCTGATGGTACTCATATCAAAACGGGAGCCAAGTTTGTTGAGAGCTGTCGTCAGGCAAAGCCACCAAACGATGGCGCCCGTCAATACGCCGGCATAGCCGATGGCCTGCTCCACATGATGGTCAGGCACGACAAAGCCGCATCGGGCAAAGAGTGCCAGGAAGAGGAAGATGATGAGCGGATTGCTGACGGTAATGACGAAGCCCGTGAAAGCATTGTGCCAAAGCGTTCCGCGCTTTCCGCTGGGCGCGTGAGGGGCGGCAGGCTTGGTGTAATAGGTATAGGCTCCGAAGCAGAAGAGCAGGATGCTGCCCAGTATCTTGATATAGAGAATCGTCGTGGGGCGCTCGATGAAATCCATCACAATGCTCATGCCGAGACCTGTTATCATGGCGTAGATGAGGTCGCTCACTGCCGCTCCACAGCCTGTGGCAAAGCCATACCAACGCCCCTTGTTGAGGGTGCGCTGCACGGTCAGCACCCCGACAGGTCCCATCGGCGCACTTGCCACAATTCCCACCATCATGCCCCGGACAGCGAGGTCGATGGCATTCACAGACTCAAGCCACAGCAAGACAATTTACAATTTAACGATTTACAATTTACGGTTTATTCTCCTCAAATGCGGGTGCAAAGATACGAAAAAAAGTGAAAAGGTGAAAAGGTGAAAAGATGAAAAGGTGAAAGAATTAAGGAATAAGGAATAATTTTCAATGTTCAATGTTCAATGTTCAATTATTTTTCCTATCTTTGTGCAGAAATAACACTTCAATAACCAATAACCTATAAACAATAACCATTATTACCTATGGACAAAGTTAAACCCTATGTGATTGGTGTGGACCTGGGTGGTACCAACACCGTGTTCGGAGTTGTTAATGCTCGTGGTGAAATCGTGGCAGAGAACAGCATCAAGACGCAGCAGTACAAGACTGCGGAGGCTTTCGTTGAGGCCGGCGTGGCTTGCCTGAAGCCTTTGCTGGAACAGATTGGCGGTACCGACCAAGTGCAGGGCATGGGCATCGGTGCGCCCAACGGCAACTACTACAACGGCACTATCGAGTTCGCTCCCAACCTTCCCTGGGCGCATGAAGGCATCGTGCCGCTTGCCAAGCTATTCAACGATGCAACAGGCATTCCCGTGAAGCTCACCAACGACGCCAACGCCGCAGCTATGGGCGAAATGGCCTATGGCGCAGCCCGCGGCATGAAAAACTTCATCGTCATCACCCTCGGAACGGGCGTGGGAAGCGGCATTGTCATCAACGGACAGCTCGTCTATGGCAGCGACGGCTTCGCAGGCGAACTCGGCCATGTCATCATGGACCGCACGGACAAGGGCCGCAGCTGCGGTTGCGGACGCACAGGCTGTCTGGAGGCTTACTGCTCCGCCACAGGCGTTGCCCGCACAGCCCGCGAGATTCTCGCCAACACCAAGCGTCCATCCCTGCTTCGCGACAAGCCGGCAGAAGAAATCGAATCGCTCGACGTGAGCATTGCGGCAGGCAAGGGCGACGAGGTTGCCAACGAGATTTTCCAGCTCACGGGCAAGATGCTGGGCGAGGCTTGTGCCGACTTCGCAGCCTTCTCCAGCCCCGAGGCCTTCATCTTCTTCGGCGGTCTCTGCAAGGCAGGCGACCTCATCATGAACCCCATCAAGGAAGCCTACGACAAAGCCGTGCTCAAGATCTTCAAGGGCAAAGCCAAGTTCCTCGTTTCCGGCCTGATGAATGCCAATGCCGCCGTGCTCGGCGCAAGCGCACTGGGCTGGGAGGAATAAGCCATTGAACATTGAAGATTGAAAATTGAAAATTAAAAAGGCGGCAGCCGCTCGGACGAGTGGCTGCCGCTTTTCTGTTCCCTAACGGGAAGAGGGTTGCAAGCTATTTCATGATGACCTTCTTCACCGTGCCGTCGCTCATGCGCATGATGCTGACTTGCGCCGGACCTTGCTTCTGTCCGCGTGCCAGCGACTGGATGCCGGAGAGCGACCAGACGCTCTGGACGGTTGAGCCGGCGATAGTTGTTGTGTGGATGCCTGTTGGTATCACACCTTCACTGGTCACATCATAGTTCACGTCGGAGGCGATGGGGTTTCCCGCGGTCAGCGTCACTTCTGTGGGAGCCACTACGACATAGCCATCGACATTGGGAACTACAGTATAGGAGCCGAAGGGCACGTTCTCGAAGCGGTAATTGCCGTAGACATCGGCAGCGGACTGGGCAACGATGTTGTTGTCGGCATCCAGCAGATAGACCACGATGTTGCCCCGTGCTTCTGCATCCTGTGCCTTTCTGCGGCCTGCCATAGGCAGCTGGTCTGTGCCCACCGTTCCTTCAATCACGCCAGTGCCGACCAGCGGAGCGGGCATGGGCTGCAGATTGATTTCCACCTGCTTGGCGTTCCACATGTTTTCATCGATAATGTCCACAAGCGAAGCCGATGTCCAGAACGAGGTAGCCGGGTAGTAGGTCTCCATCGTGGAGTCTGTAGCGCGAGCCTTCACATAGTAGTCGCCCTGGAAGATGCGGTTGTCGGTGCCGGTCTCCCAATTCTGCTCGAAGACTGCCTCGCCCGTTTCCGGATTAACTTCCTGCGAAGCCACCACGCCCCAGTTGCCGTCGATGTCCTTGCCTACGACATCGATGATGGCGGGCACGGTGCTGCCGTCCAGCTGGGCCTTCACCTTGAGTATGCCCTTGTAGCGGTCGCTCATAACCTGCGCTTCGCGGTACCACTTTTCATCGTCCCCCATGTTATAAACGAAGGTAAGGAAGTAGGCAGGATTGGACAGCGCATAGATACAATAGTTATACTCCTCCTCCGGCAGACGGAACACGTACTGGCCGGGAGCCTTTTCGCTGACGCAGCTGGCATCAAATTCAGGAACATTCTCCATCCATGTCTCGCCACGCACGAACTGCTTCTGCGGTTCTGGAATCACATAGTCGGTGTAGAGGATGAAGCCGTCGCTGCCGACGTATGCGACAGAGGCCTGCACAGGCACGCAGACCACATCGCCGAACTGATGGTAGAGCGAGAAGTCGAGATGCACCTTGTCGCCGCCCACCTCCAGGATGAGCTGCCAGCCCACATCTTCCATCGTAGGTGTATAGATGCGGTTGGTGGCACCCTCTATCTTCTCCATATCCCAGTTGTTGGGATTGCGGCGGTACCACTGATAGGTGAAATAGTCGGGATTCTCCTCGACAGAGTAGCCCGTGATGTCGCCGTTCTTGTAGGTCTCGGCAGAGAAGGTGAACTGTTCGCCGATGGGATTATCCACCATGCAATGCTCGACCATCGGAGACTCGGACCAGCCAGTATAGCGCGAAGCCATGCTGATAGGTTTGGCAGTCACGGTGTTCGATACATAGCCGTCGAGTTCTCCGCCGTGAAGCACCAAGCGATAGCTGGTCACTCTGGAAATGTCTGGCGAGACACCCACCGTACGGTCGTCAAAATGCCGAGGGTTGCCGCCGTCCGACATCGTACTCCATTCCGTGTCGCCATAACCCTTGTACTGCACAGTGTAGTACTCGCAACCGACCTCCGACACCATGGGGAACGACAGGTTGGCTTCAATATCGACATAGCCGTTAATAATAAAAGGAGAGAATCCCACATTGGCAAGGACGAGGATTGGCAGCTCCCCTTCGCGTGCAGGAGCGATTCCAGAAGTCTGGGGCAACAGCCCCTTTGCGCCCGGCTCCGCCACCGGCGAAGGAGTGGGCTGGGCATTCATCAGGCTTGTACAAAGCAGCACAGCCAAAACAAGTAGATTTCTTTTCATAAGCACTTCTTTATTAGTTATTCGGCACAAAGGTACAACTTTTATTACACATAACCCTCTCCAATTTATTAAACAATGTTAAATTCTCCCGAATAACACAGACTGTGCCTCAGTTCCGGCTGGTCTGAAACCAAACCAGACACACAGTTCACGGAAACAGTCCACGGACCTTTCATTGCTTCATCATGACAAAGCAATTGCTTCATCATGACCAAGCAATTGCTTTGTCATGATGAAGCAATCATAAGAACGTGGGTTGTTTCGCACAGACGCCTACTTCGCGCCCAAACTCTTGTAGATGATAATGATAGCGTCGCTGAGGTCTATCTCTCCATCGCCGTTCATGTCGGCGACTGCCTCATTGAAGTTTGAGGGCACCTCATGCAGCGAGTAGTAAGTCACCATGATGGCGTCGCTGAGGTCCACTTCGCCGTCGCCATTCACGTCGCCAAGCATAATCTCCTGGACGATGCGGAAGGTGGAGCCGTTGTCCCTGGGGCTGCTGTTGCTGTTCCACGTCTGCAAGCCGCCACTGCTGCCACCGAACTGGTTGATGCAGACATTGGGATAGGCCGGCGGACTGAGCACGAAGCCGTCGGAATTGGGACGGGCCAGCCAGCCATAGTCGCCCGGCCGCATCACGACATTGACCTGATTGTCGTTCTCCTGGCCGTCGGGTGTCAGCACCTGGCTCAAGCCTGTCCTGCGGTTATAGACCTTGATATGCAACGGGTCGCCGCCGAAAGCCCACTGGTATTCAGGCTGCATCAGCGTCTCTTCGTCCGCGATCTGGGGGCGATAAGGCTCTGTGTCCGACATCCCTACATGATAGTTTGAGCGGATGGTCAGGTTGTACCAGTGCGCGTCCGTCATGGAATGCGTGAACTGGAACGGCCCGTTCCACGACACGCGGTAGCTGACGCGGCAGTCGCTGCTGACGGTTTCCGGCTGCTCACCAATAGGTTCGAGCGTGAGGAACCCGCCTGCCAGCGGAGGCTCGGGCAGGCTCTTGCCTATCACCACCTGCACGGTCTCGCTGTAAATGACTTGGTCCTCAAACACATAGTCGTAGGTGACGTTCACCCGCTCCATGTTGTTCTCGATGATGTTCTGGTAAATCTGGTTGGCGCGCGTCTCGAGCCAGTTGGCAGCCACAGCGACCTGCTGTTCGTAGTTAGTACGGTCGCCCCAAATGGTGCGGTTTTGGTCGAACGAATTATGGGCGAAGTCATAGTAGTCCTGACAGAACTCCTTCAGTTCGTCGAGGTCTTCGTTCATGAACTTTTCCCACAGCTCCTGATAGAGAATGCCCACAGGCTGGTATTTGTAGCGGAGGTCCTGCATGAAGCCCTCGACCTGATTGAAAGGCATGTCGCTCCAGTAGTCGTTGGTGGCGCAGTCCTGATAGTAGCGGCCGTGGCCTTCGTAGCCGAAAGCCCAGTCGAGGTCCCAGACGGGACCGAAGACATACTTGCTGTCCTCGTACAGGAAGCTTTCGCGATAGCAGAAGGTGCTTTTGGGATGATAAAGTTCGTAGTTACAAATCAGTTCGTTGACCATCAGGAAACGCACCATTTGCTCGATGTCCACATGCTGTGAGATGTCTTCGCCGTTGTAGAGCGTTGAGGCGAACTGGTTGAAGTCGGTCTCTATCGTTCGCAGCGTGATGAGAGATGTGCCTTCGGAGAAATCCGGCTCCTTCACATTGATGGGAAGGTTATAGGGCTGTGAGCGGAACTTCTGCCCTGATGCCTCGTCGTAGTAAGAGTCGAGTTCGAGCAGGGCGGCGGCAGTCTCGTCGGCAATGTCCACGCTGTTGTTGGAGAAGCCTATCTTCTCGGTGAGGTTGTAGCTGCCGCGATACTCGCCATTGAGATAGAGGTCAACTGGCACGATGTGGTTGGCTGCGGCCGCCCCCATCAGGTTGGCTGCCTTCATGCCGATGGCGTTTGCCATGAGCGAACCGGTCTGGTAGTTGGAGAGCAGCACCCACGACTTGCCCTTCCTCATGCCGAGGGGCTTCACGCTTTCCGCGAACTTCAAGCGGTAGGGCTTCTTGGGCCATCCCCAGCTGGTGTTGCCTCTGCCTCTGATCTGTACGGCTGTGGTTTCCATCGACGGGAAGATGCCGTGCCCGTCGATGGTGATTTCGGCATCCTTGAAGACTTCCTTGCTGGTGATGGCTTGCCCGTCGGCGGTGTTGATGTAGATGGTAGGCACTTCGGCCCTGTCAGTCAGCCAATCAACATGGACGCGAACAATCCTTCCGTATGGCTGCATCGTGTATTCGCCAGCCACGCCTGTCGGCAAAAGCATGGTGATGCCCGGTCGCGTCACTACATAATAGATGTCCTTGTCGAAGCGCAGGCGCGACTCCTTGCTTTCCTGAAGCACGCCGTCCACATAAACCTCGACATCCTCGTCGGGCACCTTGAACGAAGGTGTCAGGTGTTTGCCGATAGTAGCCAGCGACACGAACACGGTGTCCTCCACCATTTCGCCATTGGCGGTGGTGAAGAGCTGGTCGTTGAAGTCGTTGTTGAACTTGAAGGAGGTGAAGGTCGGGAAGTCCGTTGGAGCCTCTTCGCTCACGGATGCCACATCGGCAAGGTTGTAGGTGAACGTCTGCCCTATGCGGGTCTCAATGAGCAGGCTGCCGTTACTTTCCATATGGCTGGTGACATACTTCAGCGGATAGGCTTCAATCCGTCCGTCATTAAGAATGACGTGCAAAGCATCGGGGAAGTGTGTAGGATCGGGCACATCCGGTTCCGGGTCAGGCTCGGGGACATCCCCGCACCACTCGAAGACATAGCGTTCGTTGTTGCTTCTTCCGCCGCTTCCGCTATAAGTTCCCAACATGTTCGACCCGCTGCGCAGGTTCCAATAATAATCGGTGGCTATGACGCTCTGCACGCTGTATGCGCCGTCGGTGCCTGGAATGATGTTCCAGAACTCCGACCGGTCGCCCAGCGGCTCATTGGCCAGCGTCATATACTTGTAGTAGCTGTCAACACGGCCAGTGGTATAGACCAGCAGCTGACGAGTGGCTACGTTGCGGAAAGTGTAGCCCGATTCGGTGTGGATAATCACCCAATAGCCGTCCTCCGTCTGCTCCTCTCCGTCAGTGACGTAGTAGATGTAAGGGTCGACATTGTGGTACGCCCCCAAGCCAAGATAGCCTTCCAGCTTGGTGCATGAGATGGAATAGACACCATCCACAATGGGAGCATCGGCATATATGCCCAAAAGACAGCCGAATAAGATACAGCACAAAAGAGGAACGCGCTTTCCCATGTTGGTTAGTTTTAGCAAAGAGAGGGTATCATTCCTCACGGAGCGATACCCTCTTACAATTAACTTATGAAAACAAAAAAACTTTCAATTAAAGCTCAGCGAAGTACTTGATGGTGCGAACCATCTGGCTGGTGTAGCTGTTTTCGTTGTCGTACCAGCTAACTACCTGTACGAGGCTGTTGCCGTCGCCCATCTTGCTGACCATGGTCTGGTTAGCGTCGAAGAGGCTGCCGAACTTCATGCCGATGATGTCGCTGCTGACGAGCTTCTCCTCGGTGTAGCCGAAGCTCTCGTTGGTAGCAGCCTTCATAGCAGCATTGATGCCTTCAACTGTAACCTCACCCTTAACAACTGCGTGCAGGATGGTGGTGGAACCTGTGAAGGTGGGAACGCGCTGGGCAGCACCGATGAGCTTGCCGTTCAGTTCGGGAATTACGAGGCCGATAGCCTTGGCAGCACCTGTGCTGTTGGGAACG
>JAFXZK010000075.1 GCA_017541265.1 Bacteroidaceae bacterium | reverse complement strand
GAATTCTCTCAAAGAACGTGCTCCGAGCGGAGCGCATCAGAACCCTACCCGTCCTTGAAGAACGGATAAGCCTCATTTGCGGATGCAAAGGTACGACGATTCAGAAAACTGGCAAAGAAATCATGCAACTTTTTTCAACACACACACGCTTTTTGCAACTATGTACATTATATATAATATACGCGCGCGAGGAAAGGGACAAACCGCGTGGAGAAACACGCGGCACAACGGCTGGCAAAACACGCGGCACAACGGCTGGCAAAACACGCGGCACAAGGGCGGGCAAAACACGCGGCACAAGGGCGGGCAAAGAGGAATTGAAGGAAGGATGGGAAACACTACACGGAGTGTCCATTGCTTTGTCATGATAAAGCAATTGCTTGGTCATGATGAAGCAATTGCTTAGTCATGACAAAGCAATCAACGGAGCGTGTGCTTTGGAAACAACAAATCTGCTTTTTTGAATAATATGTTTGGTAGTTTTATCAAAAAGCCTTACCTTTGTATCATAAAAAGCGATACAGACATGAATCATATCAAATTCTTTAGTGCCGTAGCCCTCATGATGTTTGGCTTGACGACAGCAAGCGCCCAAACGAACGACGAGAGCCAAAAGCTGACGACCAGCAGGAAAGACAGGACTCTTACTTACCCCCAACTTTTCTTTGGGGTGCAAGGCGGCGGGCAGACCACCCTCACGCAATACAACAACTGGAAGCTGATCACCCCTACTGCCAGTTTTAGCTTCGGCTCGTTTTTCACGCCTGTTGTGGGTGCCAGACTGCACTTCAACGGAATCTGGAACAATGGCGGATATTATGATGAAACAGAGGATTTTAAGTATAGGTACAAATACCTGACCACCAACCTTGACCTGATAGTAAATCTTGTTACTCTTTTGGGCAAGAAAAATTACTATCCCCTGAATGTCTATCTGATAGGCGGCCTCGGCATGAACTACGCATGGGACAACGGCGAGGCATTCGCCCGAAGCGACAAGATGCCTTTGGCATACGACGGATGCCGTTTCGGCCACAATGCACGCATCGGCGCGCAACTCGACTGCAACCTATCGAAGCACGTCAGCGTCAACCTGGAATTCTCCGCCAATAACCTGGGGGACATCTACAACAGCAGGATGTCCGGCAAGGGCGACTGGCAGCTGACAGCCCAGCTCGGCGTCGCCTATAAATTCGCGGCAAAGAGGAAGGCACCCTCCAACTCCCCCATAATGGGAGAGAAACAGGAAGCAATCATTTCGAAAAGCGATTCAGAAGCTGGCGAGGTGTGGGAAACACGACAAGACACCATTTGGTACGACGAAGTCGTCGAGACGCCGAAGGCAGTGAAAAGCAGCAAGACGTGGGCCGTTTTCTATGGTGTCGGCAAAACGGACTTTGCGGCAGACGAGCAACTGGCAGAAATCAGAGCCTTTCTAAAGGACTGGAACGACTGCAAAGTATATGTGAAGTCGTACGCAGACGCCAAGACCGGCAAAGCCGAGAAAAACATGGAAGTATCGAGACTGCGTCGCGAAAAGGCAGTGAAAGCCCTGACCAATGCCGGAGTGCCGGCTTCGTCCATCACTTCGAACCACTATGGCGACACCATCCAGCCCTTTGCAGAGAATGGCAAGAACCGCGTCACAATCATCGTAGCAACAGGCCAGAAGGACAGCAAAGAAAAGAAGACGTCAAGGAAGTCCAAGACGAAGGAAGTGAGATACAGAGTGAGATAGGACGGGGACATACATCATTCATTCCCTCATCACGCAAAAAGGATAGACGAGCAGATCGCTCAGTTCGCCGACAGGCTGCTGGGAAAGACAGACAAGAATGTATTCGCCTGGCACAAGTGACTGGCGAGGCTGACACACAAAAGCGTCGCTTTCGAACTTAATATCGAACATATTGGGTTCCAAACGTATATAGGTGTTATCCATTAGCTTTGTAACGGGCAGCTTCCTATAGTATTTATAGCATTTGAGACGAATGAGGGCATAGTCCACAAGCACCTCTTTGTCCCCCGGTGTCACGCGAAACGCAGGACGATTCCCTTCCGCCAGTTGCGTGGCATGACTGCCGGAGAGGTAGTGCGTCAGACGGCTCTTCATCTGATAATCCACAATTTTCCAACCGGGCTTCAGTTCGCTTTGTGTCTGCTGAACAGGAATCTCCGCCCAAGAGCTTCCAACAGCAATTTCCACCTTTTGCGCCGTGGCATCCAACACACAGAATAACGCTAAAAGACCAATCATTCTCTTCATAACAGCACAAAATTAGAGCTTTTTGCGAGAAATAGCAATGAATCGCTTGCGGTTTTGATGTTTTTTAACTACTTTTGTACCTTGAACGAAGAAATTTATAGACAATTATGACTATTGCTATTGTCACCTTGATGCTGCTCGGCTACCTGCTCATCTGCACGGAGCACATCACTCGCATCAACAAAGCCACCGTTGCGCTCTTCTGCGGTGTCTGGGGATGGGTTTTGTATATCTGCGTAGGCCCCTACTACATTGAGACACTTCACAATGCAGGCTTCCAGGAGTTCCTCGGCAGCCAGGACTATAGCATCAAGGCTGTCAACGAATATATACGCCAGAATGTCTTTGCAAGCCACATCGCCCAGCTCACCAGCGTCGTGATGTACCTGCTGACAACGATGGCGATTGTGGAAGTCCTGGCGAACAACGGCTGCTTCGACTTTGCGACAAAGCTCTGCCGCTCCCGCAACACCTGGGTGACGGTGTGGATGCTCGCCTTGTGCAGTTTCGGATTGAGCGCCAACCTCGACAACCTGACCTCAGCAGTCGTTATGCTAATGATAATGAACCGTCTGGTTGTCAACCACAGGCAAAAGATGCTTTTGGGCGCAATCATCGTCATCGCCACAAATTGCGGAGGCTGCTTCACCGTTATCGGCGACGTAACTTCCCTGCTTGTATGGACACGTGGAGCCGTGACACCGACGAGCTATACCTCAACCATTATTGTGCCGGCCCTCTTCGCCACAATTGTTCCGACATACCTTATAGGCAGGGAACTTCCCCCTCATCTCGACTTAAAGCGGAGCAATGTGATGTTCAGAGGTAACGATTCGGACATTAAACTCTGGCAGCAAGTGATGATGTTCACCCTTGGCATGTGCGGGCTATGGTTCGTCCCCACGTTCTACAGGCTCACCAATCTGCCCCCCTTCCTCGGAGCACTTTGCGTTCTTGGCGTGCTATGGGTGGTGAATGAGGTCATCAACCGCAAACGCATCCTCAGCGACCAACCCCTTACGACAAGGACAAACCGCAGCCTTCAATATGAGATAATGCAGATGATAATGTTCTTCCTCGGTGTAGGTCTCTGCGTGGACATCCTCATTGAGGTCGGAGCAATGAACAGTGTCGCCCACTGGTGCGACCAACACATTCACAACATATACATAATGTCGCTCGTCCTTGGAGCCGTCAGCTCTGTGATGGACAACGTGGCACTCGTCATGAGCGGCATCTCCATCTATCCTATCAAGTACGGCGACCCAAGCTCTATGACTGAATACATGCGGAGCTTCGTCGTGAACGGGCAGTACTGGCACCTTATTACCCTGAGTGGCTGCGTCGGAGGTTGCCTGCTGCCAATCGGCAACACGGCAGGCTATGCGCTGATGAAGTCTGAGGACGTGACCATTTGGTGGTACGTCAAGCACATCACGCTTAAAGTGCTTCTCGGCTGGTTTGTCGCCCTCGGCATATACTTCCTGATAGATTATTTCCTGAGATAGTTATGAACTATGAATTGAGCAGGCTCGGCATTTCCGACCTCAATGCCATGCAGCAAGACATGTTTGGGACAGCCCGCAAAGGCTCTTCCGTAGTGCTGCTCAGTCCCACAGGCTCTGGCAAGACGCTTGCTTACCTGCTGCCCTTGCTTCAGAAGCTTGATGCCAAGAGCGACAACTTGCAGGCTCTCGTCATTGTCCCTTCGCGAGAGCTTGCCATACAGACGGTCGATGTGGCCCGAAGGCTTTGTTCCGAGCTTCGCGCCTGCGCCTGCTACGGAGGGCGTCCGACCATGGAGGAGCACCAGTTGATGCGAGGCCTTCGCCCTCACCTTGTGGCTGCCACACCGGGGCGACTGCTTGACCATCTGCAGAAAGGCAACCTCCTGGCCGACAACGTACGCACGCTTGTTATAGATGAGTTCGACAAGTCGCTCGAGTTGGGCTTCCGCGAACAGATGCAAGGCATTATCTCCCTGCTTCCTTCCGTGCAGCAACGTATCCTCCTCTCCGCCACTGACACTGACGACATCCCAGCTTTTGTCGGCACTCGCGACTATGTCCGCCTCAATTTTCTTGATGAAGAGAACGACGACCGCATCAGCCTTCGCCTCGTGAAGTCGCCGGAAAAGGACAAGTTGCAGACCTTGTATTGCCTGCTCTGCACGCTTGGAACGCAGAAGAGCCTTGTGTTTGTGGGTTATAGAGAGAGCGTTGAGCGTGTCGGAAGCTTCCTTGAGAAGCAAGGCATCATGGCCGACATCTTCCACGGAGGCATGGAGCAGCGCGACCGCGAAAGGGCACTCTACCGCTTCATGAACTCGTCGGCAAATGTCCTTGTCAGCACCGACCTCGCTTCCCGGGGCCTTGATATCACCGCCGTCGATAACATCATCCATTACCATCTGCCCTTAAATGAGGAAGCCTGCACACATCGGAACGGCAGGACTGCAAGATGGGACATGAAAGGAAGTGCCTATTTCATCCTCGGCCCCGAGGAGCAATTGCCCGACTACATAAGCCTCACCCTCTCCAAAGAAGAAGGAGCTTTGTTCACTCTGCCTACCCATGTGCCGCCCCCGGCAAAGCCCCTTTGGGTAACATTATACATAGGTAAGGGGAAGAAGGACAAAATCAGTCGCGGCGATATTGTGGGCTTTCTCACGAAGCAAGGCGGACTGGAGAGCAGTCAGATAGGCAGGATTGACGTTCTGCCCCATTGGTCGTATGTTGCTGTGGAACGCGCCATTTCCCACGAATTGCTCAATCGCATCAAAGGTTTCAAGATAAAAGGACAGAAGACTATTTATGCTATCGCCGGCCATTGAATAACGTATGTATTCAAATAAAGCAGAATAAAGTATCATGACTAAGCACTCACTCTTTGCTACAATACTTCTGTGTATAACCGGTCTTGCGGCATCAGCCCAAGACATCGTCATCGAAAACATTGACGGTTTTTCTGACATGTGCCAATTCGACCTGCACGATCTCTTGTATGCAGACACCCCCTCAGCCAGTCCGTCCAAAGCGAGACAATATGCCAATCCCGGCGAAGCTGTTGTCAACTACAAAGACCGCATTGCCAATATGCCCCAGTACCTCCACGATTTCATTGACCAATATGTCGAGGCTGGTCACATTGTCCTCGATGGCGGCAACACTTGGCTCAGCGACCCGACCAAGGGCAAATCCAACACAAACGGCTATTACTACCTTTTGAAAGAAGTGACAGGCAATGCCGATTTCACATTTGCCCCAGGGGCAAGCACCAATGTCATCACGCAGGCTGCCACGACTGTTTTCCGTGACACCCTTGAGGCAGAATACGATGTCTTGAAATCTTTCCTGCCTTACGCCTGTCTTTCCTTAAACCTCGACCACCCCGAGATATTCTGGATAGGCAGCGCTTTCAGGTATGGTTATGGCAGTGCCAGCTCACGCATATCAAGTTATAATTCCAGCACAGGAAAGGGCACCGTCAACTTTACCTTCAGCCTCATGTTTTACTTATATACCACCAATGGCTTTGATATCCGCAGTACTGGTATCTCGGCTTATAACTTCCGCAACAAGACGAACATCGCCAACGGCGTGCAGCTTTTCAAATCCAGCAAAGAGACGATTCTGGCGCAATGCCCAGAAGGCTCCCGATACGACAAATTGCTCTCAGCACACGATTGGCTGACGCAGCACAACTGCTATAACCGCTATTATCCCACAAATCCACGGAGTGCAATAGGCGACACGCCTTGGTGTGCGCTTAGTGCATTAGAAGGCAACAACGAGCTGCAGGCACCCGTCTGCGAGGGTTATGCCCGTGCCTTCAAGGTGCTCTGTGATGCTATGGATATTCCCTGCATACTCATGGCAGGAAATGCTTGCAACACTCCTGGAGGCAGTAGCGGCGGGCACATGTGGAATTATGTCCAAATGGAGAACAGGAAATGGTATGCCATTGATGTCACCTGGGACGACCCTTCTGTTTATGGTAAAACGGATTTTGTCTCTGGCTTTGAGTCGCACGATTGGTTCCTGCTTGGCAGTACCACAGATGTAGGTAACTTCAGCGGCTTCAGCAACTTCAGCTTCATCGAATCGCATCCCGAACAATGGTTCGGTGGCTATAGCAGCGGAGGCAGCTACTCGTGGGACTTGCTTCCCGGTCCTGAACTTGCTTCGATTGATTGGGCTTCAGAAGGTGCCAACGATGCAGAAATCATCTTCGACACCACTGGCGGAAGCCCGATAGAAAGCATCTTCCAAGAAGTCGGCAGTCCTATAACCCCTCCTGACGACCCAACGAAAGAAGGATATACATTCCTTGGCTGGGAACCGGCAATACCGGAAACAATGCCCGAGGGAGGTCTGACTGTTGTGGCCCAGTGGCAAATTAAGCTTGCAACAGAAATTGTGCTTGACCAGGACACGCTTATCTTCAACACTACCGACCCC
The DNA here is from genome assembly GCA_017541265.1 of Bacteroidaceae bacterium. GTDB lineage: Bacteria > Bacteroidota > Bacteroidia > Bacteroidales > Bacteroidaceae > Physcousia. The sequence goes on along the minus strand of JAFXZK010000075.1, from coordinate 27,252 downwards.
CGGACGCTGAGTGTGACGCTTGCCCCTGCTGACCTTATCGACAAATCCGTCATATGGAGCAGCACCAACCCTGATGTTGCAATGGTGGATGAAAATGGTGTGGTGACACCTGTCGGCAACGGTATGGCTTACATCATTGCCGGCACGACGGACGGCACGGAATTGCAAGACAGCTGCATAGTAACGGTTGACTTCAAGGCTGCCACTTTAAGCATTGGCGAAAGGGCTGTGACAATTATAATGCTGTCGAGCCTGAAGCTCAATGCGACAGTTACTCCCGACAAGGCAAGCCAAGAGGTGACATGGAGCAGTAGCGATACAACCGTTGTGGCTATTGACGAGATGGGAACCATCACGCCGCGAAGGAACGGAGAAGCAGCCATCTTTGCAACGACGACGGACGGCACGGCGTTGGAAGACACCTGCATGGTGACAGTGGACATTCCCAGCCTGTTCGAGGTAACAGTCACACAGACAACATTAGCCGTAACCAGCAAGGACGAAGTGGGTGAAGCCCAAAACATCAAACTGACAATTGACGGCAATGAGTACAACTTCGGCGAAGAAGAAGCAAAGATAACATCTCTCGCCCCAAACAGCACATATCATGTGAAGGCAAATGCCAATATAAACGAATACAACTGGACGGAAGAGTTTGATGTGACGACGGCGGACATTGCCGTGAGCTTCGAGTGCAAGGCTACGCCCACAACACTTGAAATCAGCGCAAGCTTTGATGCCGGCGATGCCACGGTGACAGGTGCCGGCTTCAACGACGAGGAAGGCGTAGACACGTTAAGATTCTCTGGACTCGAACCGGAACAAACGTATGAATACATATATTATATTACCACCCAGGAAGGGGGAACAGCCGCCTACAAGGCTCAATTCGCGACAGAGGCCCTGCAATTGGAAATCCTTCAGACAAAGGTAGTGCAGGTGGGGAACGTCGTCGTGGTCGCTTCGGTCAACATCGTGGAGGAGGACACCGTGAGCGTCGGCTTGGAGTGGCGCCGATACGATTGGCCGGACGAAATTGCCAGCAAATCATGCGAAGCCTATTTCTACGGGGGCACAATCGAAGGCTCCATAAAGAATCTGAATGCAGAGAAGTACTGGAAGATACGTCCGTTCTTCCTGTCCCTGGCAGGCAACCGCCACTGCGGCGAATGGGTGACGATAGACCCATCGGATGCTTCGTTCTTTGAACCTTCCGTACACACCTTTAGCACTACCAACATCGAATACACCACGGTAGAACTGACAGGTTTTGTCATGGAGGGCACCGACGATGTGGAGAGCCGAGGTTTCAAGTACTGGACAGCCTCACCCCAGTCCTCTCTAAAGGCGAAGGAGAAACAAGAAGCACCGGCCATTCCCGCTGATGCCAAGACTGTGGAGGCGACAGGCAATATGATGGTCGCCTCGCTGGATGACCTCGAACCCGAAACGGAGTACTGCTATGTGGCATTTGTAAAGACCACAGGCAACGGGATATTCTATGGCGAGGAGCAAACATTCAGGACCGGACCGCTTGACCCCGACGGGATTGAAAGCCTCACCCCAGCCCTCTCCAAAAGAGAGGGAGAATGGTACGACCTCAGCGGACGACAAATTGCAAATGGTAAATTGCCAAGCGGCATCAACATCATTCGCATGAGCGACGGCACAACCAAAAAGGTGCTGATTAAGTAGTTATCGAACTTCGTTTTTGCACAAAATATAGGTTTAGTGTGCATTTTTTCTTGAAAAACTTGCACAGAACAGAGAATTGTGTTACCTTTGCAGCCGATTTTAACCAATTAAAGGTAAAAAATGAAGAAAACAATTCTTAGTTTGATGGCATTTGCTGCAGTTAGCAGTGCATTTGCCGGTGGTCTTCTGACCAACACCAACCAGAACGCAGCCTTCGTGCGCAACTTCGCTCAAGAAGGCATGATTACCCTGACCAGTATCTACGCCAACCCTGCTGGCGGCGCTTTCCTCTCGAACGGCTGGCACCTGAGCCTTAACACGCAGACAGCCTTCCAGGAGCGCAACATCGATACCTCTTTCCCGCTCTTCACACAGAACGCCAACAATCCCAATCCGATGCACAGGTACGAAGGCAAAGCCACAGCTCCGCTTATTCCCTCCTTCACCGTATCCTATAACCGCGACAAGTGGAGCATCTCTACTCACTTCGCAATCACTGGCGGCGGCGGCAAGTGCGAATTTGACCAAGGGCTTGGTTCCTTTGAGACAATCGGTGCCTCCATTCCATCTGCCGTTGTAAGCGGTCTCGTAAGCATGGGGGTTCCTGCTGCCACGGCACAAGCGATTGGTCCAGACCGCTATACAATGAACAGCAGCATGAAGGGGCGTTCCTACTATTTCGGCCTTCAGCTTGGCGGCACCTACAAGATTCGTGAAAACCTCTCCGCCTATGTCGGCTTGCGTGGCGTCTATGCGACCTGCAACTATAGTGGGTTCGTGGGCGACCTGACCCTCTCCAACTCCACAACAGGCGCAACCGCACTTCCCGCTTCAATGGGCGGCACGCCATACATCGACCTCGTGCGCCAGAAGTATGGCAATTCAGACCCAACTATCACCCTTAACTGCGACCAAACGGGCTTTGGCGTATGCCCTATCATTGGCTTTGACTGGGAAATCAACAAGCACTGGAACGTAGCTATCAAGTATGAGTTCCGCACAAAAATCAACCTCAAGAACAGTTCGCAGATGTCACAGATGGCACAATTGCTGGCAAACACGGAGCAAGGTGAGGCCCTTGGCCAGTTCAAGAACGGCACGAAGGTTCGAGAAGATGTTCCTGCTCTACTGGCATTCGGCGTACAATACTCCCCCATTGAGAAAGTTCGCCTCTGTGCCGCGTACCACCAGTTCTTCGACAAAAACTCCAAGAAATACTTGGACAAGCAGAAACTCATTCGCCACAACACCCACGAGGTGCTTCTCGGCGCAGAGTACGACATCTGCAAGTTCATCACCATCTCCGGCTCATGGGAAATCACACGCTATGGACTTGACGGCGAGTTTATGAACGACCTCTCGTTCAACCTCTCGAACTACATGTTCGGCGGCGGCGTTCGCATCCATCCCTCGAAGTACTTCAATGTTGACCTCGGCTACATGTGCACCTTCTACAACAGCCGCAACGTCACCACACAGAAAGCCCCTGGTGTCTTCAAGACCGACCACTACGACCGCAAGAACCACACCTTCGGCATCGGCGTAAACTTCTTCCTCTAAGCCGGTCACATTTCATATCATAATTAGCTACAACGGATTAATTGGGGAAGTGCCTGATTCCCTGATGCCTGGCAGATAGCATAACAAGTCCCTGTACTTATGGCCATAAGTACAGGGACTTGTGCCGATAAGAACGTGTACTTATGGCAATAAGTACAGGGACTTATTTTAACCTCTACCAACCTTCTGGAAATCAGGTATATTTTCATATTTCGACGGTATCTTCTCGGATAGTTAAGTAAAATTATGAATTAGAAATTATGAATTGTGAATTATTCTTCGTACCTTTGCACCCCAAATAAACGGTAAACCGTAAATCGTCAAATAGTAAATGACTTTATGAGCAAGAAATTCACCGAACGCAATAAGCTCAACTTGAGCGACGTGAACAAAGAAGTGCTCCAACAGTGGGACGACGAAGATGTCTTCCACCAGAGTATCTCAGAGAGAGAGGGCTGTCCCTCGTTCGTCTTCTACGAAGGTCCCCCATCAGCCAACGGCCATCCAGGCATCCATCATGTCCTGGCCCGCAGCATCAAGGACACTTTCTGCCGCTTCAAGACGATGAAGGGCTATCAGGTAAAGCGCAAGGCTGGCTGGGACACGCACGGACTGCCTGTCGAACTTGGTGTGGAGAAGGAACTCGGCATCACGAAGGAGGACATCGGCAAGACCATCAGCATCGAGGAGTACAACCGAAAGTGCCGCGAGAACGTGATGATGTATACCAGCGAATGGACCGACCTCAGCCACAAGATGGGTTATTGGGTGGACATGGAACACCCCTACATCACCTACGACAACAAGTATATCGAAACCCTCTGGTGGCTCCTAAAGCAGCTCTACCAGAAAGACCTCTTATATAAGGGCTACACCATACAGCCTTACTCCCCCGCTGCAGGCACAGGCCTCTCCAGCCACGAGCTTAACCAGCCTGGCTGCTACAGGGATGTGAAGGACACGACGGTGACGGCGCAGTTTCACGTCACTCAGAATAATCTGAATAATCTGAATACTCAGAATACTCCGATTTACATCTTGGCCTGGACCACTACGCCCTGGACTTTGCCCTCCAACACAGCCCTTTGCGTAGGGCCTAAGATTGATTATGTCGCAGTAAAAGGCAGCAATCCATACACCAACGAGGAAGCCATTTACATCCTTGCCGAGGCTCGTCTCTCCGCTTACTTCCAAGTTGAAGAAGGGAAAGAGCTTGAGATTGTATGGCGCGGCAAAGGAACCGACCTTGTCGGCATGAAATACGAACAACTTTTCCCGTGGGTGAAGCCTTGCGCCCTGGAGGACGGCAAAGCCGTCGACAAGAGTGCAGAAGCCTTCCGCGTTATTCCTGGCGATTATGTTACAACCGAGGACGGTACAGGCATCGTACACATCGCTCCAACCTTCGGTGCAGATGATGCCAAGGTGGCAAAGGATGCAGGCATTCCTTCATTGTTTATTATCGACAAGGCAGGCGACACACGTCCGATGGTTGACTTCACCGGCAAATACTTCGTGAAGGAAGACATGGACGCCAACTTCGTGGAAGCTTGCGTCAACGACAGTTACTGGGCACATTCAGGCGATTTCGTCAAGAATGCCTACGACCCGAAGTATGCCGATTTAGACGAGAAGGCACTTGCCAAGACCGAAGACCTGAACATCGTGCTCTGCATAGAAATGAAGCAGGCAGGCACGGCCTTCAAGATAGAGAAGCACGTCCACAACTATCCGCATTGCTGGCGCACAGACAAGCCCGTCCTCTACTACCCGCTTGACTCTTGGTTCATCCGTTCGTCGGCAGCCAAGGAGCGCATGATGGAACTCAACAGCACTATTCTGTGGAAGCCAGAAAGCACCGGAACAGGTCGCTTCGGCAAGTGGCTGGAAAACCTCAACGACTGGAACCTCTCGCGTTCCCGTTATTGGGGCACACCACTTCCCATCTGGCGCAACAAGGAGACCCGCGAAGAGATTTGCATCGGATCCGTAGAGGAATTATATAATGAGATAGAGAAGGCCGTCGCAGCAGGCGTGATGCCCAGCAATCCGCTGAAGGAAAAGGGCTTCGTGCCTGGCGACATGAGCCAGGAAAACTACGACCGCATCGACCTCCATCGTCCCTACGTTGACCAGATTTGGCTCGTAGGCAAGAGCGGTGCCGTGCTGAAGCGCGAGCTTGACCTCATCGACGTTTGGTTCGACTCGGGTGCAATGCCTTACGCTCAAATACACTATCCTTTCGAGAACAAGGAGCTGCTTGATAAGGGAATCGTCTTTCCTGCCGACTTCATCGCAGAGGGTGTTGACCAGACACGCGGCTGGTTCTATACTTTGCACGCCATTGCAACGATGGTCTTCGACAGCGTTTCCTACAAGGCAGTCATCAGCAACGGCCTCGTGCTCGACAAGAACGGCATGAAGATGTCGAAGCGTCTGGGCAATGCCGTTGACCCGTTCGGTGCTATTGAAAAGTACGGCAGCGACGCCGTCCGCTGGTACATGATAACGAACAGCGCGCCCTGGGACAACCTGAAGTTCGACGAGGAAGGCGTGCAGGAAGTGAGCCGTACATTCTTCGGCAAGCTCTTCCAGACGTATTCTTTCCTGACAATGTACGCGAATGTTGACGGCTGGTGCTACGAAGAGCCGGACGTGCCCATGAACGAGCGCCCGGAGATGGACCGCTGGATTCTCTCCTGCCTGAACAGCCTCATCCGCGAGGTTGAGCAGTGCTACGAGGACTACGAGCCAACCCGTGCTGGCCGCCTCATCCAGACCTTCGTGGTAGATAACGTCAGCAACTGGTTCGTGCGCCTCTCGAAGAAGCGCTTCTGGGGTTCAGCCATGAGCCTCGACAAGCTGAGTGCCTACCAGACATTATATAATTGTCTTGAAACGGTGGCACGCCTGATGGCTCCTATCGCTCCCTACTATGCCGACCGTCTTTGGAGAGATCTCAACGACGCAACAGGCAAAGGCGAAACGAAGAGCGTACACCTCGCCAAGTTACCTGTTGCAGATGATGCGAAGATAGATATAGAGCAGGAGCAGAGAATGGCTCTCGCCCAGCAGGTGACGAGCATGATACTCTCGCTCCGCAAGAAAGAGCAGATTGTCGTGAAGCAACCCCTGCAGCGCATCGCCATCCCAGCAACCAGCGCAGAGCAGCAGCAACGCATCATGGCTATGCAGCAGCTTATCCTCGACGAAGTGAACGTCAAGGAACTGGAATTCGTTGAGGCTCAGGGGATGCTCGTCAAACAGGTGAAGTGCAACTTCAGGACGATGGGCAAGAAGTTTGGCAAGCTGATGAAGAGCGTCAATGCCGCTGTTCTGGCAATGAGCCAAGAGCAGATTGCAGAGCTGGAAGCCCAGGAGCATCTGCCTCTCACACTCGACACAGGCGAACAGGTAACTGTTGACCTCGAGGACATTGAAATCTTCAGTCAGGACATTCCAGGGTGGAGCGTTGCCAACGAAGGCACGCTGACCGTTGCCCTCGACCTGACCATCACCGAGGACTTGCGCCTCGAAGGCATTGCCCGCGAGCTTATCCGCAGCATCCAGACGCTTCGCAAAGACAGCGGCTTCGACATCACCGACCGCATCAATGTCACCATTCCAGAGACAGACGACAATCGCACTTGCCTCGGCAAGTTCAGCGACTACATCGCATCACAGGTTCTTGCCGACAGCATCAGCCTCGGGGCAGAACTTTCAGTTAGCAAAATATAATTAAGGTAAAGATATGGAAGAAAACAAAGTAAGGTACTCCGACGAAGAGCTCGAGGAGTTCCGCCAACTCATCAACGAGAAACTGGCAGTCGCCAAGAGCGACTACGAAGTGCTTATGAAGAAAATCAATGGGAACGGCGAGGATGACGAAGAGCCCCACTCCACTTACCATACCTTGGAGGAGGGTTCTGAAACGCTCTCGAAAGAATCGCTCATGAATGAATGCCAGCGCGCCCAAAAGTTTATCACAGGTCTCCAAGCAGCACTTGTCCGCATCCAGAACAAGACCTACGGCATCTGCCGCGAGACAGGCAAGCTGATTCCAAAGGAGCGTCTGCGTGCAGTGCCTCACGCCACACTCTCCATTGAAGCAAAACAAGCAAGAGACAAGAAGCGTTGATGACTCGCAAGAAAACGCAAATGCTGACCTCTGCCTGCCTTGCGGTGGGTATCGTCGCCATTGACCAAGCCATCAAGGTGGCGGTCAAAACCGGTATGTACCTGCATCAGGATATACAGGTGACGAAATGGTTCCATATCCTCTTCACCGAGAACGACGGCATGGCTTTCGGCATGGAGGTGTTCAGCAAGTGGTTCCTCACCTCGTTCCGCATTGCAGCGGTCACTTTCCTCGCATGGTACATCTTCCGAAACATAAAAAAGGGCATCGGATGGGGCTATCTTGTCTGCCTGACAATGATTACTGCAGGAGCAGCAGGCAACATCTTCGACTGCCTGTTCTATGGGATGATATTCAACAACCCGCCAGCCCCGTTCGTTGCCGAGCTTGTTCCCTGGGGTACAGGCTATGGGCAGCTGATGCTGGGACGTGTCGTTGACATGTTTTACTTCCCTCTTGTGGAATGGGACTGGCCGACAGGCATGCCACTCATTGGCGGCGGGCACTTCATCTTCTTCAGCCCAGTCTTCAACTTTGCCGACGCCAGTATCTCCTGCGGTGTCATTGCACTCATCCTCTTCTTCAATCAGAAAGTGTTTAGATGAAGACCCACTCTAACTCTCCCTTAAAGGGAGAGAACCAGATACATAAAGCCTCCTCTATAAGGGGAGGTTTGGTTGGGTCTTTCATTCTTCTTTTCCTAATTCTTCAGGCATGCTCTCCTTCTTTGCCAAGCGGCATTTTGGACGAGGAAGAGATGGAGGATGTGCTTGTCGATTTCCATTTGGCACAGGGAATGGTGGAAGCAGGAGCTGGAAGCGAAGAATTTGACATTACACGCTATAAGTTCCTGCAGGCTGTCTTCCAAAAGCACCACATCACCGAGGCGGAGTTTGATTCCTCGATGGTTTATTACAGCGGACATGCGGAAGATTTCGCACATATATATGACAATGTGGTGAACCGTGTAAAGGTTCAGGCTGAACGCATGGGACTTGAGGAAATCGTGCACGACCCGTTCGCTTTCCTCACCAGCGAGGGCGACACAGCAAACATCTGGCTGGGAAAGGATTTTGCATGTGTCGTTCCCAATCGTGTCGGATGTGTCTATTCATTCCAAATGAAAGCAGATTACACTTTCCGCCTTGGCGACAGCTTCATTTGGTGCTTCAAGACACAGTTTGTTGCCCGTTCCATGAACAACGAAGCCGTTGCCCTTCTCAACTTATACTACGATACAGATACGGTTGTGTCTGTATCGGAATTGGTTCGTAACAGCTCGAAAAACGAGTTGAAACATTATCCGAACAAAGGACTTGACACCCTGGGGCTTCGTTCCATCAGTGGCTTCATCTATCTCCCGCCGTCAAATAGTGCCGACCCTCCAAAGCCGTTGCTTGTCAGCGAAATAAAGCTCATCCGTATGCACAAGAAGGAGCAAGAGGCAAAGAGCCAGGAGTTTGACAGCCGTTCAGATTCTCTCGCCTTCGACTCTCTGTCTCTCGACACGATGCCCCAGAAAACGGGCGAACGCCTGACACCGTTCCAAATGCGCGAGAGCCAACCGCGCGAACGCAAGATTCGCGTCGTGAAGGAAAATCCCAATCCTATCCATCCCGACCGCGGCATTCCGCAGCGTACAAACCGTCGCCGCAAATGAAACGCGCCTACCATGAAATCTGCTTGCCCGACGGAACTCTACAGGAAGGTCCCGTCGTTGTAGAAACAGACAATGAAGACCGCTTCCTCAGTTGGCACAAGCTCCAAAACGAAGAGTCCTTTACCGAATGGATTGGGGGATGCTATAGGGTTGTAACGCCTAATCGTTGACTCTGGAAAATTTCACAAAACATCTTTCTGTACGATTCCACCTTCTTGTCGAAAGACAAAGGGTAAGCCCGAGAGGAAGATGGAAGGCGATAGAGTAGAATACCCGCAGCAGGCGAGGGGATGGCGACGGAAGTGTTCACCTTGGGAATAACGGTGATGCCAAGTGAACCGCAGAGGGTCACGGTGGCCTTCTCGCCTGTTGTGACAATGGCGCGAAGTTGAGGCAACCGGGAAATCAAGGCAAGGATGTCCGTCGGCTCCACCACTTCGAGGAACTTATCTGATGCATTGTCCTGCAAGCGACGAATAGCAATGGAAGTGTCGAAGAAAGCAAGACCTTGTTCCCGACAAAACGCCGTAATCTCCTTAATCTTGAAACGCTTATTGTCAGTATCCACGAAATGTTCCTTGTCGCCAAAGAATATCTGCCCCTCAATGCGCCAGTGATCGTTGATGAAGTTGGGGTAATAGAAGTCCATGCACCACCGTTTGCGCTGTGGCGGGAAGCTGCCCAGAAACAACACCCGAGCATTCTCCGGTAGGAAAGGACGCAGCGGATGATACTCTATGCCGTCCGTGCTCCGCAAGATATTCTCCGTATTCAGGTAATTGTCCATCATGAAAGTCTATATGTCCACGCTCCCCTGTTTACTTTATTTTTATTTGTGGTTACATTAAGAATGTTTTGCAAAAATAGATAAATTATTCCAATTAACCATTTCATCCTCTCATTTTATATCAAATTCTGCGGTTTTTTACAATTATATAGAGGTTTTGCTACAGGATCACAAAATAGCCTACATACCTACATGGAATCGCGTGTAGTTACCATGAATAAAGGGATTGCCTCAAATCCGAGCCTACATGAAGCCTACATAGAGCCTACATAAAAGCATTTACTATCTGACAATTTACTATTTACAATTTATGTAGGCAGCATGTAGGCTTTATGTAGGCTGAACAAAAATAATTACAACGAAAGTGTATGGCTGATGAAAAAATCAACATCTAAAAAAACGCGAAAAAAGAGCTCTTATGTAAAATAATCATCCCAAAGGAGTGATAATCTCGGATTTTATGCGTACCTTTGCCTTGTCATTGAAGATGCCTTAAATACTATTCAACGATGAAACCGAAGTTCCTATTATTTGCAGCACTGGCTCTCGCGGCCGTAGCCACCCATGCGAGGGAGGAAAAACAGCCCGCCAGCACTCCCGCCGTACGCAGCATCGTCATCCTGTACGAGAACGACGTGCATTGTGCCGTCGATGGCTATGCCAAGGTGGCAGGCTTCAGGGATGCCATTGCCGATACCGCCGACGTGATGCTCGTGTCCAACGGCGACTTTGTGCAGGGCATGACCGTGGGCGCCATCTCGAAGGGGCAATATGTCGTCGACATCATGCGAGCCATGAACTACGATGCCATCACGCTGGGCAATCATGAGTACGACTACGGCATGGAGCGCCTGTTCCAGCTGCTGCGCCAAGTGCCTGCACCCATCGTGTGTGCCAACCTCTACGACTACGGCTTGCAGCGCCTCGTCTATGCCCCCTATGTGTTGCGCCGCGTGGGTAGCAAGCGGATTGCCTTCGTGGGAGTCTCTACGCCCACATCGGTCGATACCGAGGCATACGCTTTCCGCGACGACAAGGGCACCCTCATCTACGACCTTCAGCACGAAGACTTGGCGGGGCTGGTGCAGCGTGCCGTAGATGAAGCCCGCCGTGCCGGAGCTGACTACGTCGTCCTCGACTCGCATCTGGGCGAGGAGGAAACCGACCGCAACTCCGACTCCCACACCATTGTGAGCAAGACGCGCGGCATCGACATCGTGCTCGACGGCCACTCACATTCCGTCATCAAGGCCGACGTCGTCAACAACATCGACGGCAAGCCCGTCGTGGTTTCCCAGACGGGCACAAAGTTCGCCAACATTGGCAAGCTCGTCATCGCCCCCGATGGCAAGATGACCACCGAGCTGATTCCCCTCGACCAGCTGACCGCGAAGAATGCCTATGTGGCTGCCATCACCGACAGCATCCACGCCCTGCTGGAGGCTGAAACCTCTCGCGTCATCTGCCGGACCGAAGTACCCCTGCGCATCCTCGACGACGAGGGCAACGAAATCGCACGATTGGGCGAGGTCAATGCCGGCGACATCGTCACCGACGCATACCGCTTCTATACTGGTTCCGACATCGGCATCTTGAACAGCGGCGGCATCCGCAACGAAATCAAGAAGACGGGTGAGCTGACATACGGCGACCTCCTCTCCCTGCTGCCCTACGACAACCTCGTCGTGGTGGCAGAGGCAAAGGGCAGCACCATCCAGAAGATGCTGGAGAAGCTCGTCAGCTTCCTGCCCAAAACCGACGGACAGTTCCCGCAAGTCTCGGGCCTGAAGTTCACGACCCGAGTGGCCGACCACAGCGTGAGCGACGTGCAGGTGCTCAATAGTGCCACCCAGCACTACGAACCCCTCAATCCCGACCGCACCTACACCATCGCCACCACCAAGTATTGCGTCAATGATGGCGGGCTGTACGACACCCTGAAAGACTGCCCCATCATACTCGAAACCAAGAAGAGTTACAACGAAGTCTTCATCGAATATGTGACCAAGAATCTCGGCGGGCACATCGGCAAAGAGTATGCCGAGCCACAGGGACGCATCACAGTCATCAAGTGATAAGCATGGACTTGACATTTAACCGTAAACTATTCCGATGAACAAACTTCGCATCGCCATCCTCAACCTGATGCCAAAGAAGATTGAGACGGAGGCAGACTTCAATCGCCTCCTGTCGAACTCCCCACTCCCCATCGAAGTGCAGCTGATGAAAGTGCGCTCGCATATCTGCAAGACGACACCAGCGGAACACATGAACGCCTTCTACCGCTTCTTCGACGAGATGCGGGAGGAGTCATTCGACGGCTTCATCGTCACGGGTGCGCCCGTGGAACATCTCGATTTCGAGGAGGTGGATTATTGGGACGAGCTTTGCGACATCTTCGCCTGGGCACGCGAGCACGTTCCCTATACATTATATATATGTTGGGCTGCCCAGGCCGCCCTCTACCACTATTATGGCATAAGGAAGTACCCCTTGCCGGAAAAGATGTTCGGCATCTTCCCGCAAATGCCGCTCCTGCCCGAACTGCCCATCTTCCGAGGATTTGACGATGTCTTCAACATGCCCCACAGCCGACACACGGAGATACGCAAAGAGGACGTCGTTAAAGCAAATGAAGAATTAAGAATTAAAAGTGAAGGACTAAGAGTCATCACGGAAAGCCCGATGAGCGGCGTGTCGATGGTGATGGCACGCGACGGGCGCGACATCTTTATCACAGGACACTCGGAATATGCTCCCCTAACGCTCGATGCGGAGTACAAGCGCGACCTTGCCAAAGGCTTACCCATCAAGAAGCCCTACAATTACTATCGCGATGACGACCCAAACAAGGGACCGCTCGTCACTTGGCGCGGGCACGCAAACCTGCTCTTCCAGAACTGGCTGAACTACTATGTGTCCTGTTGAACTTCTTTCGCCGGCAAGGGACTTGACGTGCGGCATTGCCGCAATCGACCACGGAGCGGACGCCGTCTATATCGGTGCTGCACGCTTCGGTGCAAGAGCCGCGGCTGGCAATCCTACGGAAGACATCCAGAAGCTCTGTGATTATGCGCACCGATTCGGAGCAAAGGTCTATGTGGCTATCAACACGCTTCTTCACGAAGAGGAGAAGGAAGAAGCACGCCGCTTGGCCTGGGATGTTTATCGTGCCGGAGCAGACGCGCTCATCGTCCAAGACATGTTCTTCTGTTCACTCCCCCTCAGGGGAGAAGAAGGGGGGCTTCCACCCATTCCCCTTCATGCAAGCACACAGATGGACAACCGAACGGCCGAATGGGCTGTGCAGTTGAAAGAATTGGGCTTCAAGCAAATAGTCTTGGCTCGTGAACTATCGCTCGAACAGATACGGAGTATCCATGAGGCTGTGCCCGATGTGCCTCTTGAAGCCTTCGTACATGGTGCACTTTGCGTCTCGTACAGCGGAAAATGCTACGCTTCGGAGTACTGTTTCGGACGTTCTGCCAACCGCGGCGAGTGTGCGCAGTTCTGCCGCCTGCCCTTTTCGCTCCAGGATGCCGAGGGGCACACGCTCATCAAGGACAAGTATCTGCTCTCGCTCCGGGACATGAACCGCATTGGACGGCTCGAAGAGATGCTGGATGCAGGAGTGCGTAGCTTCAAGATAGAGGGCAGGCTGAAGGATGTGGAGTACGTCAAGAACGTGACCGCCGCTTACCGGCAGGCCATTGATGCCATTCTGGAACGTCGGCCAGAGTTTGTCCGCTCGTCCTTCGGCACATCCACCTACACCTTCCAACCAGACCTTTCGCGCAGCTTCTCCCGTGGCAACACAGAATACTTCCTTGACGGCAGAACAAATGACCTCGCATCGCCCGACACGCCAAAGAGCAGGGGCCGCGAGGTGGGACGAGTGAAGGAAGTGCGCCGTGATTGCATCGTCGTATCCTCAACAGAATCTTTCAGCAATGGCGACGGACTCTGCTTCTTCGATGAGGCAGGCAAGCTACAAGGTTTCCGTGTGAACAGGGCAGAGGGGAATCACCTCTACATAAATTCAAATTTTATAAATTCAAAATTCAAAATCAGGAAGGGCGACCGCCTTTGGCGAAGCTTCGACCAGCAATGGGAACGCCTCATGAGCGGGCAAACGGCAGAGCGACGCATCGCAGCCAACATCCTGCTCGAAGAGACTGAACAAGGTTTCCGACTGACATTCACGGCGGAAGACGGCACAGAGAGAAGTGAAGAGTTCCTTGCAGAACACCAAGAAGCCAAAACCGACCAGACTACTTCCGTAAAGGAAGTGCTCGGCAAACTTGGCAACACACCTTATCTCTGCAAGGAGGTTGAAGTGCGCTTCTCCCAACCTTGGTTCATTCCCCGAAGCACGCTGGCAGAATGGAGGAGAAGAGTCATTGAACATTCACCTGTTGTTCTGGCGGATTTGCAATCCGCCAGGAATGAATATAAGCATTTGAAATGCGATAAAGGGGATTGCGGGATTGCAAATCCCTATATTCTAAACGGACGGATTGCAAATCCGTCCGAACATGAAGGTAGGCTTATGACCTGCCGCTTCTGCATTCGTCACGCTTGGGGGCAATGCCCCAAAAACTTTCAATCGTCAAATGGTAAATGGAGGGAACCTCTCTATCTTGTTCTGGGCGACGGTCGGCGCTTCCGCCTTGAATTTGATTGCAAGAAGTGCGAAATGAATGTATTGAAATAACGATCGGGAGAAAGTGTCTGATTCCCAGATGTCTGACAGATGGCACAAAAGTCCCTGTACTTATGGCGATAAGTACAGGGACTTATGGCAATAAGAACGTGTACTTATGACGACAAGAACAGGGACTTATGACGGAGACTGAGCGTTACAATAGCGGATAATCATTTATTTTCATGCCTTTTCCTTTTGAATTACGATAAAAAATTATAACTTTGCCAGCACATTATATATACAAAGTAAAAAGAAAAACATGAAAAAGCTGACTCGACTTCTATTCACTTTTGTTTTGCTTTCTGTCTCTCCCCTTGTCCAAGCCTTTGAGACAGGGCAAACCGTCCGCCTCGTCAACAGCGGAAAGTCTGTCTTTGTGGAAAACTCCTCGCTCGACGAGAACAAGAACGCGGTCCTTTGGACAGAGACAAACGTCAATGCACAGCGCTGGACACTTACAGCCAAGACCAACGGCACATTTCTCCTCTCCAACGACTATACCGGCTTCTACCTCGCAGGACTCACATCGGGTTCTTCGGGCAACGTCGGCCAAACGAACAAGACGGGAGCCAACAGCAAAGGCTCCTGGGAGTTTGTTCCCGTGGAAGAAGGCATCCCCAACCAATACATTATTTATCAAGGCACGACACGCAAATTTGCCCTTGCCGCAGCAGAAGACCCTTCGGAAGGGAGCAAGCTGACCCTTGTGAACACGTTGGCCACGACACCTCCAGACCCTGCCCGCATCACATGGACTGTCGAAGTCGTAGAGCCTATGGAACAGGCGTTCACCAAGGACAAGCGCGACGACATGATGAACAAATGGAAAGCGCGCGCCTACAAAAAAGCAAGCACGGGCTACGTCATCGGAGGCGGCGGCTGGTGGGGCGACGCCGAGATGTTCGAGATAGTGCTCGATGCCCTCGAGACGACAGGCGACCAGCAGTACGCCACAATGTTCGAAAACCTCTACACCAACTTCATTGCCCGTAATAAGGACACTTGGTATCAGAAGGGAGTCAGCGGCTATAACGAATACAACGACGACATAGCCTGGATGTGCATTGCCTGTGTCCGCGCATATTTGCTTACAGGAACCACCAAGTACCGCACGACAGCCAAGAAGAACTTCGACGGCATGTTTGCGCGAGCCGACTGCTATGGGAATGACCTCCTGCAATGGAAGCACAGCAGCGAGAGTAAAGGCACCAACTCCTGCATCAATGGCCCAGCTGCTGTCTGTGCCTGCTATCTTGCCATTGCACAGGCAGATACCAGTTACTACCAGAAAGCCCGCAAGACCTATATGGCCGAGCGCGGCAAGCTCTTCGAAATGTCGAACGGCAAACCTACAGGCAAGATTTGGGACAGCTACGACCAAGGCACGGGCAATTACAACTACTGGGCCTCCACCTACAACCAAGGCACCAATCTCGGCGCTGCCATCATGCTTTACAATCATTATGGCGAACAGATGTTCAAGGACGATGCCGATGCCATCATCAAATGGTCGGAAGCAAACATGGCCAACTCGAAGGGCATCATACATGTTTGCCAGACAGTTCGGGGCGACCTCTGCGGCTTTAAGGGCATTATGCTACGGTATCTCCGAATGTATGCAGAGAGCTTTAATGCTCCGTCACATTATGCCTGGATTGCCAAGAACGCCTATCATGCCTGGAACAACCGCAACTCCGCTGGCATCACCTCTTCGGCTTGGCTGACCAAAGCCGAAGAGAACTTCAAGCACCAAGAGGGCGATGAACTCAAGGACTTCGGTCACGACGGCAACATGACTTGCGTCTCGGCGGCCTTCAACTGCCACCTCGGTGCTGTTGACAGCCACGATGCCTACGCCATGAACGAGGCAGAGGACTTTAATTTCGTTCGCAATGCACAGGTTTCTTACGAAGGCAACGGCGACGAAGATAACGGCGGAAAGGTTGGCCCTATGAAAAGCAACCACTATATCGGCTACCGTCGTGTCAACTTTGGCGACAAACCGGCCTCTCACATTGACCTGCGCCTCAACATTACGCTTGGCTCGACGGGCGTCAATGTGTTCCTCGACCAACCCAATGCAACGAAAGGCGGCATACTGCTTTGCACCGTCAAGGGCAACGAACTATCTGCCCTCAAGACTTGGGACACCATCCGCAAGATTATAAACCAGCCCGTCACAGGCACTCATGACATCTACTTTGTCTCTACAGGCACAGGGCAGACCAATGTCAACTGGTGGCAGTTCCAAAGCCTCAATCCTGTTTATGCCGACCTCACAAACGGTCAAGGCACGCTCACAACATCCTTTGCTGCCATCAATCCCGACGCTCTTATCGACGGCGACATCACAACAGCCTGCACTGCTCCCATAGAGGAAGGCACGCCAACATGGGTACAATACACAAGCCTGTCACCAATGCTCTTATACGGCTATCAGATCTTCTCGGGAACCGACAGCGCAGGCGACCCCAAGGGATGGTCTCTCCAAGCCTCCGACGACGGACGTAACTGGGAAACGCTTCATACAGAACCCGACACGACCTTCAGTGTCCGCGGAGAGCGTTACGCAGCCGAAGTCCAAACCACAAAAGCATATATGCATTATCGCCTGCTCTTCGATTTGGACGAAACGCAGGCCAAGCTTTCCCTTTCCGAATGGCAGCTGCTTGGGCGTTGCATTGATGACTATGACCTGACAGCCGACGGTGGAACAATTTCCGAAGGACACGAAGCACTCATTGACCACATTGGCACAACACTCATGCCTGCGCCTGTCGCTGCCATCTATCGTCCAAACGGCAACTACACACTGACCGCCTACAGCATCACTGCCGAAGCATCCGCAAAAGCGCCAACCTCGTGGAAGCTCGAAGGCTCGGCCAACGGCAGCACCAGCTGGAAACTCATCGACCAACAGACAGAAGCTGTTTTCCCCTACGACAACTATACATACGTCTGCCGCGTCAATCCCGGCACTTCCTACCTCTATTATCGTCTGACAGTCAATGACGAGGAGGCTCTACTCACCCAGTGGCAGCTCTTCGGCAAGCCCGACTACGGCACATTCTATGCTGATGTCACAAGCATAGCCACCATCCTGTCTGCCGATGGCAGCGATGCCACTCCGCTCATTGACAACGACGGCACGACGTACGCCACTGTTAGCGGTAGCAACCTCTATTGGGACATCTACACGCCCATACCAGTCAGGGTGCTCGGCTTCTCGCTTCTCAATGCCGATGATGCCACGCTCGACCCACAGAACATTATACTCTATGGTTATGACGACGACGGCACACAGGCCCAACTCTCGAACAAAGCCGTGAGTTTCCCCGCACGCGGTTCGCGCCTGACATACACCACTTCCACGACCAAGCTCTTCAAGCACTTCCGCCTTCTTGCCTCGGAAGCTGCCACAACGAGCGTGCGCCTCGCTGACTTTGAACTCTACGGCACAGCCATTGCAGAGACAGACTATTCGGGCTTACTCGTTCCGACTTACGTTGATGCTTCTGCCCCCGGACTCTCCAACACAGAACTTATTGGCCGCATCTACGACGGCAGCCGTACAACCTGCTACCGCGCAGACTTCACCGAGCCTGTCACTATCACCTATAATTATGCTGATACAGTCCGCATTGATGCATATAGCATTACTGCCAGCAAGAACGAGCCGACACGCGACCCAGCCGACTGGACGCTCGAAGGCAGCAACGACGGCAACACATGGACGGTGCTTGACACACGCTCCGGAGAGTCTTTCTCCCAACGCTATGCCACACAGTTCTACACAGCAGAGACAGCAGAAGCCTTCACCACCTTCCGGCTCACCGTCACCGCAACAGGCGGAGCCAATCAGATACAGATAGGCGAACTGCAACTGCTTTCTCTGGAAAAGATTGATCCGACAGGAATAAGTGAAATCCATGACCAACAGTTCACAAATCATAATAAATACGCCGTCTATAATCTTGCCGGTCAGCGCTTGAACAAGGTTCAAAAGGGCATCTACATTATTGATGGAAAAAAGATTTTGGTAAAGTGAAGACCTATGCTATCGTGACAGGAGCTGCCTCGGGAATGGGCAGATGCTATGCCATTCAGTTGGCAGAGATGGGATACGGTGTCCTGTTGGTGGACATCAACGGCGATGCAGCACAGGAACTCTCTCTCATGCTTACAAACCGGTATGATGTGCCTGCTCCCGTTCTGTGCATGGACCTCACACAGCCTCATGCGGCAGAACAGATTGTGAGCCAGTGCAAGGAGAACAACTGGCAAGTGGAGATTCTTATCAATAATGCAGGAATGCTCATCACCACACCAATTGAAGAAACAGAACCCGACAAGCTTCAGCGCATCATAGCCCTGCACCAGACCACCCCCCTGCTGCTTTGCCGACATTTTATTCCGCTCATGAAAGAACAAGGCAAAGGCTACATCCTCAACATTTCCTCTATTACAGCTTGGATGGATTGGCCCGTCATAGGCATGTACGGATGTACCAAACGGTTCGTGAAAGGCTATTCCCGGGCGTTGCGCATAGAATGCAAGGGAACGCCTGTCAGCGTCACTACCGCCATCTTCGGAGCTGTCGATACGCCCCTTTTAAGCAATCTGCCTTTTATGCGCTGGCGAAAGCTCCTCATGCGTCTGGGCTTTATGATATCGCCAGAGAAGGCAACACGACTTGCCCTGAAAGCCATGTTCAAGCGTAAGGCAACTCTTATCCCCTGCTTTTCCGACCGCCTTGTTATCATGCTCTGTCCCTTGATGCCATCCTTCCTTTTAGCCTTTTTGCAAAAAAGAATCAAAATATAATCAGCAAATCATTATATTCATGAAAAACATGTATAGAATCAGACAACTCTTGTTTTGCACAGTATTTCTGTCGTCCCTTACCACTTGGGCTGACGACTTCTTCGTGACTTCACCCGACGGAAGTCTGAAAGCGACGGTTTCCCTCTCCGATGAAGGCAAGCTCTCCTATTCCGTTAGCCGGGACGGGCGAATGGTTGTCGATGAATCGCCTTTAGGGCTGAAACTCGCTACGATCGACCTCACGGAAGGTTTGGAATTGGTGGCGACAGAGAACGGCTCCGTGGATGACAGCTACACGCTCCCCGTGGGCAAGCGCAGCCAGTACCGCGACTGCTGCAACACACTATCTATCACGGCAAATAAGGGGACGTGGAAGCTGACCGTCATGTTCCGTGTCTACGACGACGGCTTCGCATTCCGATATGTGATGCCCAAATCAGGTCACTCCAATGCCATACTCACCGAAGAGGCCAGCCGCATTCGTGTCGCTAACTGGAAGAGCTGTACTGCCTGCCGCTTCTTGGGCAACTCAGGCGGCAACGACCCGAACTACCCTTACGAAGGTCTTTATACGAAATACACCGACTGGCAGACGCTCATCACGACAGGCGATGCCCGCTACAACTCCCCTACCCTTGTCTATAATGGCAAAGACTATCTGCTCATCTCCGAAGCCGACTGCCGCAGCTTCTTCTGCACGTCGCTGACAAAAGCCGAAGAGCAGACAGGCGAGTTCTCCTATAGTTGGACGGGCGCAACGAAGGACTATGCCGAAGAAAAGTCGTACCGCATCTCCTGCCCGCTACCCTTCCAGACGCCGTGGCGTATGGTGGTCTGCGGCTCACCAAAGACTATTTTCGAGACAACAATGACGGAGAACCTCTGTCCGCCAACCACGATGACCGACCTCAGCTGGATTAAGCCGGGTGTTGCCGCTTGGTATTGGGGCGGCTCGGACGGCAACAAGAGCGAGATAAGGGCAGCCTACGGAGGCATTCACGACGGCGAGTGGGCGCACTGCGAACTGGCGGCGGACATGGGCTGGGCGTACTATCTGGTTGATGCAGGCTGGAGCAGTTCGTGGTTCCCCAAGTTCACCAATGATGCTCAAGATAGAGGTGTCAGTTGCCTGCTCTGGCAGACTGCCACCCTCAGCAGCAACCAGTCCTTCTCCAACGACAACATGGATGCGACACTGAAGAAGTATCGCGATTGGGGCTTCAAGGGTGTCAAGGTCGATTTCTGGGAAGACGATTCCAGAGAGAGCATGGCACGAATGGAGAACCTCTATAAGACAGCTGCGAAATACAAGATGCTGGTCAACCTGCATGGCTGCACGCGACCTTCGGGACTGCGCAGAACTTATCCCAACATCATGACGCAAGAAGGCATCTATGGTGGCGAACAACAATTCTGGAACCCAAAGAAGAACACCACACAGCACCACCTCGACGTGCTCTTCACCCGCAATGTGGTCGGGGCGATGGACTTCACGCCGGGTGACTTCGCCACCTGGCGAGGCAGCCTGCTCACGCAGCGAAGCCAAGGGCACCACTTGGCACTGACAACCCTCTTCGAGAGCGGCATCGTACACATTGCCGAATGTCCGCAGAACCTGCAGTACTTCATCGGTCGCGACATTATGAAACGCTTGCCTGCTGCCTGGGACGAGAGTCTGCTCTTGGAGGGCAATCCGACATCCTTTGCCACCGTCGCCCGCAGGAAAGGCAACGACTGGTGGGTGTCAGGCATCAGTGTTAACGAACGCACCTGCCGACTGAAACTTGACTTCCTCGAAGAAGGAATAACCTACACCGCATACATATACAAAGACGGCAACTGCCGCTCCGACCTCAAGTTCGAGAAGAAAGAAGTTACAAAGGACAAGACACTCAGCATCAAGGAAATCAGCGAAGGCGGTTTCCTGATACAGCTATCACCAGACAATAATCTCGACATACCATTGGAGCGTACGACCTACGAGGCAGAAGCAAGCAGCAACACTCTGACAGGCAGTACAAAACGAAAGGAATACGACGCGCTCCACGCCTCCGGCGGTGGCTTCGTGGGCGACCTCGGCAACGGCGGAAAGATTAAGTTCAACCGCATCAAGGCAAGCCACACAGGGGACTATATCCTTACAATTTATTACATTGCAAGAGACACACGCCCAGCCAAGCTCCTTGTCAACGACGTACAGATAGGCGACACCATCTTCTTCCAGAGCAATGGCGACTGCACAAGCACATGGAACCCCGAAGGCATGGGTTGGAAGATGATACCCATTAAACTCAACGAAGGCAACACAAACACCGTCACAATACAAGCATTTGATGACCTCTGGGCTCCTAACTTCGACCGCATCACCATTCATTCCGTTCTCTCCGATAAAGAGGTGACAAACATCAGAACGATTGGACAATCTGGCAATTTCACAAACGAACAATATGTCTACGACCTTCAAGGCCGGAATTTGTCAAATTACCAAACTGCCAAATTAGCCCGAGGCATTTACATTAAAAACGGGAAAACGATGTTAATAACTGGTAACTGATTATATAACAAATGATATTATGCTAACAGAAGACAGACGTTTATATGTGGCACACGGTCAAAACGGACCGATATGCCTTTGCGGTAAGATGGCGAACCGCCACGGATTGATAGCAGGCGCGACGGGTACAGGCAAGACCGTGACCCTGCAAGTGTTTGCCGAGACTTTCTCCCAAGCAGGCGTGCCTTGCTTCATGGCAGACATGAAGGGCGACCTTTCGGGTATCTCGCAGACGGGACAGATGTCCTCCTTTATCGAGAAACGCTGTGCCGAGTTTGGCATTGAAAGCCCTAAATTCCAAGGTAGCCCCGTATGTTTCTACGATGTGTTTGGTGAGCAAGGGCATCCGATGCGCACCACCATCTCGAACATGGGACCGGAGCTGATGTCGCGCCTCATGGAGCTGACAGAAGTACAGACTGGCGTGATGAATATCCTCTTTAAGGTCGCCGACGAAAGAGGACTTTTATTGCTCGACCTCAAAGACTTACGTTCGATGCTCACATACATTGCTGATGAGTCACCCAATATTATCAAAACTTATGGCAAGGTATCAACTGCCAGTGTGGGAGCCATCCAGCGAGCCTTGCTTGCTCTTGAGAACCAAGGTGCCGACAAGTTCTTTGGTGAACCGGCTTTCGACATCATGGACCTTCTGCAGTGCAGTGCAGACGGCAAAGGCATGATGAGTGTCCTTGCTGCCGACAAGCTCATGCAGAACCCGAAGCTCTACTCCACCTTCCTCCTTTGGCTCCTCTCCGACCTTTACGCACGCTTACCCGAGGTGGGCGACCAGGAGTTGCCGCGATTGGTCTTCTTCTTCGACGAAGCCCATACACTTTTCACGGATACTCCCAAAAGTTTGGTCAACAAAATTGAGCAGGTGGTTCGACTCATTCGAAGCAAAGGCGTGGGTGTATATTTCGTGACGCAGAACCCGACAGATATTCCCGATTCCGTCCTCGCTCAACTTGGAAATAGAGTTCAACATGCTCTTCGTGCTTTCACACCTAAGGAACTTGAAAAGTTGAAGGCTGCAGCAAAGACTTTCAGAGCCAATCCTAATCTAAATACAGAAGAAGCAATCAAAGAGCTTGGCACAGGCGAAGCCCTTGTCTCCTTCCTTGATGAGAAGGGCACGCCCTGCGTCGTGGAGCGTGCAAAAATACTCTTCCCACTCAGCCAGATCGGTGCGATTACCGAAAGCCAGCGCGACCAAATCATTAAGGCCTCGCGCATCTATGGTCGCTACGACACGGTGATTGACCGCGAGAGCGCCTTCGAGGTGCTCTTGGCAGAGAGCGAGACAGCCACCCTCCAACTCCCCCAAGGAGGAGAGAACGGCGGCAAGAAATCCTCCACGGAGGAAACAAAGGGAGGCCGCAAGAAGAAAGGCATACTCTCAAAGATAATCTCCGCCGTCATCACAAGCGTCACCGCTGCCCTCGGCACATATGTCGCCAACACGGTGACAGGGAAAAAGAGCCGCAGCAAGGAAAACATCGGCAAGAAAGTCACAAAGAGTGCCGTAAGCACAGCAACGCGGACTGCCACGCGCGAACTGACACGCAGCATTTTAGGCAATCTGATAAAGTGAGCGCACCTACGCGCGGAAATTAGAACAGATGCAGGCCGCTACTTTTCTTGGAGAAGTAGCGGTCCATTTGTTTGATGAGTCCGCTCTTGCAGAAGACGACGACGCGGTCGCCGGGCTGCAATGTGGTGTTACCATAAATAAGGGCGCCCTGCCCTTCATTGCGCACATAACCGCCAAGCGTGACACCGGCAGGCAAACGCAGTTGGCTGACAGGCTTCGTGCAAGCCACACTGCCTTCCTGGACGACAATCTCCGCCACGTCGGCACTGGCAATTGTGAGGCACTTGACGTTGTGCGCGTCGGTATCGAGCATCATCTGGTAGATGCGGCCCGCTGCTATCATCTTCTTGTTGATGATGGTGCCAATGTCGAGCTTCTCCGCCATTGAGATATAGTCCATATTGTCGACCAGGGCGACAGTCTTGCGCACCCCCATGCGCTTGGCTGCAAGGCAGGCCAGGATGTTGGTTTCGGTCTCGGGTGTCAGGGCGCAAAAGGCATGCATGTCGGAGAGACCTTCTTCGAGCAGTAGTGCTGTGTCGCGTCCGTCGCCTTGGATGATGCGGATGTCGCTGTCCTCGAGAATATCGTTGAGGCGGTGGCAGCGCTCCTCGTTCTGTTCGATGATTTTAATGTTGTAATGGTCGGGCTTGTCTTCCGCCACATGGACGGAAGTGCGTCCGCCACCCATTATCATGACGTTGCGCACATCTTCGTAATCCTCCTTGCCCACAATCTCGCGGATGTACTGAATGTGGCGTTTGGTGGTCATGAAGTAGGCAATATCGCCGTTGCGCAGCTCGTCGTTACCAGTAGGGATGATGGTGTTGTCACCACGCTTGACGGCCACGACGCGGTAAGGTGTCTGTGCGTCGCAAAGGTCGCGCAAGGCGATGCCTGTGATGCGTGCCTTCTCGCGAAGCTTGATGCCAAGCATGACGAGTGCGCCACCTGCCACTTCCCAATACTGGCGCACCCAGGAGCGCTTGAGTCCGTCGAGTATCTCGCGTGCAGCAAGTCCTTCGGGGTAGATGATGGAACCCACACCCACCTGCTGGAAGAGAGCACGATACTGGGGCATGGTGTATTCAGCAGTATCGACGCGGGCGATGGTCTTGCGGGCGCCGAGTGTGTGCGCAAGCATACAGCAAGTAATGTTGCGCGTCTCTTCGGGTGTGACGGCAATAAAGAGGTCGCACTGATGCACACCGCCTTCCTTCAAGCCTCCGATGGAGGTAGGCGAGACGTTGAGCGTCATGAGGTCAAGGTCGCCGGAACTGAGCAGACGGGCAGTCTTCTCGGGATTCTCGTCGATAAGGATGATATCCTGGTCTTCGCGCGAAAGGAGGGCGGCAAGGTGTGAGCCGACGGCTCCGGCTCCTGCTATGACGATTTTCATCTTACATTTACCATTTAATCATTTACCATTTACAATGAACTATGAACTATTGCCTGCTTTATAGCGGGCGCATCCAGCCCTACAAGATGGTAAAGCTCGTCGGGGGTGCCGTGTTCAACGAAGTGGTCGGGCAGACCGAGACGTATGACCTCCGGATGGAGGTTGTGGTCTGCCATGTACTCAAGGACAGCGGAGCCAAGTCCGCCTTGAATGACACCGTCTTCGACAGTAACGATGCGGCGACAGGTTGTGCCGACCTCATGCAGAATGTCTTCGTCGATGGGCTTGAGGAAGCGCATGTCGTAGTGTGCGACAGACAGTCCTTCTTCCCTCAATTCGCGAACAACCTTCGCCACGACATTGCCTAAAGGACCGAGACTGAGGACAGCGATAAGCACAGCCCCCTCCCCGCTCCCCCTTTGGGGGAGTGCCTCGATGTCGCCGCCCCCCAGCTTGGACACTCCCCCAAAGGGGGAGCAGGAGGGGGCTATCCTTCCCTTCCCTACGGGAATCTCCTCGAAGGGACAGCGCCAATCGGCAAGGACACCTCTGCCTCGCGGATAGCGGATGACGAAGGGACCCTTGCCGGGCAGCTGCGCCGTGTACATCATGTGGCGGAGTTCGTGCTCGTCCATCGGTGAGGCGATAGTGAGGTTGGGAATGGGACGAAGGGCTGCAAGGTCGAAGGCACCGTGGTGCGTGGCTCCGTCCTGCCCCACAAGTCCCGCGCGGTCCAGGCAGAAGACGACATGCTGCTTGCAAAGCGCCACATCATGGATGATATTGTCGAACGCTCTTTGGGCAAACGAGGAATAGATGTTGCAGAAGGGTATCATACCCTCCTTGGCAAGCCCGCCGGAGAAGGTGACGGCGTGCCCTTCGGCAATGCCGACATCGAAGGTGCGCTCTGGCATCTCCTTCATCATGATGTTGAGGCTGCAGCCGGTCGCCATAGCAGGCGTGATGCCTACGATGCGGTCATTCTGCCGTGCAAGCTCAAGCAATGTCTCGCCAAAGACATCCTGGAACTTGGGCGGCTCATTTTGAATTTGGAATTTTTAATTTTGAATGTCTTCCAGTCGCTTGCCAGTCTCGGGGTCGTACTTGCCAGGAGCGTGGAAGACGGTCGGGTTCTTCTCGGCAGCCTTGAAGCCCTTGCCCTTGACGGTATGCAAGTGCAGCAGCTTCGGTCCCTTCATGTCCTTTATCTGCCGGAGCGTGTTGACAAGCTCGATGACGTTGTGCCCATCGACGGGACCGAAATAGCGGATGTTGAGACCTTCAAAGATGTTCTGCTGTCCGACGAGCAGCGACTTCAGCGAGTTGTTAAAGCGCAGGATTTTCTGCCGTCTGTTGTCACTCAACATTCCCAGTCGGACAAGCCCGTTGGCGAGGCGGAAACGCACCTTATTATATAGGCTCGACGTGTGCAGCTGGTGCAGGTAATGCTTCATGCCGCCCACACTGCGGTCGATGCTCATATTGTTGTCGTTCAGGATGATGAGCAGGTTATTGGGCGTACTGCTGGCATTGTTGAGGCCCTCGAAAGCCAGTCCACCGCTCATGCTGCCGTCCCCGATGACAGCCACCACCTTTCTTTCATCCTTCACATTTTCACCCTTTAACACTTTCACCTTTAATTCATTCGCCACCGCCATGCCCAAGGCAGCCGAGATGCTGTTGGAGGCGTGCCCGCAGGCGAAAGTGTCGTACTCGCTCTCGTCGGGCGATGGGAAGGGACGAAGCCCGCCGAGGTGCCGATAGGTAGGGAAAGCGTCGCGGCGACCTGTAAGGATTTTGTGTCCGGCAGCCTGATGCCCCACGTCCCACACGATGCGATCGTGCGGTGTGTTGAAGACATAATGCAGGGCGACGGTCAGCTCCACCACGCCAAGACTGCTGGCGAAGTGCCCCGGATTGTTTGCCATTTCCCGTATAATCTCCTGCCGGAGTTCGCTGCACACCTGAGGCAGTGCCTCGATGGGCAACGCCCGGAGATCGGCAGGCAGCTTTATGTCAGAGAGCAACTCTTGAGGCTCTTTTTTCACGATAATCTATATATTTCGCCTGCAAAGATACGAATAAGTGAGTAAAAAGCCAAATTCATTTAAACTTTTTCAAGCGAAAGTATTTTCGACATACTCAAAGATACGAATAAGTGAGCGAAAAACGAAAGAAAAGCTTGTTTTTCTGTAAGCATTCGTTGAAATACCCGTTGTAGTAGTTGTAGTTTCGTTGTACTTTTGCAGCGCAATAGTGCATAGAACCACAACTATTTTTGTATCATGACTAAAGAAGAATTTGATGTGTTGCAGTTGGAGTTGCAGCAGAGT
>JAFXZK010000074.1 GCA_017541265.1 Bacteroidaceae bacterium | reverse complement strand
GCCGACGCTTCCAAGCGTCGGTATCTGGCAAAGAAACGTTCCGACGCTCGGAAGCGTCGGCTCCTACTGCAAAGAAGACAAATAACGTGTAGTTATATATATATAGAAGAATGAACACCTGAAGATGCGAAAGACAAGAAAAGTTTCGCCGCGCTCCCCCTCCCTTATACCCTCCCTTTTAAGGGGAGGGGTTAGGGGTGGGGTATGAATATCGCCTTCGGCGAAGTGAAAAGTAGGCCTCTCCCCAACCCTCTCCCGTGGGAGAGGGGGAAGTCTCTCCCCCTCGGGGGAGATGGAGAGGGGTCTCTAATTATTTTTTCGCCAATATGTCGGTATAACTTGGGATGTCTTCCACGAAGCGATAGGTGCCGTTGGCATAGTCGATGTGGCAGCAATAGTGTTGCAGTCCGTTGCTCACTATGAGCCACTTCACCCGAAGGCGTATGTTGTAGCGACTTATCTGGTCGAATACTTGCTGCGTGATTTCCACGCCTGGCGACTTGTACTCCACTATCATCAGCGGCTCTGCCTCGCGGCCATAGACGACTGTGTCGCAACACTTGCGCATGCTGCCCAGACGGATGGACACCTCGTTGCCGATGCACTCGGCAGGGTAGCCTTTGCTGTCCACGAGGAAGTGGACGAATTGCTGGCGCACCCATTCCTCGGGCGTCAAGGTGACGTATTTCCGCCTCAAAAAGTCAAAAACATGAGGCTTCCCGGCCTTTGTCGTCACTTTAAGCTCTGTTTTCGGAAGGTTAAGAGTGTCCATTATGCCTCAAATCGAAAAATAATTCTTCATTCTTCATTCTCCATTCTTCATTTTTTTGTAACTGTGCTGCAAAATTACATAAAAGATGAAGACAAAGCAAGAAATTGTAGAGAATTGGTTGCCAAGATACACGCAGATGCCCCTTGAAAGCTTCGGAACGTACATTCTGCTGACGAATTTCAACAACTATGTGGACATCTTCTGCGATAACTTCGGCATAGAGAAGCCCGACTACACTCCGAACATGCGCAGCGCTACCGCCGACGGCATCACCATCATCAACTTCGGTATGGGCAGCCCGAATGCTGCCATCATCATGGACTTGCTCAGCGCCATCAGCCCGAAGGCCTGCCTGTTCCTGGGCAAATGCGGAGGCATATCGCCAAAAACACAGCGCGGCGACCTCGTGCTGCCCATTGCCGGCATCCGAGGGGAGGGTACGAGCAACGACTACTTCCCGCCCGAAGTGCCTGCCTTGCCTGCGTTCATGCTGCAGCGTGCCGTCAGCTCGTCGATTCGCGACCTTGGCTTCGACTACTGGACCGGCACGGTCTATACGACGAACCGCCGCGTCTGGGAGTTCGACGAGAATTTCAAGGAATACCTGCGCAGCACTCGGGCAATGGCTGTGGACATGGAGACGGCAACGCTTTTCACTTGTGGCTTTGCCAATCATATCCCTACTGGAGCCTTGCTCCTCGTCAGCGACAACCCTATGACACCGGAAGGCGTGAAGACCAGCGAAAGCGACCGTCAGGTAACAGCCAGCTATGTGATAAACCACTTACAGATAGGCATTCAGGCGCTTGAAATGATTAAGCAGCAGAAGAAGACAGTCCGTCACCTGAAGTTCGACTACTAAATAAAAAGGTGAAAAGGTGAAAAATTAAAAAGTCCAAAAGCTTTAATCCTTTCACCTCTTCACCTTTTCACCTTTTCACCTTTTCACCCTTTCACCTCTTCACCTCTTCACCTCTTCACTTTTTCACCTTTTTACCTTTAATATATATGGCAGCACGAGGCATTACATTCGACGATATCCTGCGCGATGTCAAGGCGCGGGAAGTGGCTCCCGTCTATTATCTGATGGGGGAGGAGGACTATTATATCGACAAGCTGAGCGATGCCATAGTGGATGCTGTGCTGAACAAGGATGAACGTGACTTCAACCTTGATATCGTCTATGGTGCCGAGGTGACTGTCGATAAAATCATCGAATTGGCACATGCTTATCCGATGATGGCAGAGCGGCGTGTCGTCTTGGTGCGTGAAGCGCAGGCCATACGTTCTTTGGACGGCCTTGAAGCCTATTTGTCCCACCTCACGCCGACAACGGTGCTTGTCTTCTGCCATAAGCATGGAACCTTGGACAAGCGCAAGTCCGTCAGCAAGGCAATACAGCAGGCTGGCGTGGTCTTTGAGAGCAAAAAGCTGTTCGACAACCAGTTGCCGCCCTTCATTACGCAGTATCTGCGGCAGCACGACGTGGACATAGAACCGCAGGCCATTCAGATGCTTGCCGGACACGTGGGGGCTGACCTGAGCCGACTGACGACCGAAATGGATAAACTCCTGCTGGCTTTGCCGGAAGGAAGCAGGGTAGTGGATGCTGCGCTCGTTGAGGACCAGACTGGCGTAAGCAAGGACTTTAATGATTTTGAACTGATGGCGGCACTTGCGCAGCGCAACATCTTCCGCGCCAACCAAATCGTCAAATACTATCAGGGAAACCCTCGCAGCTTCTTCATCACAAGAACCCTGACCAATTTGTTTACATTTTTTTCCGATGTAATGCTGGCATATTATGTGCCGAAGCGAGCCGACGGGCGTCCCGACACGAGCGACGCCGCCATTGCCGCCTGGCTCGGGAAGAGTGAATGGAAGGTGAGACAGGACGTCGGTCCGGCACGCAGAAACTACTCTGGCGTGAAGGTAATGCAAATTTTGGGCGAAATACGCAAAACTGATGCCCAAAGTAAGGGAGTAGGGGGGTGCAGAACCCCTCATGAGGAGCTTTTGCAGGACTTAATCTTCTTCATTTTGCACTGATTTCTCTCTATTTTGTCTTGGCACGCGAAGCCTGATTTCTGCCCTTAACTGCTGAAACTAAACGGCTTAAACCGGATGCCTGCCCTCTGAGAATCGCACGGATTTTCTCAATCTTGCCCTTGCCTTGAACGAACGCAAAAAACGCCCTTTTTCGTGTTTTTTGCCGTTTTTCCGTGATTTTAGCCTGTTTTGGTTTGGGAACGCAAACTGCGGCGTTTTCATACAAAACAAAACAGGCGGGGTGGTTTGATTCGCAAAACCCGTTAATACGCTACCCCTGTGTTTGAATTTGAAAACGCCCATATCGAATACAAAACCCGATGTGTTGCATATTTGAACGAATGCTTATGCATTAAACGCAAATTCTTGTATTTGTTTGTATATCAATCAGTAATGAGACGTTGCTAGAACAAAATGCACGAATAATTGCACACGTCAGCTTGTCCGGTGCAAAATATGGGACTTTTTGCCTGAAAACGTCATTTGTTGGACTACATTACCCGATTAAACTCAAAATGTTGCGTAATTTTGTGAAACATGCTTACTTTAAGCTGATTTTGTGGCATAAAAATGGTTTTGCGCAACTTCAACTTCGGTTTTGTGCTTTTGTGTTTTGTAAAGTAAATGTGGTTTTGCGAATTGTTTGGCGTGAGGTTTTGCGAAATTTCCAAAGCGAAAGTTTTGTTGTTTGAATTTTATTTTGTACTTTTGCGGCAGTTTAGAAACACAAACAGACCTTAAAACTTATAGTCACAGGCATTATGAAGGATCGTATCATAGCTCTCATGAGGCACATGGGAATGTCGCAGAAGAATTTTGCAGAAGAGATATGTATATCGCCCGGAACTCTTTCGAGTATCTTCAGCGGTAGGAACAATGCGTCGCTCAACACGCTTAACAATATTCACGAACGATTCCCGGAGGTCAACATGGACTGGCTGATGAATGGAAACGGCGAAATGTTTGTTTCCGGGGTTCAGGCTCCGGCACAGAATGAGGTCGGCGAAGGTAGCCAGAACGGAATTGTTCAGCAGCAGTTTGGCCTGCCGCTTCAATCTGGTTTCATTGACCATCTTTCGGGTGTCCAGCAGGTGTCCCCTCAAACTCCCAATTTGGCGACAGAAGGAAAAATTATTGACAAGCCTTCACGTCGCATAGCGGAAATCCGCGTCTTCTACGACGACGGAACCTTCGAAACTTTCTCTGCCAAGCAATGAGAAATGTTGTCTATGGATGCGAGAAATCATCTCCTCCAAGAGCATATGTGAGCCTTGACTTCGTACATTCTGGGTAATTAGGGTACATTTTTATCCTGTCTGGCTGATAATCTCAATATTTTTATATACCTTTGCAGCGCGGTATATATAATAATGTATATGAGGAAGTACGTTTTGGACTTGCGTGTGACGTCGGCCGAGGCGTTGAGTGAGCGGTATTTGCTGCTTACGGCGACAAATCCGGCGGGCGAACTGCCTGAGATGAAGCCTGGACAGTTCGCCCAGCTGCGCATCGACGACAGCAAGGATACGTTCCTGCGCCGTCCAATCAGCCTGCATCATTTCGACAGGGAAAAGAATGAAGTCAGCTTCCTGGTACAGAAGGTTGGCAGCGGCACAGCGTCCCTTTGGAAGAAACAAAAAGGCTCGATGCTCAACGCGATACTGCCTTTGGGCAAGGGCTTCACGATGCCCGAGTCGAAGGAGCAGAAGTTCCTGCTCGTTGGCGGCGGTGTCGGCATCGCACCTCTCCTGTTCATGGGCGAGGCGATGCAGAAAATGGGCGTCCGTCCGACGTTCCTGCTTGGTGCACGCAGCAAGTCAGACCTGCTTCTGCTCGACAAGTACCGCGCCCAAGGTACCGTTTATGTGACTACAGAAGACGGTTCGGAAGGCGAGAAGGGCTTCGTCACGCAGCACAGCATCTTGCGGAAAGAGAAGTTCGATCGCATCGCTGTTTGCGGGCCTAAGCCCATGATGATGGCAATGGGCCGCTATGCAAGAGAGGCACAAATCGCGTGTGAAGTGAGCCTGGAAAACATGATGGCTTGCGGCTTGGGCGCGTGCCTCTGTTGTGTGGAGAATACTGTGGACGGCAATGTCTGTGTCTGCAAGGAGGGGCCGGTGTTCGATGTGGAGAGATTAAAATGGTAGCATAAGAAAAGACAGCGTGCCTAAATGGTCAACTAGACGTGCCTAAATGGCCAACTAGGCGTGCCTAAATGGTCAACTAGGCGAGCCTAATAGACAGGCAAGGCACGGGGCGTTTGCAAACGGGCAATAAAAAGAAATAGAAAGATGGCAGACTTACGAGTTGATATAGCAGGCTTGGAGCTTGTCAATCCGGTGCTTACGGCAAGCGGAACATTCGGCTATGGCATAGAGTACCAAGACTTTGTGGACCTGAGTCAGCTGGGTGGCATCATCGTGAAGGGTACCACCCTACAGCCTCGGGAAGGCAATCCCTATCCCCGAATGGCAGAGACGGCGCAAGGGATGCTCAATTGTGTCGGCCTTCAGAACAAGGGCGTTGACTACTTCTGCAAGCATATCTATCCGCAGATAAAGGACATCAGGACCAATATGATAGTGAATGTGTCCGGCAACAGCCCTGAGGATTATGCCGAGTGCGCAGCCCGCATCAATGAACTGGACTGCATCCCTGCGATAGAACTCAACATCTCCTGTCCCAACGTCAAGCACGGCGGAATGGCCTTCGGCACGACAACCGACGGCGCAGCCAGTGTGGTGAAGGCTGTCAGGGAAGCGTACAAGAAGACGCTCATCGTGAAGCTCTCGCCAAATGTGACCAGTATCACGGACATTGCACTTGCTGTAGAAGATGCCGGCGCCGATGCGGTCAGCCTCATTAACACTTTGATGGGAATGGCCATTGACATTGAGAAGCGCAAACGCATCTTGAGTATCGGTACGGGAGGACTCAGCGGCCCTTGCATCAAGCCAGTGGCTTTGCGAATGGTCTATCAGGTTGCCCATGCGGTTAAAGTGCCTGTCATAGGTCTTGGCGGCATCTGCAATGCCAAGGATGCAGTGGAGTTCCTCTTGGCAGGGGCTTCTGCGATAGAGATAGGAACAGCCAATTTCCTCGACCCAGCCATCAGCGTCAAGGTGGCACAGGGCATCAACGAATACCTCGACAAACATGGTTTTACGAGCGTAAAAGAGATAATAGGAACATGCGAATAGACATCATCACCGTATTGCCCGAGCTGATACAAGGCTTCATGCAGGAGTCCATTGTCGGCAGGGCACAAAGGAAGGGCTTGGTGGAAATACATATCCATAACCTGCGCGACTATACTTTGGACAAGTGGAGGCGCGTGGACGACTATCCTTTCGGTGGTTTTGCCGGTATGGTGATGCAGTGTGAACCCATCGACCGCTGCATCTCGGCTCTGACAGCTGAGCGTCATTACGACGAAATCATCTTCACGACACCCGATGGAGAACAGTTCGACCAGCCGATGGCCAACAGCCTTTCGCTCAAAGAGAACATCATCATTCTCTGTGGGCACTATAAAGGCATCGACTACCGCATAAGGGAGCACCTCATTACCAAGGAGGTGAGCATAGGCGACTATGTGCTGACGGGCGGAGAACTCGCGGCTGCGGTGATGGCCGACGCTATCGTTCGCATCCTTCCGGGTGCGATTGGAGACGAGCAGAGCGCCCTCTCCGACTCCTTCCAGGACAACCTGTTGGCGGCTCCCGTCTATACCCGTCCGGCAGAATACAAGGGCTGGAAGGTGCCCGAGGTGCTGCTCTCCGGCAACGAGCGCCTGATAAAGGAATGGGAGCTGCAGCAAAGCCTGGAGCGCACGCAACGGCTGCGGCCGGATTTAATTAAAGAAGTTAGAGAAGTTAAAGGAGTTAAAGAAGTTAGAGGAAGTTAAAGAAGTTAAAGGACGATAGTTCTGGCATCCTGAAAACAGTATCCCAAAGGTATTGTCCTTTAACTCCCAGCGAACGCAGTGAGCGATAACTTCTATAACTTCTTTAACTCCCCCAAAAGAAAAGAGATATGGAAAAGAAGAGAATGAACCTTTACATCGTTGCCGGTTGCAACGGCGCAGGCAAGACAACTGCCTCGTTCACCGTCCTGCCGGAGATGTTAGGTTGCCGCGAGTTCGTCAATGCCGACGAGATAGCAGCCGGCCTGTCCCCCTTCAATCCGGAGGGCGTGGCCATCCAAGCAGGGCGACTGATGATAGACCGTATCATCTATCTGCTGAAGGAAGGCGAGACCTTTGCTTTCGAGACGACATTGGCAACCAGGTCGTATGTAAAGCTCATCAAGCAGGCTCAGAAGCGCGGCTACTTCGTCACGCTGCTGTTCTTCTTGCTGAGCACGCCGGAACAAGCAGTGGCGCGTGTGGCAAAGCGTGTGGCAATGGGCGGACACAACATACCGACAGATGTTATCCTGCGCCGCTATGAGGCTGGATTGAGCAATCTGTTCCAGCTCTATATGCCTGTTTGCAACAGCTGGTCGCTCTACGATAACAGCGACTGTCCGGCAGTACATATTGCGTCCGGCTTGGGCGGAGACAAAGTTGTGGTTTATGATGAAGAGGCTTACAAGCAGCTTCAAGAGAAATATGGCAAGCCGCAGGAGGGCGAGAAGGTATGAAAGAGCAAGAGATACTTGAGATGCAACGCCTGATAGACGAAGGCGTGCGTCGTGCCCAAAGCCGCCTGTGGCAGCGTGCCGGAGCAGCCCAGCAGAGCCTTGTCGTCTGTCGTGGCGGCAAGATTTTGGAGATGGTGCCCGAGGTTGAGATGGAGCACATTGTGGCAGACAGCAGTTGCGGCGACCCTTTGGCACGTCGCAAGCAAAGGTAGTTCACAATTTATAGTTCATTGTCAAGATGAGGATAAGTAAGGTTTTGCTGTGGAGCGCGATGCTTTTCGCGTTTGCACTACAGGGTCAGGCAGATATTGACCGCAATAACTGGATGGCGGCTTTGCCGGGCAGAGCAGCGTTACGCAGCCTTTCCATTCCCGGCACACACGATTCCGGTACCAAGGGCTTCAGTTTCAGTGGCGAGTGCCAGAGGTTTTCCATCAAGGACCAGCTCTCCCTTGGCGTGCGGGCTTTCGACCTCCGTCCCGGTGTGGACGGCAACACCTTATACATTTATCATAGCGAATTGCTTCGCGGCAGCGAGACATTAGGCAGCATCTTCGACGCCTACGATTCCTTTCTCGCGGCCCATCCCGGTGAGTTCCTCTTTGTCTTTCTGAAGGTAGAGGCAGGAGATGGCTCCAAGTGGGCTGAACTCATGAAGCAAGTGCTGGATGCCCATTCAGGCCGTTTGCTTGAGCTTAATCCCCATCTTACCGTGGAGCAGATGCGCGGCAAGATATTGGTGCTGAGCCGTGACAGCTGGGGAGATACCACCTACGGGGCGGTGCGGGCAAACAGCTGGCAGGACAATACCACCTTCGACATGACCTATCGCGGCCATTATGGTGATGAGTTGCAATGCCGCATTCAGGACATCTACAATGTCACTTCCAGCGAAAGCCTCAACCGAAAGAAGTCCGAGATAGAGCGTCTTCTTGGTGAAGCAATGGCAGGCACTACCGGCAAGTTCTATATCAATCATACTTCGGGCTACACCAACTCATCCATCTGGAGTAATAATTATGTGGCTGATTGTGCCGATAAGTGTAACGGGGTTGCACTCAATTACCTTGGTTCGCACAGTGGACCAACTGGTATTGTTATGATGGACTTTGCCGGTACCGACAGCTATTCTTCGTACAACACTCGCGGCCAACAGCTTGTCGACGCCATTATAACTAACTGCCAAGCCACGGCAACTGCTCCCGCCGCGCCTGGTCCCGAGTGGGTATTGCCGATGGGGGCAGACATTCCCTGGACGGGACGTGTCTATCGAAAGGATGCAACATCCCAGACCTCTAGTGCCGTTGATGCACTGAAGGCGCCTACAGGTTGGCAACGTGTCGATTATGATGACAGCGAATGGCAGGAGGTAACTTTCCCGTTGGGAAGCCCCAACTACAGCCTTCCGTATGTGACGCGCTGGATAGGTCAATACAATTGCTATTGGATACGCAGAGAGTTCACTCTCGATGGCTATACATCATTGCTCAAGCATACCATTCGCGTCTTCCACGACGACGACTACAAGGTCTATATCAATGGCGTATCTGTGCTCTCTGGCGATGGCTATACTACGAACACGCCTGTCGAGAAGGACATCAGGCGTTATCTGAAGAACGGCCGCAACGTCATTGCTGTCCAGGTGCAGCAGAATGCGGGCGGTGCCTACTTTGACTGCGGCATCTATCGGACGGGAGAGGCAATCAGCCAGCTTGTTCTCGACGAGTCTTCTCTCACTGTTCCCGATGGCGGTGTCTGTCTTAGTGTCAAAGTGAATAAGAGATTCACCAGGAACTTGTGGACAACCCTTTGCCTGCCTTTCGACATGAACGCAGAACAGATTGCTGAAATGCTTGGTGAAGGCACAGAGGTTAGGGAGCCGTGCGCTTTCTCAGCCTACGGCGAGGAGTGGCTGGTGGCGTTCGACGAGGCAGCTTCAATAAAGGCAGGTCGTCCCTGTCTGGTGCGTGTGCCAGCAACTGTCAACGGTTTCGAGTTCACTCCTGATAATGGCATCAACGTCAAGACTTCTGCCAACAATCCAATTGTCATTGATGACGCCTCAGGCAACAAGCTGACGTTCACCGGCTATTATGCTAAGAGTGCTGTGCCGCAAGGCAGTTTTATAATGTCCAGTAATACTTTCTTTCGTAGTACTAGCACAGCCAGGCAGAATGGCTACCGTGCCTATCTTGAGGCACAGAGTGCAGATGGCACAGAAGTCAAGCGTATAGACTTCTTGCTTGGCGATGCCGATGGCATTGAGGAAATACGGGCTGTTGGTGAATCAGTCTACTACGACCTCAGCGGCAGGCGCATTGCAAAGCCACAAAGCGGCGTGTATATCCAATGCTCTCCCGACGGGAAAGTCACTAAGCATCTGGGAGGAAGATAGGCCAAGGTTTAGAAGCAGACGCCCAGGTGTACGCCACATTCGCGAATGCTCGGGTATTTGCTTGTATCGCGGAAGTCGCGTGAGTAGCTAACGCCAAGATAGTAGCGGTTCAGATAGAAGCGCACGCCAGCCTGCCAGGCGACCTGAAAGCGTCCCCATCCTGCAGCATCAAAGAGGTTTGTGCCGTTAGTTCCGTTGGAGCAAGTATGAGCCATCGCAATAACCCGGCATGAGGCTCCGGCGAAGGGGGCAATGGCATAGTCCTTCTCCTTCGAGAGATAGATTTTATAGAGGACGTTGACAGGAATGCGGAACGTGATGAGGCGTGCAACCATGTCGCGCTTTGTCCCGGAAAACTTGACGCTGGCTCCTGCCTCAACGAAGTAGGGCTTCTCCTCCAAGATCTGAATGAGGCGGTTGTAGCCCAGCACAAACTCGTTGAAGCGCACCTGACTGTCGTCGCTGACCTTGTAGCGCGAAGGCGAATACTGTATATAGAAAGCATTCTTGTATTCCTTGTGCTGCGGCTTGGAGGCTTCTTCCTCTTCCAAGTCCAGGCTCCATTCTTCAACATCATAGCTGTCATCGAACTGTGCCCGGGCATTGAGGCTTAGGCATAGCACGACAAACAGAGCCATAATAATGCGGGTGGTATTCATGGCTTCTTTTTGTTAGAGACGTGAAGTGACAGGGCTGGGCTAAGAGCGCTTCGTTACAACGATATGGGTGACAATGCCTGCGATAATGACAATCAATGCCCCGATGTTGTAGAAGTTGTAGTCAACCAGGTCTGCGAAATAACTGAGGATGAGCATCAGTGCGCCGAGCACGATGAGGATGATACCCAAATTCTGCTTTTTCATATTGTATGTTGTTTTGTGTTGTAGTTACATGTTCGCTCTGCAAAGATACGAAATAAAAATAAGAATAAAGAAGGAATGGGTTAAGAAATATCATAAAAGGTGGAAGAATTTATGATATTCCGCAAGAAAAAACCTGTCGTGTCACATTATATATATTATATAATCTTCTTGTGTGCCCATACGAATCCCTTTCAGAACTGCCACCACTTCTTTTTTGGGGGTGTCGGCACCTCGGCCGACAGCCGTTCCGTGAGTATCTGCTCGTAACTCTTCTTTTCGGTAATCATCTGGTAGATGGTGCCCCAGTCGGGCAGGCCACCGATGTTGCGGTCGTCAATCCAGACATCTGCCTTGAGCTTTCGGCTGAAACTCTGGTTCTTGGTGTGATCCTCCTCGGGGAAGTCTTTGTTGACGGCATAGAACTCCACTCCGCGCTTGCGACACCATTCTATGGCATCTTCGAGCAGCTTTCCCTCGCGCACGCTCCAAAGGATGAGCTTGTGGCGGTCCTCGATGAGCATTTTCAAAGTCTGTGTGGCGAAGGGCAACTCCTTGCCGATTTCCGGATAACGGTGCTCGACGATGGTTCCGTCGAAGTCAACTGCAATGGTCATATCTTTTGTCCTTGATGATTTTCGTTGCAAAGGTACAAAATTAATTAAGAATCTCGAAATAAAGAGCAAAGAAATTTGGGAAAAAGGGGAATTAATCTCCAATCCTTAACCCTTAATCCTTTTTTCTCGCTTTCTGCTTTGCAGATATAATAAAAATATGTACCTTTGCGCCGCAATAACAAATAAGTCAATGAAAAAATCAACATCCTTTCTGCTCTCATTGATGGCTGTGCTGTTGATGACGAGTTGTGTTTCTAAAAAGAAGATTGTCTATTTCCAAGGCTCCGACGATGTTTTCCGTCAGGCTCAGGAGATTGTCCAGCAGTATGAGATGCGTCTGAAGCCTGCCGACCAGATACTTGTCAAGGTGACTTGCAGTGAGCCGGAGCTGCTCACCATCTTTGCGCAGGACGTGGTGATGGGCACTGCCGGTACGAGCAACCTCTCGTCCATCAGTAGCAGCGGCGCCATGTCCAACGCCTACGGCTACACCGTCACCAACGACGGATACGTTGTGTTGCCGGCAGTGGGGCGTGTCAGTGTGGTAGGTCTCACATCGGAGGAGGCTGCCAAACGCATCGAGCAGTGCATTATTGATGCCAACCTCATCAAGGATCCCGAAGTGACGGTGCGTCTGCTCAACGGCCGTGTGTCAGTGCTGGGAGCCGTGCAGCATCCGACAGTAGTGGAGCTGACCAGCGAACGCAACACTATTCTCGACGTCCTCTCCCGTTGTGGCGACATTGGCGACTCAGGTCTGCGCAAGAAGATTTCGCTCTACCGTGAGGAGAACGGCGAACGCATAAAGTACAACATCGACCTTACGGATTGCAACGTCTTCCAAAGCCCGGCATACTATGTACAGCAGAATGACATGATTTATGTAGAGCCTAACAGGAGCCAGAGCGTGAGGAGCAGCGCCTTCAACACCTTCCTTAGTGCTGGTGCCGGCATCCTTGGTGTAATTACCTCTATTGTAGCTGTTGTTATTTCTGTGACAAAGAAGTAATCAAGACTATTCAATAACAATGGGGTCTTCCCATTCCTCTGGAGCAACGGAGGAAATATCGAACCCATCGAGCCAAAGGCCTGCGGAAACGCTCCGCAGGCCTTTTCTGCGTAAATACGATGAGGGAATGCCTTTGACGAGAAGGCATTTCCGAAAGTGCGCCACATTTGCGGGCAGTGAGAGACTCTTCCTCCATTTGTCGGAAGACAGCTCAACGGGAATGCAACGGGCTGTGTCGGTGCAGAGGGAGTCGTGGGAGAGCAGAATGTTGCTTTGGTTGTCAGCCTCAGCACTGAAGACAGCATGGCTCATGGAAGTCCGC
This sequence comes from Bacteroidaceae bacterium, assembly GCA_017541265.1. Lineage (GTDB taxonomy): Bacteria > Bacteroidota > Bacteroidia > Bacteroidales > Bacteroidaceae > Physcousia. Next base: position 13,553 of record JAFXZK010000074.1, on the reverse strand, counting down.
GCTGTCCCCACCATATAGCCTATCACCCATACTGCCTCGCTTCCGGAAAGAGACAAAGAACGGATGTCCGTCACCGTATAGGGGCGCTCCGCCGTGCCTTCCCCTGTGCCGACAATGGCAGAAGCCTGCGCCGATGTGTCTGCATAAGTGCCTTTTGGGTCTGCGGTAAGATCCACTTTCTGGCAGCAGGCAAGCAGCAGGCAGAGCAAGGTCAGGCTATTCCTCTTCCGTAAAAGCATCCAGTACCTTTTTGCAGACCTTTGGCAGATTGTACCTGTAATAGAATGTGTCGCCCCACAGCAGCAGATATGCGAGGCATAGGAAGATGCCCCATGCAATGAGTATCATCATAGTGTAGTTCTTGCTCGATTATCGTGGTGCAAAGATACGAATATGCCAAGACAAAACAAAATAAACAGCTATTTATTTTAGTGCGTGACCACTTCTTTCGAACATAGCGTGGAGTTGTCATTGCTTTGTCATGACAAAGCAATTGCTTCATCATGACCAAGCAATTGCTTCATCATGACCAAGCAATTGCTTCATCATGACGAAGCAATGATAAGAACGTGCAATGCCTGAAACGTAACGACACGCTCAGCGACTTTGGTTCATCCATCGGATGCTTTTTTAATATGCGTGTTGATACGAAACAGTGAGTAATTTGCAAACTTTCTGCCAGGTTCCTTGCTTTGTAAGCAAAAAGTCGCTAACTTTGTGGCAACAAAAGTCATTTAAGATGGTTTCCAATAATTGTTTCAAGGAGCTTTTCCTGCTCCTCATCTCTTTTTCCCTGCTTCTGTTTTCCTCCTGCCAGTCTGGAGTTGATGGCACAGCCGTTCCAGAGGAGGGGCAAGGTACAGTCACATTCTCTGTCACCAACTACAGGCAGATTAGCTTCGACGACCTATCCAGCTCTGCTGCAACAAGGTCAGATATTCCAACCGACCATCCTTCTACGCTGGCACACCTGCTCATTGCTGTCTTTGATTTTGAGACCGGTCAGCAAGTTTGTTCTCCAATCCAGCACGACCAAAAGGATTATACAAAACAGCATGATACTTATCCAAAGTTTACCGTGACTTTGCCTTATGGACATTATCGTGTTCTTGTCCTTGGTTATAACGGCTCACGGACATGCAAAATCGCCTCCGCCAACCACATCTCTTGGGATGACAACTATGTACCCAATACGTTCATTTATTGTGAGGAGTTCACGCTCGACAAGAATACCGATCTCGACCAAAAGATTACGCTCCAGCATGTTGTGGCGGCTTTTTGTCTCGAAACAGAGGATGCTACTCCAACAGAACTGAAGAAGATGCGCTTCTGCAGCACAGCAGGCGGCACGGTGTTAGATGCCACGACAGGCTTTACGCCCCAGAGTACAGGCAGAACATCAGAGATTGTTATTCCGGATAACCATTTGTTGGGCATTAAAGATACGTTCACAGTCTATCTTTTCCTGCCGGAGGAACAAATCAGTGCAGACTATACCGTTCAGGCTCTTGGCAAGAATGATGCTGTGCTTTTCGAGAAGCGTTTCAAGGACGTGCCTCTTCGCATCAACACCCTTACCTTGTGGCAAGGTAATTTCTTTGTTGAGGAAGCCGAAGAAGTCAATGCCGGTCTCAGCCTTTATTGGGATACCCAATGGGCGGACACGGTAACCATTAGTCACTAAGGCTTACAGCTTCAGTCTAATGTCGAGGCCGAACTGAAAAGGTGTACCCAACTGCGAGAAGACTTGGCCTCGTGTGGCGAAGCAAAAAGCGTCGTAGCGTGTGTTGGTCAGGTTGTTGCCCCAGAGGGAAAGCTCAAGGTCATTGTGTGTGACGGAGAGTCTTGCATCAGACATTGTGTAGAAGGGTTGCGAGAGGTCGTTCTCGCGCGTCCAATAGATGCGTCCTGCTCCTTTCCATCCTGCATAGATGCTAAAATGTTGTACCCAACCGCTTGTGTGGCCGACGTATCGGGCACCCACAGACATTGTGTGCTGCGGAGCGAAGGGAACAAAGTAATCGGAGGGATGTTCACTGTTGCCAGAATGTCGGAGGGTGGCGTGTGTGTAGCCGTATGATGTATTGATGGAGAAGTTGTCTGTGAGGTAAGCCTGCACCGATGCCTCCATACCGACGCTGCGGCTGCGGTCTGCATTGACAGTGACGCGCCCCATGCCGCTTTCCGACATCTGGCTGATCTGCAGGTCATGCGTCTCAATCCAGAAGGCGGCGAGGTCTGCCTTGAGCTGTCCGTCGAGGAAGTTAAGGTGTGTGCCTATCTCGTAGTTCCACGCCGTCTCGGGCTTGTAGTATGCGGCTTGTGCCACGTTGGGCGACTCTATGGTGGGCATGTTGCTGCGAATGCGCCCCATAATCATTTCGACGTGTCCTGCCGGAATGTATGGATTGCCGTCGAAAAGGTTTCTCAAGTACTCTTCTGTTCCGGCATCAACGGCACTCATCATCTGTCGGCGCATTTCTGTTTGCAGCAGGTCGCTGAACATCTGCACGTTGTAGCCGCCCGAACGATAGCCGCGACTTACGGAGGCATAGATGTTGCCGGTATTGCCTAAATCGTATTTCAACGATGCTTTTGGCAGCACATGCCAGTTGTGGCTGCTTGTCTTGCCGAAGAAGGAAGGTGTGATGTTGAGGTCATTGAGGGTGACTCTGTTTTGCGGTCTGGTGCTGTTGATGGCGAAGTCGAAGTCAGCATTGCCTGGCGCAACGTACGCCATTTTGTAATGCTCGTAGTCCACTCGCACACCTGCCGTCAGGGAAAGGTTCTTGACGAGTTCTATCGTAGATTGGTGGAAGAGACCTGTATTGAGGGTTGGAGTGTTGAAGGTTCCGCCCATAGACAGTATGCTGTTCTTCAGAGTCATGGACATCGGTCCCATGCCTTGAGCCGTGAGGTCTGGCAGGCTGTTGTTGATGACTCCGGAGAGCCAGTCAACACCCTCCTGATAGAAAGTGACGGGAGCCTGCGTGCCCAGCCATTGGTATTGGAAGTTGATGCCGCTCGTCCATTGCCAGCGTTGGCTGTTCTTTGACTTGATGGCAATCTCTTCGCTCAACGTCTTGCTGTTCTGTTTCTGTTGGAGGGAGTAGAGGTCCTGGCGGGAGAAGTCCTGGTCCATGAACATATCGTCCTTGAGGAACTGGAAGCCTGTGGTGTTGGTCAGCATGAAGCTTCCCAGGTCGTGCTCGGCATTGAGACCGACAGAGAGCAGATGCCGCAGATAGCTCGACTTGCGGTTGTATGCCACCTCTCCTGCATCGGCACCCTGTTTGGCTGCATATGGGTAGCCGCCTTGCCTGGTCCATTGATAGCGGGCGGAGAGGTCGAGGCGGACTTTGTCCGAAGGAATGTAGATGCCCCGCCAGCGGGCAGCCAAATCGTCGCCCCTGTCTGCGTGATGGTTTCCGAGGGCACGGTTCCTGAAGAAGCCGCCAAGATGCTCGTAGCTGACGCCTGCGCTGAAGGCGAAGCGCTCCGACGGGCGATGATAGTGCGTCACGCGCGTGCGATAATTATTATATGTAGCACCGCTGAGCATCAGGTCTGTGCCTTGATAGCTCATGGGGTTCTTCGTATAGACGCGGATGAGTCCGCCTATGGTGTTGCGCCCGTAGAGCGTTCCCTGCGGACCGCGAAGGACATCAATGCGGTCGGCATCACTCAGGTCTTGGTCCATGCTGCTCATGTTTGCCAAAGGAATGTCGTCGACGTACATGCCCACGGCTGGTGTGCCGATGCGGCTACCTACGCCACGCAGGTAGATGCTGCTTGTCAGGCGGCTGCCGTAGTTGGGGATGAAGAGACCGGGCACATGTGCCGTCAGGTTCTTGATACCAGTGATGTCCTTCTGCTGCAGCTGTGCGGTGCCAAACGATGTGGACGAGAGGGGTTGCTGGCGTAGCGACGCATGTTCCTTGGGTGTGCTGACCACGACCACTTCATCCAATTCATTGACGCGGAGAGAATCGGAGGTCTCTGCAAAGAGCAGGGTGGGGCAGAGACTATATATAATATATAATGTATAGTATAAGCGTTTACGGTTCATTGTTGATGGATTCTGTATAACTGCCTGCAAAGATACGACAAAAGAAAAAACCGTGCCTTAAGATTGGCTTAAGATTCTGCATTTTCCATCGGGATTGCAAGCTCAACACCCATGATGCTCCCTTCGGCGCTTTGTCTGTTGCCCATGCGGATGGGGATGCCCAGGAAGGCTGCCTGCTGCCTTGCCGTCTGCATTTCCGAGAAGTCTGGGCAGAAGCCAGTTGAGGTCAGTGTCAGGGTGTATTCGCGAAGGGTCAGCTGGGACGCAATCTCCCATCTGGCACCTTCGGGGGCATATTTGAGGAAGAGGGAGAAGACGGCGGAGAATATCTGCCGGAGGATGGCTTCGTCCACCATGATTTCATAGACAAAAGGCGTGAGACGGAGGTAGCAGCTGATGTCCTTTTCCCGCAGCACATCTTCGTGGCACATCAGCAGTTCGCGCAGGAAGGCGTCAATCTTTACTACACCAGGCGAAGGCGCTTCGTGGGGCAGGATGAGGCCAACGCCTCGGATAGCCCGAACGGGACCTTCCTTCGTCCAGCCGAGCTTGTGCCGCAGCGAGGAGAGATGGACGTCGAGTGTGCCTGTGTCGTAGAGGAAGCGTTCGCCCCATACGTCTTCGATGATGTCGTCGCGCCGGCACACAACACCCTGATGCTTGAGCAGATACAGCAGCAGGCGGTATTCCGTCTCGGTGAGCATCACGGGCTTGCCTGACTGCCATATCTGGTGTGTGGCGGTGTCGGCAAGGATGTCGGCATAATGAATACTATTCACCTTTTCACCTTTTCACCATTCAATGCCGGTAGTCCTCCGGGGTGAAGTTCAGTTCGAGCAGCATCTTTCCTGTCGTGATGCTGCGGTAGTCGTAGCGGAAGTTGATGCCCTCGTCCTTGTAGGGTTTCATCTGAATGCTGTTCTTCAGTCCCTTCAGGATGTCGTCGTAGTGGGCGGTATTCAATTCCTCGGTGTAGATTGTCTCGTTGTCGAGCATATCCTGAACCGTATAGTGATAGCTCAGGGTGCGGCTTGCAATATCATAGCAAGCGCTGTCCAGACGGGTACAGGGGTCAACGAACTTGGGGCATTCCTTCTGTGTGAACTGCTGGAAGTCCCGCTGGAACTTCTCGTCCTTCGTCTCGCGCTTACAGGCATTGCATACAAGCAGAATACCGAGGCAAAATACAGCCAATACCTTGTTGAATTGCATAGTTTCAGTCTTAAAATGTCGCGCAAAGATATACTTTTTTTTGAAATAAACCACTTGTGTCACTTGATAAATGTCAAAAATATGCCACATAACATAAAAAATTACGGGGCATAAGCCATAGCTATGAACTTTTTGTCGTATCTTTGCATGCAAAATAAGAGAGAGAGTAAATAGATTGATAAGGAATAACAAACAAAAATTAAAAAGTTATGACTGCAACAGTTGGAACATTGGCAGGTGCCGTTTGGACTGCCCTCAATGAGAATGGTACATTGAACAGCAAGGACCTGAAGAAGGTTGCTAAAATCAAAGCCGACAAGGATCTCTTCCTGGCTCTTGGTTGGCTGCTCCGCGAAGACAAGGTGGTAGTGGCTGAGGCTGACAAGGTAATGACAGTTACATTGAAGTAAAATCTCACATAAGCCCTTCTCCTAAGGGAAAGGTGCTTGAGAATCGAACAGGAGGTGAACACCAATCAGAGGTGTTCACCTCTTTTTGTTTCACCCTCTGCTCGTTTTTGAAGGACAGATTTGCGAGGGGAAAGGCAGGAAAAATCCGGACATGTTTGTCGGCAAAAACGTGGCTTTGTCGGCAACGAGGCGCGGGACGTTTCCAAACGAGGCACGTTTAGTTGGTCAACTAGGCACGCCTAGTTGGCAAATTAGGCACGTCGTGTTGGCAAATTAGGCACGCCTCGTTGACCTACGCAACACGTCGAACATCCTTTTCTCAACGTATTTCCTTTAATTTTCAACTCTCAACTTTCAATATTCAATTAAATGTTGTACCTTTGCAGACGTGAAAAAGGTGCTTTACATACACGGCTTCGCTTCTGCCGGCAGCACAGGCTCTGCCACGCAGATGCGCAACCACCTCTATCCCCAAGGTGTGCAGGTGATGAGTCCCGATGTCCCTGTTGACCCGTTGGAGGCAATCTCCTTCCTGAAGACATTCGTGGAGGGGGAGCAGCCAGACCTCATTGTCGCCACCAGCATGGGTGCCCTCTATGCCGAGCAGCTCAAGGGCTTCCCAAGGATACTGGTCAATCCCTCTTTCCACATGGCACGCCTGCTGATGTTCCGAGGCTTGGGGCGGCACGAATTCCGCAACAAGCGTCAGGATGGCGCGACGGAGTTCAAGGTCGATAAAGCAATGATACAGGCTTTCCAGCAAGTGGAGAAGGACAGCTTCAAGGGCATCGACGACAGGGAGAAGGCCCTCGTCTGGGGACTTTTCGGCAAGCAGGACAAGCTCGTCAACTGCCAGGCAGACTTCCAGAAGCACTACGGCAAGGCGCAGATGCAGCTCTTCGAGGGCGAACACTTCCTCAACGACAAAGTGCTGAGCCACGTCGTTATGCCACTGGTAGAGAGAATAATTAATGAGAAGTAAAAATGGAAGTTAAAGAAGTTAGAAGAAGTTAAAGAAGTTAAAGGACGATAGTTTTTGCATCCTGAAAACACAGCATCCAAATGGTATTGTCCTTTAACTTCCCCAGCGAGCAAAGCGAGCTAACTCCTTTAACTTCTTTAACTCCCTTAAAAGTAAATCGTCAAATAGTAAATAAATTCGATGTTTGAGAACTTAAGCGAACGGCTTGAGAGGTCGTTCAAAATTCTGAAAGGTGAAGGCAAAATCACCGAAATAAATGTAGCGGAGACGCTGAAGGACGTGCGTCGCGCCTTGCTCGACGCCGATGTCAACTACAAGGTGGCAAAGACGTTCACCGATACCGTCAAGCAGAAAGCATTGGGACAGAACGTCCTGAACGCCATCAAGCCGCAGCAGCTGATGGTGAAGATAGTACACGACGAGCTGACGGAACTCATGGGCGGCGAGACAACCGACATGAACCTCAAGGGACATCCCGCCATTATCCTTATGGCAGGCCTCAATGGTGCAGGTAAGACAACTATGAGCGGCAAGCTGGCAAAGCTCCTGCACGAGAAGCGCGGCAAGAACCCCTTGCTGGCTGCCTGCGATACCTTCCGCCCGGCAGCTATGGAGCAGCTGCGCGTGCTCGGCGAACAGGTCGGCGTGCCTGTCCATATCGAGGAAGGCGCCACCGACCCTGTGCTCGTTGCCAAGAACGCCATCCAGCACGCCAAGGCTCAGGGATTCGATGTGCTCATCATCGATACCGCTGGCCGGCAGGCTGTCGATGAAGAGCTGATGCAGCAGATACAGGACATCCGCGATGCTACGCAGCCCGACGAGATACTCTTCGTCGTGGACGCTATGACGGGTCAGGATGCCGTCAACACGGCAAAGGAGTTCAACGACAGGCTCGACTATACAGGCGTCATCCTCACCAAGCTCGACGGCGACACCCGTGGCGGTGCGGCGCTTAGCATCCGCAGCGTCGTGAACAAACCCATCAAGTTCGTCGGCACAGGCGAGAAGATGGAGGCGCTCGACCCCTTCCACCCAAGCCGAATGGCTGACCGCATCCTCGGTATGGGCGATATCGTGTCGCTCGTAGAGAGGGCGCAGGAGCAGTATGACGAGGAGGAGGCACGCCGCCTGGAGAAGAGGATTCAGAAGAATCAGTTCGACTTCAACGACTTCTACAAGCAGATACAGCAGATAAAGAAGATGGGCAACCTGAAGGACTTAGTCGGCATGATTCCCGGTGTGGGCAAAGCCGTCAAGGACTTGGACATCGACGACAACGCTTTCAAGAACATCGAGGCCATCATCCTGAGTATGACTCCCAAGGAAAGGACGCACCCCGAATGCCTCAACACGAGCCGCAGGACGCGAATCGCCAAAGGCTCCGGCACAAACATCCAGGAGGTGAACAAGCTCATCAAGCAGTTCGACCAGACACGCAAGATGATGAAGCTCGTCACGGACAAGAGCAAGATGCAACAGCTTTCGAGCATGATGAAAGGGAAAGCTCCATTTTAAGAATGAAAGAATGAAGGAATGAAAGAATGAAACTAATTGACGGAAAACAGACGGCTGCCACCATTAAGGCAGAGATAAAGGCTGAAGTAGAGGACATTGTGGCGCGTGGCGGCAAGCGTCCGCACCTTGCAGCCATCCTTGTCGGCCACGACGGAGGCAGCGAGACATACGTCCGCAACAAGGTGCTGGCTTGCGAGGCTTGTGGCTTCCAAAGCACTTTGCTTCGCTTCGAGGACGATATCACAGAGGATGAGTTGTTGTCCTGTGTGTCGCGATTAAATCGCGACCCCGAGGTCGATGGCTTCATCGTGCAACTTCCTTTGCCAAAGCACATCAGCGAACAGAAGGTCATTGAAGCCATTGACTATCGCAAGGACGTGGACGGCTTCCATCCTATCAACGTCGGGCGCATGGCTATCGGTCTGCCCTGCTACATCAGTGCCACGCCGAAGGGCATCCTCGAACTGCTCCGCCGTTACGAGATTCCCACAAGCGGCAAGAAGTGCGTCATCCTTGGGCGCAGCAACATCGTGGGCAAGCCTATGGCACAGCTCATGATGCAGAAGCAGTATGGCGACAGCACCGTCACCGTTTGCCACAGCCGCAGCAAGACGCTCAAGGAGGAATGCCAGCAGGCGGACATCATCATCGCAGCCATCGGGCAGCCAGCCTTCCTCAAGGCAGACATGGTGAAGCCCGGCGCGGTGGTCATCGACGTTGGCACTACCCGCGTCCCCGATGCTTCGCGCAAGAGCGGCTTCCGTCTCTCGGGTGACGTTGACTTCGAGAATGTCGCTCCCCTCTGCTCATACATTACGCCTGTCCCGGGCGGCGTTGGGCCAATGACGATATGTATGCTCATGCTCAACACCCTTGCGGCAGGGAAACACCTATATTACTAAAAAGGTGAAAAGTTAAAAAGGTGAAAAGGTGAAAAGGTGAAGTGAAAAAGTTAAAGACTGAAATATGAACAGAAAAGATAAATATAGTGAAGTTGTAGGGAAAAGGGTTCAGGTACTGAGTGTTTTACTTTTTTACCTATTCACTTTTTTACCTTTCCATTCGGTGAGTGCGCAGCAGGACAGCCTCTATGCAAACAGGAAGAAGGTAGGTGTCGTCCTCAGTGGCGGCGGTGCAAAGGGTATGGCGCACATCGGTGTGCTGAAAGTCTTGGAGCGTGCAGGCATCCCTGTCGATATCATCACCGGCACGTCGATGGGCAGTATCATCGGCGGCCTCTATGCCATCGGATATAATGCCAACGTGCTCGACTCTACGGTGCGAGTGCTGGACTGGAGCTATGTCATTACCGACAAGGAAGACCTGCGCAACCAGAGTCTCAGCGACCGACGCAAGCAATACACCTACGCCCTGACTACAGGTATGTCCTTCGGCAAGCACCGTTCCAGCGAAGGCGGCATCATCAAGGGCAAGAACCTTGCTGAATTGTTCGGGCAGCTCTGCACGGGCTATACCGACTCCCTCGACTTCTCGAAAGACTTGCCAATCCCCTTTGCCTGTGTCGCAACGAACATCATCGACAACAGCGAGGTGGACTTCCACAGCGGACGCTTGCCGCAAGCCATGCGTTCCTCGATGGCTATCCCTGCTGCCTTTGCCCCTGTAAGGCTTGGCGACATGGTGCTCGTCGATGGCGGTCTGAAGAACAACTATCCTGCCGACATTGCCCGCGAGATGGGGGCAGACGTCATCATTGGCGTCACCGTGCAGGGAGCACCGAAGACTGCCGACGACATAAAGGGGACGATGGGTGTCCTCTCCCAAATCGTCGATGTGAACTGTAAGAACAAGTACGACGAGAACCTTGCCATTACCGACGTGCCCATCCGTGTGAACACAACAGGCTATGGCACAGCAAGTTTCACGCTGGCAGCCATAGATACGCTTGTCCGTCGAGGCGAGGAGGAGGCCATGCGCCACTGGGACGAGCTGATAGCTTTGAAGCAGAAGATAGGCATAGACGACGCGTTCCGTCCCACCATTCTGCAGCCTTTGCGTCCGCAGGTGCTGAGCGACCGACAGCATGTGTCCGCTTTCACGTTCGAGAATATGTCGCAGCAGGACGAGGCCTTCCTTCGCCAGAAGTTCCACCTGCAGAAGACGGACAGCATTGATGCCAACCTGCAGCAGCAGCTCACCACATCCATGCGTGTTGACCTCTTCTACAAGACCGCCGAGTGCCGGCTTGTTCCGGAGGGAGATGGCGTGCGTGTAGTCCTTGCCGTAGGCGAACGCAAGTCCGCTCAGGTCTATGCCGGCTTCCGTTTCGACACAGAAGAGTATGCCGCAGTTCAACTTGGAGTTGACATCCCCTTGAAGACGACCATTCCCGTGAGCACAGAAATCGTCGCACGCTTGGGCAAGCGCATCATGGCGCGTGTCGACCTTACCGCCCATCCCCGCAACTTCACCCGTCCGTCAATCAGCTACGCCTATCGCCGCAACGACATCGACTTCTATGCACGCGGCGGCCGCGACTACAGTGTTCTCTACCATCAGTTTCAGTTGGAGGCAACACCGTTTAACTTTGATTTCCGCCACTTCAATATCCAGTTAGGCTTGCGCTGGGACTACATGCGCTATCAAAACAGGCTTGTATCGTTTCAGTCAACGGGAATCTTTCTGCCCAGGGCTGAACACTTCTACAGCTACCGCGGCCGAGTGAACTACAACAGCGAGGACAACTGGTACTTCCCCACGCGCGGAGCACGCTTCGAAGCTGGGTATGCATACGTGACAGACAATTTCATAAAGCTGAGCGGCAAGTCCGGCATGAGCGACGTCAGTGCCAATTGGCGCAAGTCATTCACGGCAGGCAGCCGGCTCACCTTCCAGCCGATGGTCTATGGACGTCTGCTTTTCGGCGACACTGTTCCCCTCGTCTTTTGCAACGCCGTCGGCGGCGACTGGTTCGGACATTACATAGAGCAGCAGATGCCTTTCGCCGGCTTTGGCAACATAGAGTACGTCAACAGGTATTTTGTAGCCGCACAGTTTCAGACACAGCTTCGCATCGCCTCCAAGCATTATGTGCTGCTTCGCTTGGCAGGCGCACAGCAGTCCGGCAAGCTGAGCAGGCTGTTTAAGGAGAAGACCCTGCTTGGCATTCAGGGCGCCTATTACTACAACACCATTTTCGGCCCCATCGGCGCCACATTCGGCTACAGCAATCGCACGAAAAAGCCGTACTTCTGCTTGAACCTCGGGTATGAGTTCTAAGAAAGATTGAAAAGATTGAAAAGTTGAAAGGTTAAAAAGTTGAAGACGATACATCACAAATATAAACTGACAAAGTGGAAGAATGTGCTGATTGTTCTGCTTTTTCATTATTTCACTTTTTCACCTTTTCACCTTTTCACCTTGAGTGCCGAGAATCGCCTGAAGAGGTTTTGGACGAAGGCGGACAGCACGCTTACGGCACGCTATTTCCGTACGCCTTATGACACAAACTATGTCGTCAGGCCAGAGGGGCGGCTGACGCTGAAGCTCAGGGTGAACCAGAGCGGCAACACCTTCCATGCCAGGGGAACGGTAAACGGCGTTTATTCGAAAGCCAACCTGCATACCCGCCGCAAGACCACAATCTCCCTTGCGGCAGCCTATCGCGGCATCTCCGCCAGCGTCTCCATCAATCCCGCCAAGATGAAAGGCCTCTACAAGGACTACGAACTGAATCTGAGCTACTATGGCCGTCGCCTGAGCCTCGACGCCAGCTATCAGCGCTCTTCGTCCCTGTCGGGCGATATTGAGCGGGGCGGCAACATGTCGTGGATGGGGCAGGGCGATGTCACCTTGAAAATGTATAACCTGACAGCCTACTATGTCTTCAACCATCGCCGCTTCTCCTTCCCTGCGGCTTTCACACAGAGCTACATTCAGCGGCGCTCGGCAGGCTCATGGCTTGCCGGCCTCAGCTATCAGGGCGGCAGCATAAAGACGGAACCCTGGCTGAAGCTGAGGAATGCAAACGCGCCCGATGTGCAAATCAGAGTCGGACACCTCGGCATAGGCGGAGGCTATGGCTACAACCTCGTCCTCGGCAAAAAGTGGCTGTTCCACCTCTCCCTGCTTCCCACCTTCGTCATCTACAACCGCAACAAGCTCACCGTTAACGGCGACAGCAGGCATTCAGGCCGGATACGCTTCAACATGATTTTCAACGAGCGTGCCGCCATCATCTACAATTTCTCGCCGCGCTTTTTTGCCGGTACGACTCTGGTGATGAACAATTCGCTCTTCAACGACAAAGCCGTTGTCGTCAACCAGAACAAGTGGGTTGCCCGCGCCTTCGTCGGCATGCGCCTGTGGAAATAAGCGACAAAAATCTTTACATAAAAACTGGAATCCAAGCGCCGGTTTCGGAGGAAAAGCGTGCCTTGCTTTTCATAAGAACGTGGACTTATGGCCATAAGTCCCTGTACTTATCAGTTCAACCCCATGTTCTTTTGGGTAGAGAAACAGGTCGGTTTTTGCCGAAAAGTTTGCCTCGCTTTGCAAGGATGCGTCCATTGCACACACTATTCAAACATAGTACTTCATATTATAAGGTCGTAACAGCCTGATTTCCAATGCCCATTCGATTTAAGCTCATTTCTTGCGTTTGGGGTACCAAAACACCATACGAACAAAAAAACGCCGTCAGAAGAGCCGTATTTGCGAATTTCTTTGACAGTATCCTCACACAGAAGCCATAGAAATAATAACGAACACGGATAATACGGATAATGCGGATTGGTCGTTCTGGCGGATTTGCAATCCGCCAGCATCGAATATAAGCATTTGCAATGCGATTTATGTCGGGATAGCTTTCCCTCCGTCGCCGTAGGAGTTACGGCTCCCCTCATCAGGCCGCAATGACATTTAGTTATTGCTCTAAAGACCTGATTCGCCCTATACCCAATACGGCCGGATTGCAAATCCGACCGAACAAAAAGAAGACCGAACAAGATTTTCAGGTGTTGAACACGGATGACTAGGATGGCACGGATTGGCGTCAAGCGACAATCCGCTTAATCCGAAACCAATTCTGGACGCTTTAATCAGTTTAATCCGTTCAATCCGTGGTTGTATAATATCTTTAACATATAATTGCCATGTAATGGTTCATGAATTGCACATGTTATTATTCATGATAATTCGTGGGTCATTGATGGCAATTCTTGGATGCTTTAGCACCAAGACGCGATTGTAGTCGCGGAACGTGTTTTTCTTTAACATGTAATTGCCATGTAATAACCCATGTAATTGTCATATAATTATTAATGGTAATTCGTGAGCCATTGATGGTAATTTGTGTTTTTCTTTACCCCCCTGTTCTGGCGGATTTGCAATCCGTCAGCAT
>JAFXZK010000073.1 GCA_017541265.1 Bacteroidaceae bacterium | reverse complement strand
GTACCGACGTTCATGTGCAGAATGTTCATTTCGAGAACGACGGACCTAACGGCGACGGATATGACCCTGAGTCATGCGACCGCGTGCTCATCGAGGATTGCCTCTTCAACACAGGCGACGACTGCATAGCCATCAAGAGCGGTCGCAATGCCGACGGTCGGCTGCGTAACATGCCCAGCCAGAACATCATCGTCCGCCGCTGTGTGATGAAGAACGGACACGGCGGCGTAGTCATTGGGTCGGAGATAAGTGGCGGCTGTCGCAACGTCTTTGCCCACGACTGCGAGATGGATTCTCCTGCCTTGGAACGCGTGCTGCGCATCAAGACGAACACTTGTCGGGGCGGCGTGGTCGAAGGCATTCACATGCGCGACATCCGTGTCGGTCAGTGCCGCGAGGCCGTGCTCAAGATCAACCTCAACTATGAACCGCGCGAGCAGTGCTGTCGCGACTACCCTCCCACGGTCAGGGACGTCGTCATGGAGAATGTCACCTGCCAGCGTTCGCGCTATGGTGTCCTCATTACGGGACTTGAGGACAGTACGCAAGTCAGCGATGTGGAAGTAAAGAACTGCCGTTTCGACGGCGTGGAGCGTGGCAACAGCATCACGGGCAAGACCCGCGCCATCTGCTTCCAAAACCTTTATGTCAACGGGGAGTTAGTCAAGGCAGAGTGAAATTAATAATTAGTTCTTGAATGAATCAAGCGTCACAAGTGCCGAGCGAAAGAGGATTTAAAAGGGAGTTAATGCTCCGTTGCTCTACGCTTGGCTCGTCCAAGAATGAACAATGAATAAAGGGCTCATTTAGAAGTTGAGCAAAAAGAATCAGGGCGACTCACTATCGTGTGGGTCGCCCTGATGTTGTCATTGTGCCGTAAGGTTTACTTGACTTTGCTCGATTACTTGACCTTGGTCGAGTAATCTTCACGACTCGGCAAAGCAAATATTTTACTCTACTTAATTTACTCCCGAATGGTTGTCCTAAAACAAGTTTTGCACGTTCATTCGGAAGTAAATTTGAATAGCGCTTTGCGCTCTGCGCTCGCTGCTCGATTACTTGCCGAAGTAGCGCTTCAGCAGGCCAGCGAAGCCGGCACCGTGACGAGCTTCGTCCTTAGCCATCTCATGAACGGTGTCGTGAATGGCGTCGAAACCTGCGGCCTTGGCGTTCTTGGCAATGCGGAACTTGTCCTCGCATGCACCGGCCTCAGCAGCAGCACGCTTCTCGAGGTTGGTCTTAGTGTCCCAAACGCACTCGCCAAGAAGCTCGGCAAAGCGGCTTGCGTGGTCGGCCTCTTCAAAAGCGTAACGCTTGAAGGCTTCTGCGATTTCGGGATAGCCCTCGCGGTCGGCCTGACGAGCCATAGCCAGATACATACCCACCTCACCGCACTCACCATTGAAGTGGTTGCGCAGGTCCTGAATCATTTCCTCACTAACGCCTTCGGGCTTGCCGTCGCCAATCTTGTGTACGGTGGCATAGGTCATGTCAGCATCTTCCTTCAGTTCGGAGAACTTGCTGGCAGGGGCCTTACAGATGGGGCAACGCTCGGGTGCTTCAGTGCCTTCGTGAACATATCCACATACGGCACAAATAAACTTCTTTGTCATAGGTTTTTTAAGTTTAGGTAAATAAAAAGGTTTCTGGGACAAAGATAGTGCAAAGCGAGCGAATTTCCAAAAAAAGAATGGAATATTATAAGGTTACGGCGTAATAACTTGTTATTGGCGGTGTAACATTATGATGAAAAACCGTAGGCTGAGGGGCGGACAGCACCTATTCTTTATTGGGGAAATCTGAACTGCAGCCTATTTTCGACGAAGTCAAAGATAATAATTAATTTAATAATGAAGAATGAAAAGTGAAAAGTGAAAAATTATTTGCATGAACAGTATTTTTATCTTATCTTTGCCTCTCGAAACGCGATAGTAGCTCAGTTGGTAGAGCATTGGCTTCCCAAGCCGAGGGTCGCGGGTTCGAGTCCCGTCTGTCGCTCAATGTGAGGTTATAAGGTTGAAAGGTTGTAAGGTTATAAGATTAACCTCAAGACTTCAACACCTCAAGACCTCATTGCTTGGCATCTGTGTAGCAGGGACGCTTGCGTAGCCTGCAGGAGCAAGTAATCGGACGGACGAAGTCCCACGCTTGCGTAGCAGAGCGGGGCAAGAAACCTTAAAAACGGACCTATGAATTACGGATTTGTTAAGGTGGCTGCGGCCGTTCCTTCAGTCAAGGTTGGTGACCCCAAATTCAATGTCGAACAGATTGAATCCCTCATCATTCAGGCCAACAACCAAGGTGTAGAAATCATTGTCTTTCCGGAACTTTCGATTACCGCATACTCTTGTGGCGACTTGTTCTTCCAGCAACTGCTGTTGGACGAAGCTGAGATGGCACTCATCAACCTGATGAATTTCACGCGCAGCATGAACATCATCAGCGTCATCGGCGTGCCCGTGCAGTTTGGCGGCGGACTGGTGAACTGTGCGGCCGTCATGCAGAAGGGCAAACTGCTTGGACTGGTGCCTAAGACGTTCATTCCCAACTACAAGGAGTTCTACGAGCGTCGGTGGTTCCAGAGTGCAGCCGACCTGGAGGATGGCAATGTGCTCATCTGCGGACAGCAGGTGCTGGTGAGCGCCAGACAGCTGTTCAAGACGCCATCGTGCACATTCGGCATTGAGATATGCGAGGACTTGTGGGCGCCTATCCCTCCCTCTTCGACACTGGCCCTGAAGGGTGCTGAAGTGATCCTGAACCTGAGTGCCGACACCGACGCTGCAGGCAAGTACGAATACATGAGCGGTCTGGTAAGGCAGCAAAGTGCGCGCCTGTTGGCAGGCTATGTCTATGCGAGCTGTGGCTTTGGCGAAAGCACCCAAGACGTGGTGTTCTCGGGCAAGGCGCTCATCGTGGAAAACGGCGAACTGCTGAAGGAAGGTCCGCGACACTCGATGGAAGAGATTATGACCATAAGCGAGATTGACGTGGAACGACTGCGTGCCGAACGCCGGCGCAATACGACTTTCAGCGCCAATGCTGCCCTGACGTGTGACTGTCCCATGCGCATCGTGGAGACGGCAAGCGTGATTCAGGATACTATAGAACTGACGCGAGAGATCAATCCCCACCCCTTCCTTCCTGCCGAAGGTGCAGACCGCGACGAGCGTTGCGAGGAAATCTTCACCATACAGTGCGACGGTCTGGCCAAGCGCATCGTTCACACCAACTGCGAAACGGTGGTAGTGGGCATCTCGGGCGGACTGGATTCCACACTGGCCCTGCTGGTGTGCGCAAAGACTTTCGACCGTCTGGGTAAGAGTCGTCGAGGCATTATCGGCATCACCATGCCTGGCTTCGGAACGACTGACCGCACATACACCAACGCCATCCGACTGATGCAGCAACTGGGCATCACCATCCGCGAAATCAGCATCAAGGAGGCCTGTCTGCAACACTTCCGCGACATCGGTCACGATCCCGAACAGCACGATGTGACTTACGAGAACAGTCAAGCTCGCGAACGCACTCAAATCCTCATGGATGCGGCAAACCAGATGAACGGACTCGTAGTGGGAACGGGCGACCTCTCAGAACTGGCATTGGGTTGGGCCACATACAACGGCGACCACATGTCGATGTACGGCGTCAACGGTTCCGTTCCCAAGACACTGGTGAAGCATCTTGTTAGGTGGATTGCAATGCACATCGGCGACCAGACCACCTGCAACACCCTGCTCGACATTGTAGACACGCCCATCAGTCCCGAACTCATACCTGCCGACAACGATGGCAACATTCGCCAGAAGACGGAAGACCTGGTGGGACCTTACGAGTTGCACGACTTCTTCCTCTACCACATGCTGCGCAGCGGATATCATCCCCGCAAGCTGTTCATGCTGGCCAAACGCGCCTTCAAGGGAAAGTTCGAAGACGAAGTCATCAAGCACTGGCTTACCACCTTCTGCAGGAGGTTCTTCTCCCAACAATTCAAGCGCTCGTGCCTGCCCGACGGACCGAAAGTGGGCAGCATATCGCTGAGTCCGAGAGGAGACTGGCGTATGCCCAGCGATGCCTCGGCAGAAATGTGGCTGGCAGAGTGCAAAGCCCTATAAAAGCGAGGCCGAATGAGGGTTTTTGCCCCATTTTTTCTTAAAAATTATAAAAAAAGACGAAATTCGCTTGATAATATAAATTAGAAACATTAACTTTGTCGTAATTAACATACCAAATATATTATTAAAAGCACACAATCATGACAAAGCAAGAGTTGGCAAAGAAGGTTGCTGCAATGACAGGAGTTGACCAGGCTACAGCCCTGGTATGTGTTGAAGGAGTTATGGCTGCCATCAAGGATAGTCTTATCCAGGAAGAGCCCGTTTACCTGCGTGGCTTTGGCAGTTTCATCCTAAAGAGACGTGCAGAAAAGACCGCGCGCAACATTTCAAAAAACACCACAATCACCATCCCTGCTCACAACATCCCTGCTTTCAAACCCTGTAAGGATTTCCTCACTCAGGTAAAGTAACAGGAAGAAAGCGAAGACTCTGAGCCCTGAGCGAAAGTTCAGGGCTTATTTTTTTCCAAAAAGGCTTATGAAACACACCATCCAGAACCCGTGGCTTTCGGTAACCGTTGACGAACACGGCGCAGAAATGCGAAGCCTCATGCGACAGGCCGACCAATGTGAAATGCTTTGGCAAGGCGATGCCAAGTATTGGGACGGGCAGTCCCCTATCCTATTCCCCACAGTAGGGCGCGTC
>JAFXZK010000072.1 GCA_017541265.1 Bacteroidaceae bacterium | reverse complement strand
CCTACGTTATCGAGCGCTGGCCCGGCGGCATGCTCACCAACTTCCCCACAATCCGCAAGGCTGTGAAGAAGATGAGCAACATCGATAAGCTGATTGCCGACGGCACATTCAGCAACCTCTCCAAGCGTGAGATTCTGCAGGTTAGCCGCCAGCGTGCTAAGCTCGAGAAGAACCTCGGCTCTATCGCCGACCTCAACCGTCTGCCTTCTGCACTTTTCGTCGTTGACGTACTGAAGGAGCAGATTGCCGTGCGTGAGGCTAACCGTCTCGGTATTCCCGTGTTCGGTATCGTTGATACCAACAGCAATCCCGACAACATCGACTTCGTTATCCCCGCCAACGACGATGCAAGCAAGAGCATCGAGGTTATCCTCCAGGCTTGCTGCGCTGCCATCAACGAGGGTCTCGAGGAGCGTAAGGCCGAGAAGGCCGACAGCGATGCTGCAGCCGAGCAGGAAGACCAGCCCGTGAAGAAGGGTCGTCGCAGCGGCAAGGCTCGCGAGGAAGAGGAAGAAGCACCCGAGGCTGAATAAAACGTAAAAGGTGAAAAGGTGAAAACGTAAAAGTGTTAGCCTTTAACTTTTTAACCCTTTAACATTTAAACTTTTAAACTTTTGTACTATGGAAGTTACAATGAATGACATCAAAAAGCTCCGCGAAATGACGGGCGCTGGTCTGGCAGACTGCAAGAAGGCTCTGGCAGAGAGCGACGACATGGACGGTGCTGTTGCATACCTGCGCAAGAAGGGTCAGGCTGTTGCTGCAAAGCGTAGCGACCGCGAGGCTGCCGAAGGTTGCGTGCTCGTTAAGGCAGAAAACGGCTTTGGTGCTATCATCGCCCTCAAGTGCGAGACCGACTTCGTCGCTAACAACGCTGACTTCGTGGCTCTCACCAAGAGCATCCTCGACGCTGCCGTTGCCGCTAAGTGCAAGACTCTCGACGAGGTGAAGGCTCTGCCTATGGGCGAAGGAACCGTTCAGGACGCCGTTACCGCCCGCAGCGGTATCACTGGCGAGAAGATGGAACTCGACGGCTACTGCGTCATCGAGGGCGAGAACATCGCTACCTACAACCACATGAACCGCAACGGACTCTGCACCATGCTCAACCTGAGCAAGAAGGTGGAGGACGAGACCGTCGGCAAGAACATCGCCATGCAGATTGCAAGCGCTGCTCCTGTGGCTATCGACGAGAGCGGTGTGCCCCAGAGCGTCAAGGACAACGAGTTCGCCGTTGCCATCGAGAAGTCAAAGGCTGAGCAAGTGCAGAAGGCTGTTGAGGCTGCCATCAAGAAGGCTGGCTTCAACCCTGCACACTTCGATAGCGAGGACCACATGGAGAGCAACCAGGCCAAGGGCTGGATCACAGCCGAGGACGTTGCCAAGGTGAAGGAAATCATCGCAACCGTTTCCGCAGAGAAGGCTGCAAACCTGAACCCCGCCATGATTGAGAACATCGCAAAGGGTCGCGTGAACAAGTTCCTCAAAGAGAACTGCCTGATGAGTCAGGAGTACATTTGGGACAAGAACCTTACCGTTGCCTCTTATCTTCAGAGCATCGACAAGGAACTCACCGTCACCGACTTCAAGCGCTTCACACTCCGCGCAGAATAAGAGACAAACTTATTATCAATGTATTAAGGGGATATGCCAAAAGGTGTATCCCCTTTTTGTTATGATTCTAAAGTCCCAGGATGATGCCTGCTATGCCGCAGAGGACAATGATGAGGATAGGACCGAGGCGATAGACTTTCTGGCCGATGAAGGCAAAAAGGAAGAGGAAGATGCTGAGGCAGAAACGCCAGGGATTCTCCGCCATCGAGCTGAAGTTCTCGCTGTTCATCAAGAGCAATGCGGCGGCGGCAAGCAGGCCGACAACGGCTGGACGTAAGCCGCTGAAGACGTTCTCGACGGACGAATGGTTGCGATACTTCATCAGAAACTTACTGATAAGCAACATCAAAATGAAGCTCGGCAGCACGACTGCGAAGGTGGCAAGGAAGCTACCAAGGATTCCCCAATACGGTGCATAGCCAGCATTGACGAGGGCCGTGTAGCCGACATAAGTGGCACTATTGATGCCGATGGGTCCCGGAGTGCTCTGGCTCACAGCCACAATGTCGGTGAACTGCCCCATTGTCATCCAATGATAATGCCCCACGACCTCGCCTTGTATCATAGAAATCATGGCATAACCTCCGCCAAAACCGAAGAGACCGATGAGGAAGAAGGTCCAGAAAAGCTGAAGTAGGATCGTAATCATTGTTGTTTGGTCGTTGGGGAGATTAGTTGTTTGGCCGTTTGGAACACTTTTGAATTTTGAATTTGTACATTTTGAATCAGACGAAGTCCTCCTTTAGGTACTTTCCGTAAACATAGCCCGAGACACCTGCTGCCAAGACGACGAAGATGGGACTCACGCCCATCATCCATATCAGGAAAGCCGCCACGATGGGAATCCACACGTTGTAGCGGTTAATCTTCGCGCTCTTTGCCATTCGGAAGACAGGCAAAGCGATGAGCGCCACTACAGCAGGACGTATGCCATGGAAGAAGTGCTCCACATAGACGTTCTCCCTGAACTGCTGGAAGACAAGGGCGATTGCAAGGATGCAGAGGAAGGAAGGCAAGCATGTACCGAGAGCACTGAAGAAAGCACCTTTGTTACCTTTCTGCTTAAGGCCAATGAAGATGCTGATGTTCACGGCAAAGATGCCCGGACACGACTGCGCAACGGCAATCAAGTCGAGCAAATCGTCGTGGCTCACCCACTGCTTCTCATCCACCACCTTCTGCTCAATGAGCGGTATCATGGCATAGCCGCCACCGATAGTGAAGAAGCCTATCTGGAAGAATGTCTTGAAGAGTTCAAACATTGGACGTTTAATTGCTTTGTGAGCTTAATGGGTTTGATGGGTTTAACGGGTGGTGTGTGACTCGACCCATCGTCTTGCATTGACGAAGGCTTCAATCCAAGGTGTCACTTGTTCCTGCTCCTTACGCTCTGCAGGATAGTAGCCGCACTGCCAGGGGAAGAAGGCTCTTTCGAGGTGAGGCATCATAGCCAAGTGCCTGCCATCAGCAGAGCAGATGCCTGCAGCCGAGAAGTCGCTGCCATTGGGATTGGCTGGATAGCCGTCGTAGCTGTATTTGAGGACGATGTTGTAGTCCTCTTCCTTGCCGGGCAGGCTGAACTTGCCCTCGCCGTGAGCCACCCAAATGCCCAATTTGCTGCCGCTCAAGCTGCCCATCAGGACGCTTTGGTTGTTTTGAACGGTAACGCCGACGAAGCCCGACTCGAACTTATGGCTGTCGTTATGCAACATTCTTATATTTGACAAATTCACAATTTCACAATTTGACGATTGTTGTTTGCTGGAATTGTCAAATTGTAAATTTGTCAAATTGTCCAATAACCCCAGTTCCACCATGAGTTGGCAGCCGTTGCAGACACCAAGAGAGAGTGTGTCGGGACGGGCGTAGAAGCGGTCAAGGGCTTCCTTTGCCTTGGGGTTGTAGAGGAAAGCGCCAGCCCAACCCTTTGCCGAGCCGAGCACGTCGCTGTTCGAGAAGCCGCCGCAGAAGACGATGAAGTTCACCTCGTCGAGTGTCTCGCGACCGCTGATGAGGTCGGTCATCATCACATCCTTCACGTCGAAGCCTGCCAGATAGAGCATATAAGCCATTTCGCGCTCGCCATTCGTGCCTTTCTCACGGATGATGGCGGCTTTCGGAGATTGAAGATTGAAGATTGAAGATTGAAGACTATCGTCAGCATTATTTCCAATTTTCAATTTTGAATTTTCAATTTTCCAGCGGTCCGGGTTCAGACCATACTGACTGAGTTTGCCTGTGAAGCCCTTTGGCATTTGCCACTCGAGCGGCTGCTGCTTGTAATTCTCGTAGCGTTCCTTCGCCTTGCCGTTGAAGCTTTGCTTCTGGTCGAGCTGGTAAGATGTCCTGTACCACACGTCGCGAAGGCTGTCAATGTCAAACTTATACCGTGCTTCGCCCTTTTCCACAAGGATGTGCCGCTCGCTGCATGGGCGACCGATGTTGACATAACCGACGCCTGCATCCTCCAAGAACTTCTTGACCTCCGTCCTGTTCTTGTCGGCAACCTGAATCACAATGCCCGGATTCTCTGCAAAGAGGACCTTGACAAGGTCGTCGCACTTTATCTTGTTGAGGCTGACCTCAAGTCCGCCCTCTGTGTTCGCGAAGCACATCTCCAGCAGGCAAGTGATGAGACCGCCTGCCGAAATGTCGTGACCGGCAAGGATGAGACCCTTCTTAATCAGTTCTTGAACGGCATTGAAGGCATCGCGGAAGTACTCCGCATCGCGAACCGTCGGCACATCACTACCGACCTTTCCTATGCTTTGAGCAAAGGCGGAGCCGCCCAGACGCAGTTCGTCGAACGAGAAGTCTATATGATATAATGTAGAGGGGCACTTCTGCAGGACAGGGCTGACGACCTTCTTCACATCGCTCACCTGGCCGCCACTCGAAACAATGACCGTTCCTGGGCTTATTATCTTTGTGCCGTCGGGGTACTTCTGCGTCATGGAAAGGCTGTCCTTGCCTGTCGGGACATTGATTTGCAAAGCACAACAGAAGTCGCTCAACGCCTCAACTGCCTGATACAGACGTGCATCCTCGCCCTCCTGAGCACGGCACGGCCACATCCAGTTCGCGCTGAGACTGACGCTGTCAAGTCCCTCTTCGAGCGGTGCCCAAAGGATATTCGTCAGGGATTCCGCTACGGAAAGGACGCTTCCGGCAGCTGGATTGGCAAGAGCGGCTTGGGGCGCGTGGCCGAGAGCCGTAGCGATACCCTTCTCGCCGCGATAGTCGAGGGCAACTACACCGCAGTCACTCAAAGGCAGTTGCAGCTCGCCCTGACATTGCTGGCGTGCCACCTTGCCCGTCACAGAGCGGTCAACCTTGTTGGTCAGCCAGTCCTTGCAAGCCACAGCTTCAAGCTGAAGCACTCTCTCGAGACTTTTGACCAACTCGGAATACTCGGATTTTTCAGAATAATCAGAGTATTCGACGTCAGCATACTTGCGCTCCACCGTCTTGTCTCGCATGATTGTCTTGGGGCTGTGCCCGAACATCTGCGCCACATCGAGGTCGAACGGACGTTTCCCATCCCCTTGTTGGAAGGCGAAGTGGGCGTCGCCTGTCGTCTCGCCGACCACATAAAGCGGCGCACGTTCCCTTTCGGCAATCTGTCGGACGTGCTCGATGTGCTTTTCGTCAATAAGCAAGCCCATGCGTTCCTGGCTTTCGTTGGCGATAATTTCCTTTGCCGAAAGTGTCGGGTCGCCGATAGGAAGCTTCGTCATATCGATGAGTCCGCCGCACTCTTCCACAAGCTCGGAGAGGCAGTTGACGTGTCCCGCGCTGCCGTGGTCGTGGATGCTGACAACAGGATTCACTTCCTCTTCGCAAAGTGCACGCACCAGATTGTTGGCACGCTTCTGCATTTCGGGGTTAGCACGCTGCACCGCGTTAAGCTCGATACCGCTTGAATAGCGACCCGTTTCCACGCTGGAAACGCTGCCGCCACCAAGTCCGATGCGGTAGTTATCACCGCCCACGACCACAATTTTATTGCCTTTCTGAGGCTCTTTCTTCAGACAGTCGCGCTTCGTGCCGTAGCCCACACCGCCAGCCAGCATAATGACCTTGTCGTAGGCGTATTTTGTAGAGGGGGCTTCTGCAGGGCTTGCTGCGCTGTTAGCGCAGCTTACGGGACGGGGGGCTTCCTGATGGTCGAAGGTGAGCACCGAGCCGCAGATGAGGGGCTGCCCGAACTTGTTGCCAAAGTCGCTGGCACCGTTCGATGCCTTGATGAGAATCTGCTCGGGTGTCTGGTAGAGCCATTCGCGCACGG
>JAFXZK010000071.1 GCA_017541265.1 Bacteroidaceae bacterium | reverse complement strand
TTCATAATTCATAATTCATATTTTATTATTTGTTAAGTTTAGTGGGAACAAAAACAATAGTATTTAGTGCATTTCAACGGAAAAATAAAAAAAAGATGAAAAAAAGTGTGTAAAAGTTGCATGTATTTCAAAAATCGCCGTACCTTTGCAGCGTTTTAATAAACAATTGATTGTTTTACACATAAAAAAAAGCAAAAAAGAAATGAAAAAGTTAGCATTTTTGTTCGCAGCTGTTGTAGCTGTATCTTTCGCATCTTGTGGTCAGAAGGCTGAGCAGGCTGCCTGTGATAGCGACAGCGTTTGCGTAGAAGAAGCTGTTTGTGTTGAAGCTGACACATGTGCATGCGACACTTGCGTATGCGACAGCTGCGCTTGCCCCGATGCTGAGTAATCAACAGCCGAGCAAAAAAAGTCACAGGGAGCCGCGCCGATAGGCACGGCTCTCTTTTTATTTGTGCTTACACTGATGGGATGTCCAACGCTCCGTGTTATGTTGATTGCTTAGTCATGACAAAGCAATTGCTTCATCATGACCAAGCAATTGCTTCATCATGATAAAGCAACGAACGCAACGTGGAGTGTTTGGTCTCGCTTAAATGCGATTCTGTTTTTCCCCCTGCATGAAGGCTGCGACGTTGCTTGTTGCGATGTCGATGAGACGACGTCGGGCTGCTATTGATGCCCAGGCGATGTGGGGGGTGATGAAGCAGTGGGGAGCAGAGATAAGCGGGCTGCCATTGCGAGGCGGCTCCTCTGTAAGCACGTCAACACCAACGGCATAGATCTTTCTCTCGTTGAGCGCATCGGCAACAGCCTGTTCGTCGAGCAACGGACCGCGTCCCGTATTGATGAGGATGGCTGTGGGTTTCATTAGGGCAAGCCGTTCGCGGTTGACGAGGTGGCGCGTCTCGTTGGTCAGCGGGCAATGCAGACTCACCACATCCGCCTCGCTGAAAAGCTGCTCGTAGCCCGTCGCCTTGCGTATTCCTAATGGTCGGAGCATCTCCTCCGACTTGCTGGTCACCGCCATCACCTGCATTCCGAAGGCCTGCGCCATGCGGGCTGTCGCCGTGCCTGTATTGCCAAGCCCGACGATTCCGAAGGTCAGGCCGTCAAGTTCAATAAGAGAGGCGGACCCTTCCCCCTCCCCTCCCTTGTAGGGAGGGGGGCATATAGTTTTGCCGCAGAGAACACTATCAGGGTTGGTATCTTCTCCCCTCCCTACAAGGGAGGGGTTGGGGGTGGGTCTGGGTGGCTGGGGGAGGCTAAAGTCTGGGCTTCGCTCCCAGTCTCCTCTCCTGACCGCTTCGGCATGAAGCGCGACCTGGTTGGTGATGTTCAGCAGATGTGCCATCACCATTTGTGCCACCGACATGGTACTGTAGGCGGGGATGTTCGTCACGGCAATGTTCCTGCGGTGGGCTTCTTCGATGTCGACCACATTGTAGCCTGTCGCCAGCACGCCGATGTAGCGCAGGTAGGGCAGGGCAGCCATCGCCTTTGCATCGATGATGACTTTGTTCGTGAGCAACACCTCGGCATCCTTTGCCCTGCCCAGCAACTCTTCCGGAGCCGTACGGTCATAGACCTCAAGCTCGCCAAACTTTCGAAGCACATCCCACGACAAATCGCCCGGGTTGGCTGTATATCCGTCAAGTATAACTATCTTCATCTTAATACGCAATTTTCCTGCCATTCTCTATAATGATTCCTTTCTTAGGTTTCCTGTCTGCGATTCGCCTGCCGGAAAGGTCATAGGCAGCCTCCCATCGGGGAGGTAGGTAAGGGGCTTTGATGCCTGTCTTTATGTCCTCCGACATATCTTCCACAATGTATTTGCCACCGTCTTGTGTGCCGGTTATGCACAGGTAACTGTCTGTGCAAAGGCCCGTCACATCTACTGTCTGTCTGTTCCCCGACGTGTTGCTTACCACGAGGTTGATGTAGTAATCGGGCGAGGTGATGCGGTAGGTCTGATAGTACCACCTTTTGTCTAAGATGTTCTGAGAAGTCGTGATGCGCTTGCCGGGCCAGTTCCCGCTCAATTGTTTGTCTGTACAGTCCCATACATAAAAGGTCATGCTTGGCCAACTGATGTCGGAATGGACGTAAAGCGTGATGTCGTAGGGTTGGAAGATGTCGTATTCACGCTTCTGGATGCCTTGCACCTTGCCTTTTGAGAGGATGCCTGCCATTAGCGTACACGATGATTCGATGCTCAGCACGGCACCACTCGAGAGCTTGGGACTGTCGGCTGTAGGCTCGGAACCATCTAAGGTATAGACGATGCTTGCCCCTGACAGGTTGCTGACTGCCGTGAGCTTGACCTCCAAAGGCGCTTCGTAGGTGCCGTCTGGGACATCCATCCAAACTGTGTTGGCGCTGCGGTTCAAGAGATAGCGGAAGCCTTTGCCCGAAAGAATCTCTGTATATTGCGCGCTGCTGACGGAGTAGTTCTTGGGCGTGTTCCCCACAACGCAAAGCAAAGTGGCGTCCTTGCCTGTCGTGGCTGTGGCATAGTAGTTCTGCGTGCTGGCTTTCTGCTGACTGGCGGAGGTGTTGGTGATGCCAGCCAAGCGTCGGGCAAGAATCATCTGCTTGAGGGGATATTTGCAGTCGCGCCAATGTGTATAGAAGATGCAGGGCGTGCCAGGCATTGCCAAGAGGTAGGCGTTGGCAGCAAGGGTGTCTGTGCGGATGGGGTCTTGCTCGTTACCGTTGCTTCTCCGTTCCATGTCGTGGTTCTCTACAAAGGTCACGGCATACTGCTTGTAGTAGTTGTCGGCAGAGAGGGGCTTCTCGTCATAACCCAGCCAGCGCCAGTCGCGGCTGTTGATGGCATCGCGCACCCGATAGCGGAACTGGAAGTCGAAGGCTGCACTGGTAGGCTTGTCCGAGACGTAGCCTTTGCTGTTGTTTACCCACTCCTTGATTTTGCTGGTGCTGTCCCAGAACTCGCCCACACTGAAAGCAGGCTTGGCATAGGTGTTATAGTCAGCAATGAAGTAGGCATAGAATCCCTTCACCATATCATAGCGGAAGCCTGTATATCCGATGTCCTCGAGGAGGAACTTGAGGTACGCTTTGATGCATTCCTGCACGTTGGGACTCTTGTGGTCGAGGTCACGACAGCCCGACCAGTCTTCGCCTGTATCATCGTTCCCGGACAGAGAGATGCCGTTGCTGCTTGCCCATCCCAATGTCGCTCCTCCGTCGTCGTTGCGGCAGATGTCAGTGGGGAACATCTGATAGGTCTTCCCGTTGTAGGTCTCAGCAGGGAAGTCCACCCATGAACCGTTCTGCCCCAGGTTGTTGCGATGGTTGATGACCACGTCGGCAATGACGCCTGTCCCTCTTTCGCGGAAAGCCGCTATCATGCTGCGTAGCTGGGCTTCGGAGCCAAAGGAACTCTTCTGGTTGAAATAATGGACGGGAGTGTAGCCCATCATGTTGTAATCGGAATTGCACCAACCGCTTTGCGGCACCCAGACAAGCTGGAAGTAAGGCGCTATCTCGTCTGCCTGTGCCTGCAGCTTTGCCCATGAGGTCTCGCTATAGGAGTCCCAATAGAACCCTTGCAGCATGACACCTTCGTAGTCGGCAGGCCATCCTTGTGCCCGAACTGTCAGTTGCAGCGCAAGTACCAGCAGTAATAGCGTGAGATGTCTCATTTCTTCGTTTGTGATTACTTCTCTTTCTTTTTGAATCTGTTGGAAAGGCCGATGGCTCCTGTCGGGCAGACGAGGCGGCAGAGGTGGCAGCCCACGCACTTCGTGCCGATGATGTGAGGCTGGCGCGAGTCGAGGTCGAGGGTGATGGCCTGGTGTCCGCCGTCGGAGCAGGAGATGAAACAGCGACCGCAGCCCATGCACTTCTCGCGGTCAACCTTGGGTAGCACTATCGTGTCGCGGTCAAGCCCGGAGGGTGCGACGAACGAAGGCAGCTCTTCGCCCACGATGTCCTCCAAGCGTTCGATGCCGCGCTCTGCCATGTAGGTCTGCAAGCCGAGGATTAGGTCGTCGATGATGCGGTAGCCGTACTGCATGACGGCTGTGCAGACCTGCACGTTGCGGCAACCTATCTGAATGTATTCCAGCGCGTCGCGCCACGTCTCTATGCCTCCGACACCGCTCAACTCCAAGCCCTTCATGATGTGGTTTTGTGCCAATTCGAGGATGAAGCGTTGTGCGATGGGCTTCACGGCACGTCCAGAGTAGCCCGACACGGTTCTCTTCTCGCTGACCTCTGCTTCGGGCGTGAAGGTGATGCTCTTGATGGTGTTGATGGCAGAAATGGCGTCCGCTCCTGCGAAGTACGCGCCCATTGCAGGTTCCTTCATGTGTGTGATGTTGGGTGTCATTTTGGGAATGACGGGAATCTTCACGTGTTGCTTGACGTAGGCGGTATAGGCTGTGACAAGCTCCTGGTCTTGTCCCACATCGCTGCCCATGCCTGCGACGCGCATCTGCGGACACGAGAAGTTCAGCTCCACTGCGTCGCAGCCAGCGAACTCCGCCATTTGTGCCAACTCGACCCATTCCTCCTCGAACTGCCCCATGATAGAGGCAATGACAACCTTCTTCGGGTAGTTCAGCTTCAAGCGCTTCAGGATGTCGAAGTCCATTTCGTAAGGGTTCTCGCTCAACTGTTCCATGTTGCGGAAACCAGCGAACGAAGTGCCCTCCTTGATGGCATCGAAGCGGGGCGACACCTCGCGGATGTCCTGCTTGCAGATGGTCTTGTAGAAGACACCTGCCCATCCCATCTCGAAGGCGCGTGCCACCATCTCGTAATTGGTGCAGACGGCGGAAGAGGCAAGGAAGAAGGGATTCTCGCAATGAATGCCGCAGAAGGTGATGGCAAGAAGCCCCCTCTCCGCTCCCCCTTTGGGGGAGTACTTTGAGGAAGGGGCGGTTGCATTGTTGCACTCCCCCAAAGGGGGAGCGGGGAGGGGGCTGCCAGCTAGCAGTTCCCTAATCCTTATTGGCTGGTCGTAGTGGATGCAGGCTTGTTCCGCGCGTTCGAGGTCGGCATCCGTGCAATGGGCAATCCATCGGCTGGCATTCTTGATGTTGTCAAAGCGAATGGCGCGAATGGCGCGGGCTGGGTCGCCATTGATGCAGGCTTTTGTGCAGGGAGCATCTTTGCACAGAAGGCAGCGTGCAGCCTCTTCGTGGATGTGTAGCATGACGAATGAATTAATCAGATTCAACTATATAAAGTTATGAAGTGGGGTGTTCTATTATTGGAGGGGAGTCAATGGATAGACCAAGTTGACGATGAAGATATTGGCAGCGAGGATGATGATGTTCATCAGCAAGCCGATACGCGCAAAGTCGCTGAACCGATAGCCTCCGGGGGCATAGACCAGCATGTGGGTGGGCGAGCCGATGGGGGTGGCGAAGCTGCTGCTGACGCTAATCATCAGGGCGATGAGGAAAGGATAAGGCTCGTAGCCCAGTTTCTCTGCCGCTTCGTACATGATGGGGAAGAACATGGCACCCGCCGCCGTGTTGGAGATGAACTCGGTGATAAACGTGCCGACAAAACAGATGGCGGTCATCACGACGATGGGATTTGTGCCGCAGACATCGAGGATGCCGAAGGCAAGACGCTCGGCAATTCCCGTCTTCTGGATGGCAAGACCCAAGACAACCGACCCCGCAAAGACCATGAGGATGTCCCAGTTGATGGACTTCATGGCCTGCTCTACATTGCAGCAACGGAACAGCAGCATGGCCATGGCTGCAAGGAAGGCACACTGCAAGAGCGGAATAATATCCAAGGCCGAGAGCACGACCATCGCTATCATGATGCCGGTAGAGATGAACGTCTTGATGCCGATGTTGGGCACCTGAGGCGAGTCGAAGAACTGGAAGCCAAGCGAGGTCAGTCGCTCGGTATTGATGCTGAGCCGTGGCGGACATTCGAAGAGGAGCGTGTCGCCCGCTTGCAGCACGACTTCGCGAGGCGACTGGTCGATGCGCTTGCCTTTGCGAGCCACAGCCACCAGCGTCATGTTGTTGTCTTTCTCGAAGGAAGAATGGCCGATGGTGGTGTTGATGAGGCTGCTGCCAAAGGTGACATAGGCGGTGCGGAGCTGGCGATTCTTATCCACCTCGTCTATCGTAAATACATGATGGTCAGCATTCACGAAACCGTGACTCTTCTTCAGGTCGAGAATCTCGTCTATCTGTCCGGCAAACACCAGTCGGTCGCCGCCAAAGATTGGCTCGCTATCGGGAACGGGAGAGACGACCTCGTCGAAATGGATTATCTCAATGAGTCTTCCGCCTCGAATCTTATCGAATCCAGCCTGGCTGATTTTCTTCCCGACATACGGATTGTTGGACGGAACCAACAGCTCGACGGTATAGTCCTCTGTGGCTTCAAAAGCAGACTCGGGAGCCTTGCGCTCTGGCAAGAGACGGCGAAAGGCGATGATGGAGAGAACGCCGATGAAGAGGCAGAACAGACCGGGAATGGTTGTGGCAAGCACGTTCATGACGTTGCCGGTATGGTCTGTATAGAGTCCCGAGATAATCAGGTTGGGCGGCGTACCTATCAGCGTACACACACCACCCATGCCCGAAGCGTAGCTCAGCGGTATAAGCAACTTCGAGGGAGAGACACCCAGCTTCTTCGACCACATCTTGACGATACCCACAAAGAGGGCCACCACCGTGGTGTTGCTGAGGAAGGAACTGAGTGCGGCAACCGGCAGCATGAGTCGCACTACTGCGGTGCTATATGACTTGGGCTGGCCCAGCAAGTGCTTCACAATCCATTGCAGCACACCAGTATGCGTCAGTCCCGCAATAACAACGAACAACACGCCAATCACAACGACCGAGGTGCTGCTGAAGCCCGAAAAAGCTTCTTTGGCATCGAGCACGCCCGTCACGAAGAGTATAGCGATGGCTCCAAGGAATACCAAGTCGGCGCGAAGCTTCGTGAAAAGCAGCACACTGAACATGGTCAGTACTGTTGCGATGGTTATCCATGCATGGAGATTAAAACCCCAGAAGACTATTGAATCCATATCCATCTTTTTCTAGATTTAGATAAACTCAAAAAGGTTAAAGAAACCCGTAATTGTGAAGATGGAACGGACTTTGTCGTTGATGCCTTTGATGAAGACATGCCCACCTTTCTCTTGGGCGTTCCGAAGGATGCCAAGGAAGATACGCAGACCAGAGGACGAGATGTACGTCAAGTCCGTACAGTCGAGGATGATGTTTTTCCCCTCTACATCGTAGAGAGGACTCATGACCTTTTCTGCTTCTGGGGCGGCAGCAGTATCGAGACTGCCCACCAGACTGGCAACCATGCTGCCGTCTTGCTCTTGAATAGTTACGTTCATAATCTTATTTATTATTAATGTTCAATGTTCAATGGTTATGGATAATGTTCTTTCTTAGCGTCAACACATTGAGGTCGTTTATGCGCTCGTAGTTGATTGAGTCCATATTCTGACGCATGATGTGGATGCCAAGTCCGCCAATTTTCCGTTCCTTGGCAGGTAGTGTGATGTCGACTTCGGGCTGGACGGTGGGGTCGAAAGGCTTGCCGCTGTCGGTGACGGTAAACTTCAAGCGCACATCATTCGAAGCAGCCTCAACGGTCACGTCACCGCGCTGTTCCGGCGGGTAGGCATACTTCATCACGTTGACTACAGCCTCCTCGATTGCGACCTTAATTTCCATCGTGGTCAGCTCGTCGAATCCCACGGCCTGGCAAATCTCTTCGACAAAAGCATTCAGCCTCGGCACTTCCTGCGTGTCGTTTGGCAGCACGATGCGCTTCTGCATCTGCACATTACTTTGCTTCCTGATATACTGTATGGCCATCATGGTCAGGTCGTCGCTCTGTTCAGCATCACCCACGAACTGGTGGACGGCATCGGTCATCAGGGCGATAAGCTGGCGAGGTTCCTGCTGCCCATTGGCGAGAGCCTGTGTAGCCACACTGTTGACGCGTTCCATCTGGAACTGCTCTTCGTTGGCATCCATCGCTTCGGTGAGTCCGTCGGTGAAGAGTAAGATGGTGGTACCTGTGAAGATTTGAGCCTCTTGAAGAGAGAACTTCCATTTGGGCATGAAGCCGACGGGAATGTTCGAGTCGCAAGGCAATTCGCCCACACCGGTTCCGATGAGCAACGGAGCATCGTGGCCTGCATTACAGTAGTGCAGGCGGCCAGTGGGCAAGTCAAGAACACCGACAAAGAGTGTGACGAACATGTGTGTCTTGTTCATGTCGGCAATCGTCCTGTTCATCGTGGTCACTATGCGGTCTGGCATCGATTCGTGGGCCGAAACGGTGCGGAAGGTAGAGCGTGTGACGGCCATGAAGAGCGAAGCAGGCACTCCCTTTCCCGACACATCGCCGATGCAGAAGAAGAGCTTTTCGTCGCGGAAATAGAAGTCGAACAGGTCGCCGCCCACCTCTTTGGCAGGAGTCAGCGAGGCAAAGAGCTGCACATCATCGCGGTCGGTCTTGGTGGGGAACTTTTCGGGCAACATACCCATCTGTATGGCGCTGGCAATGCGGAGGTCGCGCTCTATCGAGGCTTTCTGGGAAGTGGTGTCCTTCAGCTCTTCGATGTATTTCACCAGCGACTGCTGCATGTTTCCGAAAGAGTCGCGCAACTGAGCCACTTCGTCGTTGTGCTTGAACGTGGGCAGGGGTGCATCGAAGTTACCCTTTGCAACCTCTTGGGCCGATTCGGACAGGAATCCCAATGGCTTGGTGGCGCGGCGGATGCTTTGCATTGTAAAGAAGAAAATGACAAGGCAGCCCACTCCCATGCAGAAAAGGATGACTGCGGCAAGCACGATGCCCCAAGTAAACACAAGGTCGCGGTGCTGAATGACAGCCACAGTCCAGTCTGTAAAGGGTATCGGTTTGAAATTCACATAATACGGCGTACCCTTCAGGTCTTTCATCCCAAGGTTGCCAGAGACTTCTTCCTGCTCTGCTTTGAGGATATTGATGTCGAGGGAATCAGAACTCAAAATCCTGTTATTCTTGTCATCGATGATCTGGACTGAGAAATATATATTGCCGTCATGGTCTTGTATGCTTTCCTCGCTGTCGAGGAATTCCCGCTTCACCATTTTCTCCACCTCTCCGATGACCTCGTTGAGCCACAGATAATCCAGGTCAACACCATACACACCAACCTTGTTGCCTTGGCGGTCAACGATGGGCAGCACATAGCTGCAGTACATCGCACTGTCAACGGAATTGTCAAAGTAAGGAGATGTCAGGTAACCCACGTCCTTCCTGTCCAAACTAAGTCCTTTCTTATACCAGACACCATTGAAGTAGTCGTGGCTTGGCGAACCTATCTGCCGGCGCTCAAGATGAGTACTGTCGGCATGATAAAGATAGGCTTCAAACCAGCGGCCTTGGCCTTTGAAGTAATCAGGCTCGAAGGCGGCAAAGCAACCTATGAATTCGTTCACGGTAATTTCGCGCTCCAAAGCATCAAAGACTTGCTCCGGGCTATCCAAGTTCCGCTCTATCTCATCGCGGTTGTTGGCCGCCCCTACATGCACGGCCCATAGCAGCGACTCTATCTTGCCTTCTATCCCGTCGACGACATACTGGCCGCGCATATTGCTGTTTATGAGTGAGACCCTAAAGACAAAGAAGAGTATGACTCCAATAATCAGCACATTGAAGAAGGACATGATTCCAATTACATGCCATGTGATGCGGCGCGATAACTTGCTCTTTTTCATCCAGCTATTTCTTCAGTCAAAAAGTCCGTGTTCTTATCGGCATAAGTACACGGACTTTTTGCCATAAGTACATGTACTTGTCGTCGTAAGTACGCGTACTTATTTCATTCCTTATTTATTTTAAGTTCTTCCCTGACATAATATGCCCTGACCATACTCTTAACATTTTTCATGGCATTGTATGTTGATATATTTGGAAATGAATGTTAATAATTAGCCTAATACTTCTGCAAAATTACATCTTTTTGTTTGAATTATCAAGGAAAGGTGTTACATTTGCAGCAGAAAACAAGGAAAAACTGTAAAACTCATGGAGGAAAAGAAGACAAAGAAGCGTTTCCACCGCCATTTTGAGACACCTGGACTGCCACTTTATTGGATTATCTTTGCCTACATCGTGCTTGGCTGGTTCTTCCCCGTCGTGGGGCTGATAGCCATCATCTGCATGATAGGCCCTGTAGTGACCAGCATAAGGAAAGGCCGTTGGTGGTGTGGACACGTTTGTCCGCGTGGCAATATGTACGACCGCCTGCTGTCGAAGTACTCACCGCACCGTCCCATTCCGGCCTTTGTCCGCACCTTCGGCTTCCGGCTCTTCATGGTGCTGTTCATCTTCTCCATGTTCGGCATCCAGCTCAGTCAGGCGCGTTGGGCTGAGGGAGGCTTGGCCATGTGGGGCGACATCGGGCGAGTCTTTTGGACGATTATCGTGCTGACGACCGTCGTAGGCATCATCCTTTCCTTCATCTATGCGCCCCGGACGTGGTGCTCCTTCTGTCCGATGGGAACTATATCGCGCTGGGTGGCTCCGAAGAAAGCGCCGCTGCCCTCGTCGTTTACTAATATCCATGTGGCAAGCACCTGCCAGATGAAGTGCATGAGCTGTGCCCGTGTCTGCCCGATGCAGTTGAAACCCTACGAGTCTCGCGGCGAGGAGATTGGCTATCTGCATCCTGATTGCCTGAAGTGCGGCAAGTGTACGTTGGCCTGCCCAACCAAGATAATGAACCTTCGCAAGGCATAACTTTAACAATAACAATAAAACCTCTAAATCATTCAAACTATGAAAAAAACTAATCTGATGCTGCTCTCTTTTGCAGCAATGTGTGGAACTTTCTGCGGCTGTCAGCCTAAGGACAATACGCTGACAAAGGCCGAGGAGGCAGAGGGATGGGAACTGCTGTTCAACGGTCAGGACCTCTCCGAGTGGAAGAACTTCAATGACACTGTTCTCTCCAACGGATGGACGGCCAAGGACGGCTGCATCCAGGCCAGCGGCGATGGTGCCGACGACTCCGGCTACATCGTGACGAAGCGCAAGTTTGCCGACTTCGAGCTTACCTGGGACTGGAAGCTGACGCACGGCGGCAACAGCGGCATGATATACCATGTGGTGGAGAACCCTGCCTTCACGGTTCCCTATGTGACGGGGCCGGAGTATCAGCTCATCGACAACGAAGGCTGGGAGGAAGTGAATGCTCCCGAGAAACTTGAAGAATGGCAGAAGCTCGGCGTCGATTATGCTATGCATCTACCCGACTACTCGAAGATGCACGTCAACCCCGTGGGCGAGTGGAACACCTCGAAGATTGTCTTCGACAATGGCCATGTGGAGCATTGGCTGAACGGCGAGAAGATTCTGGAGTTCGAGGCTTGGACTGACGACTGGTTCGAGCGCAAGGGTAGTGGCAAATGGGCACATGCTCCCGAATACGGTCTTGCCGGCGAGGGTGTCATCTGTCTTCAGGACCATGGCGACCCTGCCAGCTTCAAGAACATCAAGATTCGTCCGCTGCCCCATAAGGGCGGACAGACCGAATGCCTCTTCAACGGCAAGGACCTCACGGGCTGGGAGCCTTTTGGCGACGGCAAGTGGAGCGTGGATGAGGAAGGCAACCTCGTGACAGAGAACGGCGACAACAAGCAGTACGGCTATCTCTGCACGCGCAAGTACTACAAGGACTTCGACCTCACCTTGGAGTTCAAGCAGGAGAGCAACGGCAACAGCGGCCTCTTCTTCCATTCCTTCATCGAGGGCTTCAACACCGTTCATGGCTGGCAGTGCGAGGTGGCTCCAAAGGGTAGCGATACAGGCGGCATCTACGAGTCATACGGTCGCGGCTGGCTTCAGCAGATTCCCGACGAGAAGGAGGAAGTCCTGAAGGAAGGCGAATGGAACACGCTGCGCCTGCGTGTTGAAGGAAATCACATCCAGACCTGGCTCAACGATGTGCCTATGGCCGACATCGAAGATGAACTCATCGGTAACACGCCCGGACGCATCATGCTGCAAATCCACGACGGCAACGACATCAAGGTTCTCTGGCGCAACTTCCAGCTGACGCAGCTCTAAGCACGCCTTCAACCACAATAAACACAATGAAAGCAAGAATAATCTTTGCGACCTTGCTGCTGGCAATGGCAGGCTTGCAGACAATGAATGCGCAGCGAGTAATGCAAGTATGGTACAATGGGAGATACGAAATTTTCCCCATTACCAATGTTGACAGTATCAGGTTTGTATGCCTTGTGACGGACATCTTCCTGTCGCAAACGGAAATGGAACTGACGGAGGGTGAGACAAAGCAGCTGACGGCTTCTGTCTTTCCTGTCGATGCGGACGAACGGACTGTCTTATGGACGAGCAGCAACCCCGCCATCGCCCCTGTTGACGGGAACGGTCTGGTGACGGCAATCGCTGCAGGCACTTCGGTTATAGCAGCCACTGCCACAGACGGCAGCGGCGTAAAGGCAGAGTGTTTGGTGACTGTGTCTTCGGGTTCTGTCCCCGACCCGGGCGAACACGCTTGGGTTGACCTTGGTCTGCCGAGCGGCACATTGTGGGCGACGTGCAATATCGGAGCGAACAGCCCAGAGGAGTGCGGCGATTACTTCGCCTGGGGCGAGACAGAAGGCTACAACAGCGGTAAGATGACGTTCGATTCGAGTACCTACAAGTGGTGTCAAGGTTCTTACACCACAATGACGAAGTACTGCACGATGAGCAGCTATGGTTGCGATGGTTTCACGGACGGTCTGAGAGAGTTGCTGCCAGAGGACGATGCCGCGACTGCGAACTGGGGCAGCGGTTGGCAGATGCCGAACACGTCACAGTTGCGAGAACTATGCAACAGCAGTTACACAACGACAGAATGGACGACACAGAATGGCGTGAACGGTTATAAGATTTCGAGCATGAGCAACGGCAATAGCATTTTCCTGCCCGCTGCGGGCGACCGCGAATCCGCGAGTCTAATCAATGCTGGCAACTACGGTCGCTACTGGTCCCGTTCGCTCAGCTATAGTAAATCTTCCTGCGCGTATGAACTACGTTTCTATTTGGGCTTCATCAATAGTGAGGACCACTTCCGCTTCTATGGTCGTAGCGTCCGCCCTGTGCGCGTTCAGAATTAAGTCCCTCAGCCGAACAAAACCCAACGCCTCGTTTGACACACTTTCGTGTGGGTCAAACGAGGCGTGTTGTGTTAGCCAATTAGGCGTGCTTAGTCGGCCAATTAGGCGTGTTGTGTTTGAGCTTTACCTGCGGATGGTGAGTGGGATGGCTTCTTCGTGAGTCTTGCAGAAGGCTTCGGCATCATCGAGGACGAGTGCCAAGTAGCCGCCGCCGCCTGCACCGGGCATCTTCCAAGCCAGCACGCCGTCCAGGGCAGAATAGCGGTCGATGTAGTCCTGAACGCCGGGCTGAATCATGGCTGGGAACATGGCAATCTGTGCATCGAACGAGGCTTTGTAGGCTGAAGCAAAGGAAGGAAGGTCGGTACGCATGATGGCTTCCCAACAGTCGTTGGCTGCTTTTGCCAACGCCTTAACCTTCGGCTCCGTGATGTCCTTGCCTTCCACCACCGAGCAACCGGGGCGGCGGGGGAACATCGGCACAAGGCACAGATGGCTCTCCAACCAGCTGAGCACCTTCTCGTCCCCACATTGCTCAATTTTATCAGGCCAATAACGTGCATCGTAGTGGTGACGGCAAAGTCCAGGCACGCAGATACCGATGGCATCCTGTGCGCCGGAGATGATGCCGTCGCTGCGTTCGGGGTCGTTCTCGAAGCAGAAGACAAGCTTCGCCAGCATCTCGGCATCCATGTCGGGCAGCTTAATAGGCCATATCCTCTGTATCTGCTTGCGTGTTGAGGTCGAGAGGCCGCAGCGGTCGCGTATCTCGAAGTTCGGCACAAGCGAGATGGTAAGTGCCCAGCCGGGAGCGAAGCAGCTGACATACGGCTGGTCTATCCAAGTGCCGGCGAGGTCGAGGCGCGTAGGAATCTCGCACAATTGATTCTTCAGGTCTGTGCTGCTGCGAGCCGTGAGTCCTTCTGAAGGCGTGCGTTCCAGCACGATGTACTCAATGCCGTGCTCCTCGCAAAAACGACGTTTCTCCTCGCTTGCGCCGTCAGCATTCACCACGAAGCAATCAGGTTTGAGCGCTTCAACTGTCGGCACGAAGTCCATCACTCCGCTGCCCTTGTTGATGACGGCCTGCTTTACATATTTAATGCTCTGCACCATGAACAGGCGTTCCTGCTCGGGATAGAGCGTCTTGTGATTCTTGTACTTTAGTATCGTGGCATCCGAGCCGATGCCCACATACAGGTCGCCGTACTGGGCAGCTTGCCGGAAGAACTCTATGTGTCCGCTATGCAGGAGGTCATAGCAGCCGCTTACAAAAACCTTTTTCATTTACCATTTACCATTTAATCATTTACCGGTTGTTTGCCTTGCGCCAAGCTGTAAGCCAAAACTACCACAAAGCATATCAGGGGAATGGCATACGACACCGAGATGCCGAAAGCATCACTTACTGTGCCTTGAAGGGGCGTGAGGAGTGCTCCACCGAGGATGGCCATGATGAGGCCCGATGCGCCTATCTTTGCATCATCGCCCACGCCGTCGAGGGCAATGCCGTAGATTGTCGGGAACTGCAGCGACATGAAGAAACTGATGAGGACAAGTGCTATGACGGCAATCATGCCGCTGCCGCTCATCAGTATCACGATGAGGCAGAGCACGATGTCGGCTGCTGCTGCCCAAGCCATGAGGAGTGCCGGACGGAAGAACTTCATCAGCCAAGTGAAGAAGAAGCGTGCACAGCAGAAGCACACGATGCTCGCCAAGTAATAGGTTGCTGCGTCTGCCTCTACGATATTCAGTTCCTGCATCACCAGCCGGATGGTGAACGACCACACACAAATCTGTGCGCCGACGTAGAAGAACTGTGCCACGACGCCCCATGTGTAGCGTTTGTTCTTCAGCAGGCGTGCGAAGGAGGCTCCCACGCTGCCGCTGCCATTGTCCTTTCCGGCAGGCATCTTCGAGAACACCATCACGACCATGATGGCGAGGAGCACGAAGCCGAGTCCCATATAGGTCTCGGAAATGCTGTTCAGCGAGATGTCCCTGAGGATGAACTGCTTGCTGAGCAGAATGCCCGTTATGCTGCCTATCGGGTTGAACGACTGCGCGATGTTCAACCTTCGGGTGGCCGTTTCGGGCGAACCCATCGAGAGGATGTAGGGATTGGCTGTCGTCTCAAGCACGGAGCAGCCTCCGGCAAGGATGTATATCGCCACGAGGTAGAACAGATAGCTCTCCGTCAGTGCCGCCGGATAGAACAGGATGGCACCGCCGGCATAGAGCAGCAAGCCCAGAATGATGCCTGCCTTGAAGGAGAATCGCCTGATGAAGAGCGCCGCAGGCAAGGCGAAACAGAAGTAGGAGCCGTAGAAGGCAAACTGTATGAGCGAGGTCTGCGAATCGCTCATCTGCATCACCCGCTTGAACGCTGCCAGCAAGGTGTCGGTCATGTTATTGGCCAGTCCCCATAATAGAAAGAGTATGGAGACCAAAGCAAACGGCAAAAGGTATCGTTTCTCGAGGGTTTTCATTGAGTTTTCTTTAACTATGAACTATGAATTATGAACTATGAACTATGAATTATGAACTATGAACTATGAACTAATCATATAGGTAGAACATTCTCTCCATCATCTGCCACTTCTCGTCGCTTGTGGCGTTGGCATCGCAGCCCTGGAACTGGCTGACGAAGGCTTCCCATTCTGCCTGCCGGGGCAGGGTGGCGAGCCGTGCCATCGCCTCGTCCCAGCAGAAGTCCTCTGGAGCGTCAACTATCATCACCAGCAGATTGCCCAGAATGTATATTTCCATCTCAAGGATTCCGACCTCGCGGATGCCGTCGCGAATCTCCTTCCAGCTGTACTCCGGCGAGTGCCACTTGATGTACTCGCGCCTTGCCTCCTCGTCGGAGCCGAGCGTCAGCGTCTGCACGAACCGCTTCGTCCTGCCGTTGAATTGTTTCTGTATGTATCCTTCCATCATATCATTTACTATTAAACCATTTACCATTTACCATTTGGCCTCCCAATAGAGGGGAACTCTATTGCAATCTGCTCCCCTCCCTACAAGGGAGGGGTAAGGGGGAGGGTCTGGTGAATTTGCAACTGCGGGAACGGGAAGTTGATGCCCGCCTCGTTGTATGCCTTGTAGATGCGCTCGTTCATGTCAAAGAAGATGTTCCAGTAGTCGGAGGCTTTCGCCCAGACACGGAGCACAAAGCTAACGCCGTTGTCCCCCAGCTCTTTAATGGCGATGACGGGCGACGGCTCCTGCTTGATGCGCCCGTCTTCCTTGATGAGGTTCAGCGTGACCTGCTTCACCTTCTCCGTGTCTGTGCCGTACTCCACACTGATGGTGA
The DNA here is from genome assembly GCA_017541265.1 of Bacteroidaceae bacterium. GTDB lineage: Bacteria > Bacteroidota > Bacteroidia > Bacteroidales > Bacteroidaceae > Physcousia. The sequence goes on along the minus strand of JAFXZK010000071.1, from coordinate 2,740 downwards.
AATCGACTCGCCGCAGGTCGTTCTTCGTGTAGTTCATGATGTTGCCGCTCGACAGCGCACCGTTCGGCACGAACAGCTCCTTGTTGTCAACAGTCGTCAGTATCGTATGGAAAATCTGGATGGCCTTCACTGTGCCGCTCACGCCTTGCGCCTCGATGAAGTCGCCCACCTTGAACGGCTTCAGGAACAACAGGATGATACCGCCCGCCAGGTTTTGTAGGTTGCCGCTCAACGCCATGCCGACGGCCAAGCCTGCCGACGCCAACAGAGCCGCCAAGCTGGTCGTGTTCACGCCCAAAGTCCCTACCACCGTGATGATGAGCAGAACGATGAGCGTGATGTTGACGAAGCTCTTCAGGAACGTCTGCACGGTCGGCTCCACGTTCCGCCGCTCCAGCATCCGCGCCACGAGGCGGTTGATGAACTTGATGGCGTATCGCCCCACCACGGCAATGATTATGGCGAGCAGCAGGCTTTTCCCCGCCTGCATCCCAATCGCCGCAGCCTGCTCTATCACACGGTCTATCTGTCCGCTCTTCGCGGCCTCGACAACCTCCTTCCCCGCCGTAATCGGCGCAACATCAAGAAAATGTACCATGTTTCTCTGACTGACTTGAAAATTCCCTGCAAAGTTACGAAACTTTTCCCACCTGTGCAACACCTCCCCTGCAAAATTTTTTCATTCAACCTGGAGAAGCAGAAAACTGTCAAGGTTTTTCGTATTGGCACGCGCTCTGACGGCGTTTCTCGGGCTTCGTGGCACTTTTGTACCCCAAAGGCGTAAAATGCGCTTAAATCGAGTTGGCATTGATAATCAGCAGGTTAAAAAGCTTCGTGCTCCAGTATTGTGTTATAAAAGTGGTAATTATGTACGCCTTGCTGCAATAATCGGCACAATTTTTGGACAAATCCACCCCGAAGTTACGGGAGGAACACTATGTTGTTTTGGTCAACACAACGTGTACTTATGTCCAACACTACACGTTGTGTTGGCGAACACGCCCTGCCGCGTCCACTCAATATGCCGTTTCCGGTGTCTTTTTGTGTCCGCTTTTTTCCGAAAACACCCTGCCGTTTCACAAACATCTTGCCAAAGTTCCTGAAGCGATAAAAGTCCGCAACAAACATCCCGGACATATATTGTATCCGGCAAATCTGTGGTTTCCCAGTGACTTTTGCAATACTTGATGTCATTTTCCCAGCGACTTTGTGAAAGCACGGTCGCAGAAATCCATGTAGCGGTGCCAGTCGTAGGAGGTGACATCGTGCTTTCCACTCCTGATATGATAGGCCACCTGATTCTGGATGGGCTGATGAATGGCGGGCATAGTGGCATCCTCGATACCCTTCAATCCATAAAGAGCATAAACGGGAGCGATGGCCTGGGCAGCAAGGAACTCTCCGCGAGGGTCGGCCCAGCGGTCATCTTCGGCACTTGCAACGTAAAGATGTCGAGGAGCCATCAGCGCAAGCAGCTCGTGCTGGTCGAATGGCAGTGCCTGCTCGTTCTCAGCATATCGGGAGAAAGCGGGACAGAACCAATGCGGGAAAGTGCTGGTGATGCGTCCTATCGTCTCGCCATAGGCACGCTTGGAAAGGGCTGCACCGCCACAACCTGAGTTGTTGGAGATGACTACCTGGAAACGCTCGTCCTGAGCGCCTGCCCAAAGTGCCGCCTTTCCTTGACGCGAATGACCGATAATGGCCAGCTGGCTGGCGTTGGCCCAAGGTTGGCGCTGCACCCAGTCGGCAATACGGCTGCTGCCCCAAGCCCAAGCGCCTAATGCCTGCCAACGGGAATCGCCATCATGATTTTCGGGGAAGAGGGGGATGATGCTCTCGGATGTGCCGTCAACTCTGTCGGGAAAAATGTCCTGATAGCACATAGTAACGACGGCATAGCCTCTGCGCACGATGTCCTCCAACGGCCAGCGGGAGGACTGGATGTTGCGTTGGAGAGCAGGGCTGTTCTTGTCTGCAATCTGTTCAAAATAGGGCGAGTAGAGTATCGTTGAATCAGACGAGATACTGTGGTTGCCCATGAAGTTGTAGCCGATGAAGACGGGAACACGCCCCTTGCGTTGGTTAGGAATGAAGGCAAGCAAGAGTGCTTTTCGTTCCTGCCCCTGCCCCCGGAAGGTGAGCATTACCTGTTGAGTGGTGGCGAGACCTCCTAATGCCTGCGTATTCTCACTAACCAGCTGATGGGACATCTTTATCTTGCCCTTTGGCGTGCGACCATATTCCTGGTCTGCAAACAGTCGCAGCAACTCAGGACGACGCTTGCGCTCCCATTTCTTGATGTTGTTTACATGTGTGCCATCTTCGCAGAGCAAGGGGTCAGGCTGCGTGAAGGCAGGAACTTTAGCCTCATCATAATTTGCATCTTGTGCCAAAAGCGATGCGAAACAGGAGATTAGCAACAGTAGTATAAGTGAAACCCTCTTCATGACTATATGTTAATTGGTGTTGTTCTATGAAAGCTGCCAACAAAGGTACAATAAATTTCTGAACATGATGTCCTTAAAAAGAGAAAATCAACTCTTTTCCTCGCGCGCGTATATTATATATAATGTATATAGTTGCAAAAAGCGTGTGAGTGTTGAAAAAAGTTGCATGATTTCTTTGCCAGTTTTCTGAATCGTCGTACCTTTGCATCCGCAAATGAGGCTTATCCGTTCTTCAAGGACGGGTAGGGTTCTGATGCGCTCCGCTCGGAGCACGTTCTTTGAGAGAATTC
>JAFXZK010000070.1 GCA_017541265.1 Bacteroidaceae bacterium | reverse complement strand
ATGGGAATAAAGACCCCAACCGTGATATAGGAAACTGCTGTTCATCTTTTGTATTTATAGCTTGATCACTACAAATATACAAAAAACAGCGGTTTCCTTCTTTTCCTATTACAATATCACTCGAAATGTCGGATGAACCATAAATATATGGAAGAAAATACATAAATCACAAAGAAAAAAGCCCATCCTAAATACCAAAGACTTCCCCCTGTGTATACAAAACACAAAGAAATAATCAATGTAATAAATGCCAATAGTAAACGTTGTTTATCTTGTATAGTAAATAGATTGTGAAGCATACAATGAGAATATTCATGAGAGAGTAGAACAATATCCCTAGGATATGATTCATCAAAGGTATCTGGAACAAGAATCACACTTTCATAACTATCAGGGAAACTTTTTAGACATCCATATAAGTATGGGCATTTTATTACAAAAAATGTTTTATCTTCTAACCTTTTTTTTATATTAAAATATGTACTTTTGAAGTAAGATAAAATGTTCTCTGTAAGGATATTATTAACTTCTTCTGTTTTTTCCCCATGAGTGTATAAGGACACATTTTTAATCATAGAGCTTGTCCCCATGAAGGAATCATAAAAATGAATTCCAACTGAAATGATTATGTCAAGAAGAATGGTTCCTATAATAATTATAAAAAATGATTTTCTGTCTATATAAAAACATAAAGGAAATAGTAAAAATGTAAATCTCAAAAAAAGGAGTAATGTTACAATACTTCCCGAAAAAGAAATTAAAATCTTTATATACCTTTTCATGACATTGCTTATTAGGGGAAATACGTCTATCAGACAATTTTTCTATCCTTCTTGGGCATCTCTTCGTATATCTTGAATTGAACTCATGTATGTTGTTTGTGTTGATTGGGCATTTTGTATGTATGTGCGTATATATGTGCGTGCGCTCTAGTGAATGGGTACAAAGTTACAGAAAATTTTATAAAAATCAATAATCGCAGAGGTAATTTCAGAACAAATATAGTGTTTTTGCGTTCAAAAGCATATCAAAGCTCAACCATTCTGCATAGAATACCGCAAAAATTTTATATTTTTGTAACGTGAAACAGAAAAATTGTATGTCAGGAATAAAATTATTCAAAGGCGAGTTCAAAAAGAAGCTCGACCTTCTTATAGCACCTCAGATAAAAGCAGGCTTTCCGTCCCCTGCAGAGGACTATCTGCATGAAAGCCTTGACTTCAATCGTGACCTCATAAAGCATCCTGAAGCCACGTTCTATGGTCGCGTAGATGGTGACAGTATGGAGGAAGCTGGTATCAGTGATGGCGATATAGCTGTCATTGATCGCAGCATTGAGCCTATGAACGGCGATATTGTTGTGGCCTATATCAATGGTGAGTTCACCATCAAGTACCTTGACCTGAAACACGAGAAGGATGGTTATATAGAACTTCGCCCTGCCAACAAGAACTATCAGCCCATCCGTATAAATGAATTTGATGAGTTCGAGGTTTGGGGTGTAGTGGTATGGACTATCAAAAAGTGGCACGGAGCCACTTTTTGAAGTGAAAAGTGAAGAGTGAAAAATGAATAATCTGTTGCAGCTGTCATTCTTTGAATTTATTAATTTTGAATTTTGGATTAACCCAAGGTGTACGGCATTGTTGACTGCGATAACTGCTATGTAAGTTGTGAGCGTGTCTTTCGCCCCGACTTGAAGGATAAGCCCGTTGTTGTCCTGAGCAACAACGACGGCTGCGTAGTTGCCCGCAGTAACGAAGCCAAAAAGATGGGCATAAAGGCTGGAACGCCATACTTCCAGCTTGCCCAGCAATTCCCAAATGATAAGATAGCCGTTTTCTCCAGTAACTATGAGTTGTATGGAGAACTCACTGGCAGGGTAATGGAAATCATCAAGCTGGAAGCACCAGCCTATTTCAGATACAGCATCGACGAGTGCTTTGTCTATTTCAATTCACAATTCATAATTCATAATTCACGATTAGGGGAGGCTGACTACTCTGAATTGAAGCTTTGGGGTGAGAACCTTCACAAGCGCATCAAGAAAAGCGTGGGTATGCCAGTCAGCATCGGTCTTGGTCCGACAAAGACCTTGGCAAAGCTGGCCAGTCACTTCGCCAAGAAGTACCCTGGCTATCGCCATTGCTGCATGATAGACACAGAAGAGAAGCGCGTGAAGGCTCTGAAGCTCTACCCGATAGAAGACGTGTGGGGCATCGGACGAAGATACGCTGCCAAGTTGCAGGCCTTAGGCGTACAGAATGCCTACGACTTTGCCCAGCATCACGGCGATTGGGTAAAGGCCACGTTCAACAACATTGTGATATATCGCACATGGCAGGAGTTGAACGGAACAGATGCCGTACCCAATGAAGAGATGGCGAAGAAGAAAAGCATCTGCACCAGCAGAAGCTTTCCTGGCATGATAAGTGACCTCGACACCCTGAAAACCCATGTCAGCAACTATGCCGCACGATGTGCCGAGAAGCTGAGGGCGCAGAATACTGTGGCAAGCATCATCGGTGTGTTCGTCAACACCAACTTCTTCAGGGAAGACTTGCCTCAGTACTGGAACTTTCAGGAGAAGCGGCTCATCGTCCCAACAAGCAGCACCATAGACATAGTGAAGGCGGCTAACGAAGTATTGGAGAAGGTATTCATTCAAGGCTATCAGTACAAGAAAGCCGGAGTGATAGTCATGGGCATTGGCCCCAAAAGTCCCGTCCAGATGGACCTGTTTGACTATAACGCCGAGCAGTTCGAGAAGATGAAGCGCTTGGATAAGGTCATCGACCACATCAACAAAGTGAACGGCAGCGAGACAGTCGTCCTTGGCTCACAGCAGTACACACAGAAAGATGGCAAGGGAAAGGTTGCGATTGAGCGAGAGCAGAGTGGAGCTTGCTCCAACTCTGCCGAGCATAAGCAAGCTCGACCAAAGGTCAAAGCCGAAGTCTTTGCCAATGCCATCAAGCATGATTTCAGAAGTAAGAACCCAACGACACGTTGGAGTGATATTATACTGCTCAAATGAGAAATAGCAAGAAAACACAAGCCATAGCAGATAATTGTGCCAAAGCACATGGCTTCTTCTGTGCATCCTATCGTGGATGTTCTGAAGAAGAGTTGATATATGTGCCTCTGTGTAGTAACAGTGAGAATAACCCTCACGTTCCATCATATATACTAATCAGATCCAACGTAGCACAATATGTACAAGGCATGGAATATATTGATGTATTAGACGGAGTGAGGTTAAGAGACTTTAGGAGAGGACGTGAGATATACAAATCCCTCTATCGAATATTTCAAGAGAAAGACTTTGAATGTGAAGATTACGAAAGCGAAAAACATTCGATAGTTGTTTCACAGTTAATTAAGCCTAAGCCTTGGATAAATCGACAAATACTCTATGATTATTTGGAGGTTGCAGAGCGATTAGGAATGAAGGTTGAACTTCATTTAAACAGTGAGTGTATTGATAGTGACGGAAACTGGTTGTATCATGTTGAATTGAAGATTTTATGAGCTTGACAAAAACTATCAAATGTAAAATTAGAGAGGATTTAAAGTTCACAGGTAGGGAAATATCGGCTAAGCTTGTGATTTCTAAGAATAAGGCTCCTAATGGGAAAAACGTCACATATATTTTTGCTTGGAAAAATGATATGTACTTCTTCATTCCCATAGCTGACATATACCTTGATGCCAACAACAGAGAGCTGATTATGCCTAAGGGATGCCCTGTTTATGTAGCCCATGAACTATTTCGTGACATTATTCCGTCATCAAAATATAAGGGCTATTCCGTGTTCGCTCCTGACTCAGATTTTGCGCCAATATTCAAAGAAGCAGAATTTCCCGATGGTAGGAAAATTTGGCTAATGGTGTACGATGAAATAGTTCTTCACTACTATACTTGGGCGGTTGAATATGGTGATGAAGAGGAATGGAAGGAAGATTATTTATCTACCCACCAGATAAATGTACGTGAAAGGCTTGAAGCAAAAAAAGAACGAGAGGAGGATGCATTATATCAAATGGCGAAAGAATTGAATGATGAGCTTTTTGAAGAAGCCGGATATGACTTTATGGACTGATAAATCACATCACACCGTCTATTCCTACACATGCATATTCCACCTGTGGGAATTTCTCTCAGCCTATGAACAGCGTATCGAAGGCATCTGTGCCATCGGTACGGTGTTCGAGGAGATCCTCTTCCGACTCTGCCAGCTTTTCACCAGCTTTGTTCTTGTGGAAGCCATTGCGCCCACGAGTCACACCCGCAGCCTGAATAGCGAGAATCAAGTCATCGTTATTCTGACGGTTTAACCCAAGGCGGTCGTGTCATAGTAAAACACGACTGTCTTATTCTGGTGAAACTGGTAATACGAACAGAAATCATCTATGAGTGCCGGCAACTTCCGTTCGAACTTCACATAGAAGGATTTGAGCACGTTGACTAACGTCGAGCCTTGCTTCAATCGTCTGCCAGACGGTTGACCTGCTTGTGAACAAGTTGCGGGCCAACCCGAGATTTGCCCCGCGACAATCCAGTTGATGTTCGCGTTGCAGTCCGTCAATTGGGCTGCAAAGATACAAAATCAAATCCGTTTCATTTCAATAACGTACTTAATAGACTATATTTCAATTGTTTCAAAGACCAATTTACCAACTTTTGTTGGACAGCAGTGATCTGTCGTGATATTTTCATGGGATTAAGATGCCTTGGAAACAAAACAACTTTTTTCATATATATATTGATTTGCCTATTCACTATGCACTTTTTACTTGTATTTGTCTGGGATATTGTAGGTTATGTGAGTGAATAGAGCCTTTCAGCTATTCACCGCCTATTCACTTTAGGGGGATTTTCCTGCAAAAGGCAGTGCATATTCTGTTGCATAAGTGCTGATTACCTGTTTGTTCGGCATTAACACGAAATGGAGTGGGTTTTTGTTTCCTGTGGTGAAACAGTTTGTTTCATATGGTGAAACAAACTGTTTCGCACGCTGAAACGTGTTGTTTCGCATAGGATACAACTCAATGCGCTTTTGAATAGACTAATTGGAATTATTACTGTCCGCTAAACGAAAGACATATCATCCCAACTCTTTATGACACTGGAGTTTGGATGCTTTTGTGTCTGTGGCAAACCCCTCCCCTTGAAAGAACACATGCGCGAGACAATCAATGTTTAGCGGACAGTAATGAATTGGAACTAATAAAAAAGTGACACCATAGATGCCACTTTTAGTTTCCTAATACTCGTCTTCGTTGAAGAGGAAGTCATCCTTTGTGGGATAGTCCGGCCAGATGTCCTCGATTGTTTCATAGACTTCGCCCTCGTCCTCCATTTCTGTCAGGTTCTCTATGACCTCGAGGGGCGCACCGCTGCGGGTGGCATAGTCAATCAGTTCCTCCCGGGTTGCCGGCCAAGGTGCGTCTTCCAGCTTTGAAGCTAATTCCAATGTCCAGTACATTTTAATTTACAATTTGACGATTTTCAATTTACATTCTATTCCCTAATCCTTGTTTTCTAATCTTTAATCCCTTTCTTTGGGGATGCAAAGATACAACTTTTTTCTAAACTGCAATCATTTTTTCCATAAAATTTCTTCTGTCCCCTGCAAAAAGTTCAGGCGCAAGGCTAAGACATAGAAATAGTCGCTCAGGCGATTGACGTATGCCAGGAGCTGTGTGTCAACGGGTTCCGAGGCATTGAGGGCAAGAATGCGACGTTCTGCCCTGCGGCAGACGGTGCGGCAGACATGGGCGAGAGCGGCTGCCCTGCAACCTCCGGGCAACGTGAAGCCGCGCCATTTTGGAAGGTCTTCGGAGGCACGGTCGATGCTCTGCTCGAGATTGGAAACGTCGTCGAGAGTGACGACGCACGACGGCTGGTGGGGCAAGTCGGGTTCTGTGGCAAGCTGTGCGCCAATGACAAAGAGATTGTTCTGGACGGAGATAAGACAATCCCTGTCGATTGACTCTGTGACGTAGGTAAGCAGGAGGCCGACCTGAGCATTCAGCTCGTCGATGGTGCCGTAGCTCTCAAGGCGCGCACAAGCTTTGGGGACGCGCTTCCCGCCTACAAGCGAAGTTGTTCCGGCATCGCCGGTCTTGGTATAAACCTTATTCATTTACAATTTGACAATTTACTATTTACAATTTATTTACTATTTAACCATTTACAGCATCTTGCCCCTTAGAAATTGACGACATAATACTGTTTATTATATTGTTTGTCGAAGAAGGCTATGCCGAGGTCGTAGAGGTCGAAGCTGACGACGGAGGGCAGTTCCCGGAACCATTGGCGATGGCGGTGGAGGTTGTCGAGCAGGAGGACGGAATGCTCTCCCATGTGGTGCACCGCCTCGTCCGAAGGCTCGTAGAGCAGGCACATACCGACCTCTCCTGCCGGCCATCCGCATTGGATGCTGGCTCTGCGGCAGCCGCTTTGCAGGTAGCGTTTCTCCCACCAGGCGTTGCGGGGCAGCACAATGGTTTCGGGCTGGAGATGATTAGCGAGGCGGAGCAACAAGTGCAGTCCTCTACGCTTTCTCAATCGCATAGAGAAAGGCAGCCTCCTGTCCAGTTCCCGATAAGCGTAAAAGGGGTGACGCTCATAGAGGACATCCGTAATGAAGCGGAAGGCGAAAGGGCTGTGTACGCCGTAGCCTTTGCGGTGGCGGAAACGTGCCAGCCAAACGAGAGGATTCGTGACTTTCTGCATAACTCGACCGCAAAAATAGCTATATTTTTCGTAACTTTCAAACAAGCAAGGCAAATTCTTTTGTTTTTCTCTTGCCAATATCACAGAATTGGCGTAACTTCGCCATGAAAATTGGATTAAAGCATTAAGGTAAAAGGGAATGAATAATCAGCACATCCCAACAGAACTGGGCACCAAACCCATCGGGGCGCTCCTCTGGCAATACTCCTTGCCCGCTATCATCGCGATGGTCGCGTCTTCTATATATAATATAGTGGACAGCATTTTCGTGGGGCAGGGTTTGGGCGACGAAGCCATCAGCGGAATGGCTGTAGCGAGTCCGTTCATGAACCTGTCGGCTGCCTTCGGAGCTATGGTTGGCGTGGGCGCAAGCACCGTCATCAGCGTCCGTCTGGGGCAAGGGAAGTACGACGAGGCACAGCATATCCTGGGAAACACGATTAGCCTTAATGTCGTGTTAGGCGTGCTCTTCACGGCCTTTTGCCTGCCCTTTTTGGACAACATACTGTGCCTCTTTGGAGCAAGCGATGTCACCCTACCCTATGCCCGCGAGTATATGCTCATCATTTTGCTGGGCAATATGGTGACGCATCTGTATTTCGGACTGAACGCTGTACTGCGCAGCGCCGGTCATCCGCGCACGGCTATGGGTTGCACGTTCCTCGCCATCATCGTCAACTGCATCCTCGACCCGCTCTTCATCTTTGTGTTCAAATGGGGCATTCAGGGTGTTGCCTGGGCAACGATTATTGCTCAGGCTGTTGCTTTCTGCTGGCAACTGAAGCTATTCAGCCGCCCCACGGAGCTGCTTCATCTGCGCAGAGGCATCTACCGGCTGAGGCTCGACATTGTCCGTCAATGCCTTGCAATCGGTCTCAGTCCGTTTCTGTTCAACAGTTGCGCCTGCCTGGTCGTGCTTATCTGCAACAACCGTCTGCTCCAGTACGGCGGCGATATGGCAATCGGTGCCTACGGAATCGTCAACAGAGTGGTCTTCCTGTTCGTCACCGTCATTATGGGACTTGTGCAGGGTATGCAGCCTATCGTCGGCTACAACTGGGGAGCAAGGCAGAACGACCGCGTGTTCCGTGTGCTGCGATACGGCATCACCGGAGCGACCTGTATCGCTATGCTCACTTGGTTGACAGGCGAACTGATACCAGCACCCGTGATACACATCTTCGGGGCTGGCCCTGAGCTGACCGAAAAGGCTGTCCGGGCCTTCCATTTCGTCGTGGCAGCCTTCCCGCTTGTAGGAGCACAGATGGTTATCGGCAATTTCTTCCAGAGCATCGGTCACGCAGGCAAGAGCATCTTCCTGAGCGTCACCCGCCAGATGCTTTTCCTCATCCCGCTGCTTGCCGTGCTGCCGCAGTGGTGGGGGCTTGACGGCGTTTGGCTCTCCATGCCGATAAGCGACTCCATCAGCTTCGTTGCCGCCGCCAGTATGCTCGTCTATATGATAAAGAAGATTAAGGGAGTTAAAGAAGTTAAAGAAGTTAAGGGACATGCGAATTGGTCTGCTAAGTGACACCCACGCCTATTGGGACGACCGCTACCTACAACACTTTGAGCCTTGCGACGAGATCTGGCACGCAGGCGACATCGGTTCGCTGGAGCTGGCAATGCGGCTGCAGGAGTTCCGTCCGCTTCGGGCTGTCTTTGGCAACTGCGACGGCGGCGACCTGCGTCAGCTCTACACCGAAAAGCTTCGCTGGACCTGCGAAGGTGCGGATGTTCTGATGACGCATATTGGCGGCTATCCCGGACATTACGACCCTCGCATCAGGCAGCAACTCTTCGCCCGTCCGCCAAAGCTCTTCATCAGCGGCCACAGCCACATCCTCAAAGTGCAGTACGACGAGAAGCTGGGCTTGCTCCACATCAACCCGGGCGCCGCAGGCCTGCAAGGCTGGCATCAGGTTCGGACACTCGTCCGCTTCAGCATCAACAACGGTTCCTTCCAAGACCTCGAGGTCATAGAAATACCCCGTTAGCAAAGGGCACAAAAAAGTCCCTGTACTTATGGCGATAAGAACACGGACTTATGAAGATAAGTACAGGGACTTATGGCGACAAGAACGGGGACTTTTTAACATATTGTGCAGAAAATATGTTCTACAGCACAAAAACAAGGTTTTTTTCATGTTTTGTGTGTTTTTTTGCAGAGAACTCTTGCACGGTAACAAGAAAAAGTGTACCTTTGCACCGAATTATATAAGGAATGAAGAAGATTTTCATCATAGCACTCACTTTTGCGATGGCATTCGCACCCGTTTCCATGCTGGCTCAGACAGAGCGCGACGGCATTGAGATGAGTGTTTCCGGCATCACGCTAAGCGTCAGCGGCGGCAATGTCCATATTGTCGGCGCAAACGGCGAAGTGATGGAGGTCTTCAACCTGACAGGAGCTAAGGTCGCAAGCATACGTATCGACAGCAGCGACAAGACATTTGCCCTGAACCTTCCCAAGGGTTGCTACCTGATTAAGGTCGGCAAGATTGTCCGCAAGATTTCCGTTCAGTAAATAAAGGGTTAGAGATTATCTTTAATCCTTTTTTCTTTAATCTTTATTCCCTAATCCTTAATCCTATTAAACCTTGTTTAATATCTCTTGTCTAACTATAAGAAATGATAGACGAGAAAGCACTTTATAAGCAATTGCGCGACCCATCTACCAAAGAAGCGGCCTTCACGCAGCTGGTGCGTGAATACCAGGAGCCGCTCTATTGGCAGATACGCCGCATGGTGCTTTCCCACGACGATGCCGACGACATTCTGCAGAACACCTTCATCAAGGCCTGGAATGCTATCGACAGCTTCCGCCAAGAGTCTCGCCTGCAGACGTGGCTCTTCCGCATTGCCATCAACGAGTCCCTCAACCACCTCTCAAGCAAGAAACAAGTCCTCAGCCTCGACCAGTCAGAAGCCGGTGCTGCAAACGCCTTGGCTTCGGACAGCTACTTCGACGGCGACGAACTGCAGCAACAGTTCCAGACTGCCATCAGCTCTTTGCCTGACAAACAGCGACTTGTCTTCAATCTGAAGTACTTCGACGAGATGAAGTACGAAGACATGAGCGACCTGCTGGGCACGAGTATAGGCGCCCTGAAAGCATCCTATCATCATGCAGTAAAAAAAATATCCGCTTTTTTTGACAGTATTGATTAAACCTTTTACACTATTATATATCAAACAAGTAAATGAAGACAAACAACCATAACACAGACGAGCTGGAGGCCAAGCTTCTTTCACGCTTTGGCAACGAAAGGCCCTTCACCGTTCCCGAAGGTTACTTCGACAGCCTTCCGGGCAGGGTGATGAGCCGCATAGCAGAACGGAAGCATCGCCGTCGTTTAGTATGGCGGTGGGCGGCAGCAGCCGTTTTGGCTGGCTGTGTCGCAGTTGGAGGCATGTTCTTCGAGACACACTACAACACACAGATTGCCGAGACCGAAGACAACCAGTACATTGAAGATGCTTTGGACTATTCAATGATTGACAATATGAGTATTGCATCATATCTATTAACAGAAGCAGAATAATAAAAGGTTAGAAGGTTAAAAGGTTGAAACAAGAAGGAATCATGAAGAAAGTCATTATCATATTTTCTTATTTGCTCATTTGCTCATTTTCTGCTCTGGCACAACAGAGGCAAGGGAAGTTCAACCCCGAGGAGTTCAAGGCAAAGCTTGAAAGCTTCGTCACCCGAGAAGCAGGCTTCACCCAAGCCGAGGCACAAGCCTTCTACCCCATCTATTTCGAGATGAAAGCCAAGCAACGGCGGTTGCAGCGCAACATCTGCCAGCTCAAGAAGAATGCGCCGGGTGCCAATGCAGAAGAGAAAGACTTCGCCATCGCCATCCAGAAGATAAAAGACCTGGGCGTAGAGATGGCGCAGCTGGAAGTCACCTATTATAAGAAACTGTGTCAGGCGGTGTCACCGCAGAAAGTATATCGGGCAATGTGTGCCGAAGACACGTTCCACAGAAAGATGCTCGAGGACTTTGGGCACGACAAGAACCGTCCCAAAGGGAACGGACCGAAATAGAGATTGTTTTAAGGTAAAAGATTTGTTTCGGTGGAAGAGTAGAAATGGCACAATGCCATTCTCTACTCTTCTTTTTTTGCCTCGTTCCAGAGGGCATCCATCTGTGCGAGTGTCATTTCCTTGAGCTTCAACCCCTGCTCCTTGGCTTTCCGCTCCACATAGTTGAAGCGGCGGATGAACTTCTGGTTGGTGTGTTCAAGGGCATTGTCAGGATTGATGTGGTAGAGCCTTGCTGCATTGATGAGGCTGAAGAGGAAGTCGCCGTACTCAGCCGTCTGCTTCTCGATGTTGTCTTCCTTCATAAGCTCTGTCTGCAATTCGCCAAGCTCTTCCTTGACCTTGTCCCAGACATCTTCCTTCTTGTCCCAGTCAAAACCGACAGCCCGTGCCTTGTCCTGAATGCGGTAGGCCTTGATGAGCGACGGAAGGGAGTTGGGAACGCCGCCAAGCACAGTCTTGTTGCCGTCCTTCTCCTTCTGCTTGATTTGTTCCCAAGCCATCACCACGTCGCCTGCCGTCTTGGCGACAGCATCGCCATAGACATGCGGATGGCGGAAGATAAGCTTGTCGCAAAGCTTGTTGCAGACGTCGGCAATGTCGAACTGTCCCTTCTCGCTTCCAATCTTGGCATAGAAGACAATATGGAGCAGCACGTCACCCAGTTCCTTTTCGATATTGGGCACATCGTCCTTCAAAAGGGCGTCGCAAAGCTCGAACGTCTCTTCAATGGTGTTGGGGCGCAGGCTCTCATTGGTCTGCTTGTGGTCCCAGGGGCACTTTTCCCTCAACTCGTCCATCACATCCAGCAGGCGACCGAAGGCCTCCAGCTTCTCTTCTCTTGTATGCACCATCTTAATTTACAATTAGACTATTTACAATTTACGATTTTCTTGCACAAAGGTAGGTCTTTTTGTGCAAAAAGCGCACCTTTCGCCCACCGAACAAAGCCTTAAATGCAAAAAAGTGATAAAAAAGCTTGCACATGTGAAGGAAAACCCGTTACTTTGCGCCGTCAAAACATTATTTAACACACTTAAACCACTTGCCTATAGAAAGACATTACTCCAAAACCATACTTTGAGACGTAATGAATAATTTATCTGCAATGACCGATCATGAGTTGGTCGAATTGTATGAACAGGGCAACGACAGTGCGTTTGACATTCTTCTCGGGCGTCATCAGGCGTACATTTATTCCTATATTCTCTTTCTGGTGAAGGACAGCGATGCTGCCAACGACTTCTTCCAAGACACGTTCCAGCGTGCCATCATTGCCATCCGCTCCCACAAGTACCAGACAAGCGGCAAGTTCAGCGCCTGGCTCACACGCATTGCACACAACCTCATTGTCGACAAAAGCCGCGAGAGCGAAACGACCTGCACCGTCCGTGAAGACCAGGTGAAACCCAAAGCCCTCAACAGCTTGCGCTTGAGCGAAGCCACCCGCGAGGACGAGCTGATTGACAGCCAGACGCGCGAAGGCATCCGCCGTATGCTTGACTATCTGCCTGAGTCGCAGAAAGAAGTTGTCATCATGCGTTTCTACGACGACCTCTCCTTCAAGGAGATTGCAGAGCAGACGGGGGTCAGCATCAACACAGCCCTTGGCCGTATGCGCTATGCCCTCATCAACCTGCGCAAGCTCATCAACGAGAGGCAGTTCAGCCTGGTAGGGTAATTACCGTTCCTCCCTGCTCTCTGGCGCATGACCTATATCAATAAATAATGTACGCGCGAGGAGTTTGTTGCATTTTTATTGGCGTAGTGTGAATTATTTTTTGTACCTTTGCCGCGCAAAAAGTAAATGTTAAAGGTAAATACAAGATGAAAGCATTTGTTTTTCCCGGTCAGGGAGCGCAGTTTACAGGCATGGGCAAGGAGCTTTATGAGAGCAACCCCAAGGCAAAGGAACTTTTCGAGAAGGCTAACGAGATACTTGGCTTCCGCATCACGGATATCATGTTCGAGGGCGAAGCAGAGGAGCTGAAGCAGACAAAGGTGACACAGCCCGCCGTCTTCCTGCACAGCGTTATCACAGCTATCTGCATGGGCGAGGACTTCAAGCCCGATATGGTAGGCGGTCACAGCCTGGGCGAGTTCAGTGCCTTGACTGCTGCCGGCGCGCTTTCCTTCGAGGACGGTCTGCGTCTGGTTCATGCCCGCGCCTTGGCGATGCAGAAGGCTTGCGAGGCTGCTCCCGGCACAATGGCTGCCATCATCAACCTTCCCGACGAGACCGTAGAGAAGGTTTGCGCAGAGGTAAGCGCAGAGGGCAAGGGTGTTGTGGTTCCTGCCAACTACAATTGTCCCGGCCAGCTGGTCATCAGCGGTAATGTTGAAGAGATTAATGTCGCTTGCGAGAAGCTGAAGGAGGCTGGTGCCAAGCGTGCTATGGTGCTGCCTGTCGGCGGAGCTTTCCACAGTCCCCTCATGCAGCCCGCCAAAGACGAGCTTCAGGCTGCCATCGAGAAGACCGAGTTCCACACTCCCAGCTGCCCCGTCTATCAGAACGTAGATGCCAAGGCTCACACCGATGCGGCCGAAATCAAGCAGAACCTTATCGCTCAGCTTACAGCAAGTGTACGCTGGACGCAGGAGGTGCAGAACATGCTTGCCGCTGGTGCAACCGAGTTCACAGAATGTGGCCCCGGCAAAGCTCTGCAAGGCATGATAACGAAGATTGCCAAAGGCATCGAAGGAATCAATATAGACGGCATCTGCTAATTTACAATTTAGCCATTTACAATGTACAATTTATGTACAATTTAACCATTTGGCAATATGGAGCCTAATAAATTGTAAATTGTAAATCTGTAAATTGTACATTGAGATGACTATTTATCAGGTCTTTACACGCCTCTTCGGTAACGATAAGGAGCATTGTGTCCCCTTCGGCACGAAGCAGCAGAACGGGTGCGGCACGATGCAGGACTTTACAGCCAAGGCTCTGGAGCAAATCCGGGCGCTTGGCTGTACGCATATCTGGTACACGGGCATCATCGAACACGCCAGCAAGACGGACTATTCCGCCTACGGCATCCCCAAGGACAACCCCGATGTGGTGAAGGGCGAGGCTGGCAGCCCGTATGCCATCCGCGACTACTACGACGTGGACCCCGACCTGGCGAAAGACCCCAAGAAGCGCATCCATGAGTTCGAGCTTCTGGTGGAGCGCACGCACCGGGCAGGCCTGAAGGTCATCATCGACTTTGTGCCAAACCATGTAGCGCGGCAGTACCATTCGGATGCCAAGCCAGAAGGCGTTCGCGACCTTGGCGAGGACGACGACACCTCCCTACCCTACTCGCCCGACAACAACTTCTACTACCTCTCCGAGCCGCTCTGCCTCGACAACATCCTGCCGGACAGCACCTACAGAGAAGTCCCAGCGAAGGCGACAGGCAACGACCAGTTCACCTCCATGCCGACCAGAAACGACTGGTACGAGACGGTGAAGCTCAACTACGGCCCCGACACCTACCGCAAGATGCTCCACATCCTGCTCTATTGGGCAGCGAAGGGCATCGACGGCTTCCGCTGCGATATGGCGGAGATGGTGCCGGTGGAGTTCTGGGAGTGGGCTTTGCCGCAGGTGAAGGAATGCTATCCCGACATCATCTTCATTGCTGAGGTCTACAACCCGAGCCTCTATCGCGACTACATCCATCGCGGGCATTTCGACTACCTCTACGACAAGGTCGGGCTTTACGACACTCTGCTCAACGTCTGCCGAGGACAAAGCACGCAGAGCATCACCGGCTGTTGGCAATCGGTCGACGACATCCGGGGCAAGATGCTCAACTTCCTCGAGAACCACGATGAACAGCGCCTTGCCAGCGACTTCCTGCTTGGCGATGCCACAAAAGCTTTGCCCGCCCTACTCGTCAGCAGCCTCATGCCCTGTCCCTTCATGCTCTACTTCGGACAAGAGCTTGGTGAACGCGGCATGGACGCGGAGGGCTTCAGCGGCAAGGATGGACGAACCACCATCTTCGACTACTGGAGTGTCCCCACCATTCGTCGTTGGCGCAACAAAGGACGCTTCGATGGCAAACTGTTAACCGACGAGGAATTGTTTCTACAAAAGGTCTATCAGAGCATTCTTCTGCTTCGTGAGCAGCCGCTTTTTGCAGACGGAGGCTTCTACGACCTTATGTACGTCAACCCGCACCTCAATCGTCAGTACGCCTTCATCCGTCACTCCAAACTTCCCCTAAAAGGGGCGCGAGGGGCTTTCTCGTTGATTATCGCCAACTTCTCCGACCAAGAAGAGACCATTTCGCTCAACATTCCGAAGCACTTCTTTGAATTCACGGGAATCAAGGAAAAGGCAAAATTATCACTGACCAATGCCCTGAACGGCAAAAAGTTAAGCGTTCCGTTCAATTCTTCCGAACCGCTTGTCCTTACCATCCCGTCCAACTTTGGCATTGTGCTGATTTAGAAAGACATATCATCTGGTTTTACAAGTCCCTGTACTTATAGCAATAAGAACGTGGACTTATGGCGATAAGTACAGGGACTTATGACAATAAGAACGTGGACTTATGATGACAAGAACAGGGAGTTATGACAGAGACTGACTATTGTTTACATTTACGACCATTTTTCGGTGGTACGATAGCGAATAATCATTTCTTATTTCTTTTGTTATACTTTTTTTACTTTTCACTTTTTTTTCGTACCTTTGCACTCGAAATAACCGATTGAAGAACAAATGGAAAAATATCGTTTAAGCCATCTTCAGGAACTTGAAGCCGAATCCATACATATTATAAGAGAAGTGGCGGCAGAATTCGAGAATCCTGTAATGCTTTACTCTATCGGCAAGGACAGCAGCGTGATGGTGCGCCTGGCAGAGAAGGCTTTCGCGCCCGGCAAGGTGCCATTCCCTTTGATGCACATTGACAGCAAGTGGAAGTTCCGCGAGATGATTGAGTTCCGCGACCGCTATGCCAAGGAGCACGGCTGGAACTTGATTGTGGAGAGCAACATGGAAGCGTTCAATGCAGGCGTCGGCCCTTTCACGCACGGCAGCAAAGTACATACCGACTTGATGAAGACGAAGGCTCTGCTCGACGCCCTGAACAAGTGGAAGTTCGACGCCGCATTCGGTGGCGCACGACGTGACGAAGAGAAGTCGAGGGCAAAGGAGCGCATCTTCAGCTTCCGTGACCAGTTCAATCAGTGGGATCCGAAGAACCAACGGCCTGAACTTTGGGACATCTACAACAGTCGTGTCCACAAAGGCGAGAGCATCCGCGTCTTTCCCCTCAGCAACTGGACGGAACTCGACGTCTGGCAGTACATCCGCCTTGAGAACATCCCCATCGTGCCGCTCTATTTCGCAAAGGAGCGTCCGTGCGTCGAGATAGACGGCAACCTCATTATGGCAGATGATGACCGCCTACCGAAGGAACTTGTTCCGAAGATTCACAACAGGATGGTTCGCTTCCGCACGCTCGGCTGCTGGCCTTTGACAGGAGCTGTCGAAAGCAATGCAACAACCATCGAAGAAATTGTGGAGGAGATGATGACCACGACGAAGAGCGAACGCACAACGCGCGTCATTGACTTCGACCAAGAGGCAAGCATGGAACAGAAGAAGAGGGAAGGATACTTTTAATAGTGCATAGTTATGAGTTCATAGTTCATAGTTAAGTTAGGCCACGCCCTGAAACAACATGAATTATGAACCATAAATTATGAAGTGAAACAACTATGAATTATGAACTATGAACTGAACATAAAGGCTTATCTTGATGCTGACGAGCGGAAGTCGCTCCTTAGATTACTTACTGCTGGCTCTGTCGATGACGGCAAATCAACGCTTATCGGCCGTTTGCTCTTCGACAGCAAGAAGCTTTACGAGGACCAATTGCAGGCTCTTGAGCGCGACTCGAAGCGCGTGGGCAATGCAGGTGCAGGTGAGATTGACTATGCCCTCCTGCTTGACGGCTTGAAGGCAGAGCGAGAGGAAGGCATCACGATTGATGTGGCTTATCGTTACTTCAGCACAAACCAACGAAAGTTCATCATCGCAGACACTCCCGGACACGAGCAATACACCCGCAACATGATTACGGGCGGCTCTACGGCAAACCTTGCGATTATCCTCGTTGATGCTCGTGCTGGTGTCATCACGCAGACGCGTCGCCACACGTTCCTTGTCTCGTTGCTCGGCATCAAGCACATTGTCCTTGCGGTCAACAAAATGGACCTCGTCGGCTTCTCCGAGAAGATCTTCTGCGACATCAGGGACGAATACCTGAAGCTTACGACACAGCTCGGCATCGAGGACGTGACGTGCTTCCCCATTTCGGCAAAGCTGGGCGACAACGTCGTGGAGAAGAGCGACAGGACGCCTTGGTTCGAAGGCACTTCCTTGCTGGAGTTCTTAGAGACTGTGCCCATAGACCGCGACCGCAACATGGAGGATTTCCGATTCCCTGTGCAATACGTTCTGCGTCCCAACCTCGACTTCCGTGGCTTCTGCGGCAAAGTGGCAAGCGGTGTCATTCACAAGGGCGACGAGATTATGGCTTTGCCAAGCAAAAAGAAAAGTCGCGTGAAGAGCATCGTCACCTATGATGGCGAGCTTGAAGAGGCTTTCTGCCCGCAATGCGTCACAATAACGCTCGAGGACGAGATAGACATCTCCAGAGGCGAAATGCTCGTCAAACCCGACAACCTGCCTTTCATTGGCCGCCATTTGCAGACAAAGCTTGTCTGGATGGACGAAGAGCCGATGGACAGAGGCAAGCAGTTCTTCCTCAAGGCAAACACAAACACGACGCGCGCCACCATCAGCGCCATCGATTACCGTATCGACGTCAACACGATGGAGCACTTAGAGGGCAAGGACTTCAAGCTCAACGAAATCGGACAGGTGCAGATAACAACCGCCAAGACACTCTTCTTCGATGCCTACAAGAAGAACAGAGCGACAGGAGCCTTCATCCTCATCGACCCTATCACCAACAACACTTGTGCCGTCGGTATGATAGAAAAGCCACTTGCCGAAGAGGACTTGCAAACGGAAGACCTGCCTACACTCGACCTCCCGAAGCTTGGAATTGCTACGGAACATTACCAAGCCATCGAGACCTGCGTCAAGGAACTCAGCAGACAAGGACTTGAGATTAAGGTCAATAAATAGTAAATTGTAAATTGTCAAATTGTAAATAAACTATATGGGTCTGTTCAATTTCGACACGCTTCCCGTCAACACGCTCGTTGGAGCCGACTGGAAGACATTCAAAAGCATTACCGAAGGAAGATACGTCGCACCCGATAAGAAGGCGAAAATCTTGCTGACAAAGTCTATATGCCGACTCCTTAGTCCGCTTGCAGTATTGCAAGAGAACAAGTATAAGAAGTTGCTGGCAGACAAACCTTTAGAGAATGACCCGCTCTTCATCCTCGGGCATTGGAGGAGTGGCACAACCTTCGTCCACAACATCTTTGCACAGGATAAGCACTTCGGCTACACAACCACCTACCAGACCGTCTTCCCCCACTACATCATGGCGATGCAGGGATTCCTCAAGCCCATCATGAAGCTGGTAATGCCGAGCAGGCGACCGACCGACAACATGGAGCTTTCGCCCGACCTGCCGCAAGAAGAAGAGTTCGCCCTTGCCGGTATGACGCCCTACAATTACTATAACTTCTGGTTCTTCCCTTACCACATGCAGGAATACTGCGACCGTTTCCTCACCTTCCGCGACATCACCGACGAGGAACTGCAGGAATTCAAGACAAACTTCGAGAAACTTGTCAAGCTAAGCCTATGGAACACTGGCGGCACACAGTATTTGAGCAAGAACCCATCACACACCAGTCGCGTCAAGGCACTCTCAGAACTCTTTCCGCGTGCACGCTACATATATTTAATGCGTAACCCCTACACCGTTTTCGAGAGCATACGCTCTTTCTTTATCAACACAATCAAGCCGCTGCAGTTCCACACCATCACGGATGAAGAGATGGAGCGGAACATCCTGCGCAATTACATGGAGCTTTACCACGCCTACAAAGAGCAGAAGAAGACCCTCACAGCCTCCCCCGTCCCCTCCCAAGGAGGGGCGAACGAAGCGGTCGTGTCTCCCTCTCCTTGGGAGAGGCTGTTTTATGAAGTGCGCTTCGAGGACATTGAAAAGGATGCCCTTGCCATCACAGAGGACATCTACAAGAAGCTCGACATTCCTGGCTGGGACGAGGCAAAGCCTGCAATCGAGAAGTACATCCTCAGCAAGAAGAACCACAAGAAGAACAAATACCAATACGCCCCACGAACTATAGAACTCGTTAACGAGCATTGGGGTGAAGTCCTTGACGAATGGGGCTATGAAAGACTCTAATCACCTATCATAGTCAGACATTCATAATGCAAAATAAACAAAATTAGATTTTTTTTTCTCTTTTCACTTTCCTCTTTTCACTTTTTATTGTACCTTTGTGCCACTTTTCCGCATGAAACAACATAAACACATATAAAACAAACAATTATGACAAAGATTGAATTAGTCAAGATGGTTGCCGAGAAGACCGGCATCGACCAGCCCACAGCAATGGCTGCAGTAGAAGGAGTAATTGATACGCTTAAGGAATCTCTCATCAACAAGGAGAGTGTCTTCATCCGTGGCTGGGGAACCTGGACACTCAAACACCGCGCAAAGAAGACTGCACGCAATATCTCCAAGAACACAACCATGATTATCCCGGCACACGACATTCCTTACTTCAAGCCCTGCAAGGACTTCATGGAAGCCGTGGCAAAGGCATAATAATAGATGGCCCCCTCCCCGCTCCCCCTTTGGGGGAGTGCCTCAAGGGAGGCTCATAATATCTGCTCTCCCCAAAAAGGAGAGCTTTTTTTATACATTATAATAATGCAATTATGAAGAAATATATAATTATAGCCATATCTCTGCTTGCTTTTTCAACAAGAGTACTCCCCAAAAGGGGGCAATTGCCCGTTGGTAGCGGAGCAATTGGGGAGCTTGCGACGGAGGGAAGAGAGGGGGCTTACTCCTACGTCAACCCCATCATCGGCACGAACGGCATGGGGCATACCTTCCCAGGTGCCTGCGCGCCCTTTGGCATAGTGCAGCTCTCGCCCGAGACGGACACCATTCCGCACAACGTGGACGGCAAATACCAAGGCAAGGTCTATGAGTACTGCGCAGGCTATCAGCACAAGGACAAGACGATTGTAGGCTTCTCGCACACACACCTGAGCGGCACAGGGCACTCCGACCTGGGCGATATCCTCATCATGCCCACTACAGGCAAGATACAGACAAACCCCGGAACTGCAGATAACCCAGAAGCAGGCTACCGCTCTCGCTTCTCGCACGACACGGAAAAGTGTTCACCCGGCTACTATGAGGTGAAGCTTGAGGACTACAACATCCTGGCACAATTAACAGCAACCCAGCGTGTCGGCGTGCATTGCTACACCTTCCCCTCAAGCGACGCGCAGTTCATCCTCGACCTTGGTCACGGCATCTACAACTACGACGGCAAGACGCTCTGGTCGTATCTTCGTGTAGAGAACGACACACTGCTGACGGGCTACCGCATCACGAATGGCTGGGCAAGGCAGAACTACACTTACTTTGCCATCTCGCTCTCCGAACCTATACAGAACTATGGCTACAAGGACGAGCAGCGGATGAAGTACTCTGGCTTCTGGCGCAAGAACGACATTCACCACAACTTCCCCGATATGGCTGGCCGCGAGATAGTCGCTTACTTCCAGACGAAGCTGCCTGCAAGCCGCAAGCTGACCATCAAGGTTGCCCTCTCGGCCGTCAGCCAAAGCGGAGCGCTTGCCAATCTTCGTGCCGAGGCAGGAGGCCTCACCTTCGAGCAGATTAAGGCACGCGCCACAGAGCAATGGACGAAGGAGCTGACAGGACTGGAGATAGAAGGCACCGACGACCAGAAGGCGCTCTTCTACACCTCGCTCTATCACACCATGATTAACCCCAGCGTCTATATGGACGTGGACGGCAAGTATCGCGGCAACGATATGGAGATACACCAGGCCGACGGCTTCACCAACTATACCATCTTCTCGCTTTGGGACACCTATCGCGCCGAGCACCCCTTGCTCAACCTCATCAAGCCCCGTCAAGGCGCAGATATGGCGGAGAGTATGATTCGCATTCAGCAGCAGAGCGCACTCCACCTCCTGCCCGTCTGGTTCCTAATGGCAAACGAGGGCTGGTGCATGAGCGGCTACCATTCCGTTGCCGTCCTCTCGGATGTCGCCAAGAAGCTCGGCATCAAGGACAAGAAGGCAATGCTGGAAGCCATGAAAGCCACAGCCAACTCCAAGTGGATGGAAGGCCTGACCGATTACATCCAGTACGGCTATGTTCCCTACGACCGCTGCGGCACAAGTGCGAGCAACACGCTCGAATATGCCTACGACGATTGGACAATCTACCAGGCTGCCCTTGATGCTGGCGACAAGGAGATGGCTGAAACCTTCAAGAAGCGTGCCCTGAACTATCGCAACGTCTTCAATCCTGCCCTCGGCCTTGCCTGCCCCAAGTATAAGGACGGCAGCTGGAAGAAGGACTTCTCTCCTCTCCAGACCTACGGCGAAGGCTTCATTGAGGGCAACAGCGCCAACTACTCCTTCCACGTTCCGCACGACGTGAAAGGTATGATTGAATGTTTTGGCGGCGACAAGAAGTTCATTGAACGCCTCGACAATCTCTTTGCCGAACCGCTCGACAAGAAGTATTACGAGGATAACGAGGACATTGAGGAGGAGTGCCTGCTGGGCGGTTACGTCCACGGCAACGAACCAAGCCACCACGTTCCCTATCTCTACGCCTGGACGTCACAGCCCTGGAAGAGCCAGTACTGGCTGCGCGAGATAATGAACCGTATGTACGTCAACAACATAGACGGCTTGCACGGCAACGACGACTGCGGACAGATGTCGGCTTGGTACATCTTCACGGCAATGGGCTTCTATCCCGTCTGCCCGGGCAGCGACCAGTATGTGCTCGGAGCGCCTTACGTTCCCTCGTGCAAGCTCACCTTGCCGAACGGCAAGCTCTTCCTCATCAAGGCGCCTGGCGTAAGCGACAAGAACCGTTACGTCAAGGAAGTCAAAATTAACGGTAAGCCATACGACAAGCTTTACATCACCCACCAGGACATTATGGCTGGCGGCACATTGGAGTTTGTAATGAGCGACAAGCCCAACAAGAAGCGCTGCATCAAGACCGGCAAGCCCTACTCCCTCAGCGACTGACCTGTTATATAATTTTATTGCTGTCCGCTAAAACTTTTTGGTCTGTTATAAAATTAGGCTGAAATCCGAACGAGGATTCCAGCCTTTTTGTTACCTTTGTTTTTGCCACAAAACTTCAATAACATGAACAAAGGTACACATTTTATCGGACAGCCGATGTATGGTCAGCTGTTAAATTTGCT
>JAFXZK010000069.1 GCA_017541265.1 Bacteroidaceae bacterium | reverse complement strand
TGGACGAAAACAGCTTCTTGATTTTCTTCTCCATCTTGTTCACGTCGATGTCACCCACCACTACGATGGCCTGCAGGTCGGGGCGATACCACTTGTGGTAGTAGTCGCGCAGGTCCTGATAGGGGAAGTTGTCCACGATATCCATCGAGCCGATGGGCATACAGTCCTCGTACTTCGTACCTTTGTATATCTTCGGCATGGCCTGCTCCATCAGTCGCTGTACGGCCTTGCCTGCACGGCGGGTGCGCCACTCCTCGTGTATCACGCCGCGCTCCTTGTCTATCTCCTTGTCCTCCAGCAGCAGGAAGTGGCTCCAGTCGTGCAGGATGAGCAGACACGAGTCGGCAATGCCCTCGCGCTTCATGGGCACCGACGAGATGTTGTACACCGTCTGGTCAATGGAGGTATAGGCATTCAGGTTGGCACCGAACTTCACGCCGATGGTCTCGCACCAGGGCACGATGCCCAGTTTCTTGCCCTTGCCGGGGAAGTTCTTCGTACCGTTGAACGCCATGTGCTCCAGGAAGTGGGCCAGTCCGCGCTGGCGAGGCTCTTCCAGGATGGAACCCACGCGCTGGGCGATGTAGAAGTCGGCCAGTCCCTTGTCCTTGGCATTGTGGCGTATGTAGTACGTCATGCCGTTCTTCAACTTACCCGTACGGACTGCAGGGTCCTTAGGCAGCGGTTGTGCTTGCAGGGCGGTTGTCACGGACAAGAGTCCCAAAAGAGCGATAAGTGTCTTTTTCATAATTACATGTTATTGGAGTTTATTTTGCAAAGGTACGGATTATTTGCCAATAAAAAAAGGAAAAAATACAAAAAATTCACACTTTACCCATTTTTAAGTATTGTTTATTTCAATTTTATTTCGTAAATTTGCACCCATCATAACATTATTAACTAAATCAAAAGCACAATGAAAAAAATCAGTTATCTATTGTTTGCCGCTGCCTTGACCTTCGGTCTTGCAGCTTGCACCAAGACAGACAACCCAGGTAGTCCCACCGTCGAACCGACCGATGGACAAGTCATCGTCAAGGAAATCAACGTAGGCGGTAGCGTGAAGGCCAGCACCGGCAAAGGCGCTTATACTGGCTGTAAGGGCATCATCCTCTACAACAACGGAGGCAAGGCCGTTACCCTCTCCAACTTCGGTATCGCTTTCTGCGCACCTATGAACGCCAATGTCGAGAACAAGAACATCGTCGATGGCAAGCTCTATTTCGAGGCTGAGGGTTGGATTCCCGCCCTGCAGGGACTGTGGTACTATCCCGGCTCCGTGACCATCGAGCCTTATTCCGACCTCGTCATCGCCCTCACCAGCGCTATCGACCACACAAAGACCACCGACGGCGCCTTGCTGTTCGACCTCAGCAATGCCGACATGGCTTGCTACGACCTCGACGTCTTCAACAACAAGGACCAGTATGAGGCACCTGCCAAGGTTACAGAAGACAAGTGGCTGAAGGGCTTCAAGTACTCTACGGCTAACGCATGGCCTGTCAGCATGTTGTGCCCCGCCCTCTACATCTTCTCTGCTCCCGCTACCGTCACCCTGTCAGAGTGGCTGGCTGACGAGGCCAATGCAGCCTACGTCAACGGCGACACCAAGCAAGCCGTTGCCAACAAGGCCGCTAAGATTCCTATGGAGTGGGTTGTTGACGGCATCGAGCTGTTCCAGACCACCTCTGTCGAGAAGAGCACCAAGCGTCTGCCTACCTCTATCGACGCCGGCTACGGTCTCTACAATAACGGCAAGTGCTACTCAGCCTATCGTAATGTCGATGAGAAGGCTACCATCAACCTGCCAGGCAATGCTGACAAGCTGGTCTACAACTACGACCAGGGCGCAGAGGGCACCACCGATCCCTCAGGCATCGATGCAGCCGCCTCTATCAAGAACGGTGCCAAGATTGTCTATCTCGACACCAACAACTCTTCTGCCGACTTCCACATCCGCAAGGAATGGTCGTTGAAGTAAACCACCATATTATATAAATAAATAAGGAGTCCGCACAGGGTTAGCCTGTCGGGCTCCTTATAAATTCAATTGACTACCTTTAACTTAAAGCCTATTATGAAATACACCCTTATTTTTGGCAACATCATCACGATGGACGAGAAGCGGCCCTTTGCCAAGGCTGCACTGGTGAAGGACGGCGTGTTTGCCTATATCGGCAGCGCAGAGGAGGCTCGGAAGTTAGCCCCTGAGGGCACGCAGGTGCTCGACTACGGTGAGAACTTCATCTATCCGGGCTTTATGGAGTCCCACTGTCACGGCAGCTTTGCCGGAGAACGTGCCATCGGACAGGCGAACCTGTTGGCTGCTGGCTTAACAAATTATCCGAAATACCGCGAGATTATCAAGGAGTTTATTGCGAAGAATCCTCAGCGTGACTTCTATGTGGCTGCCGGATGGGTGGAAAATGAAGAATACGTCGATAAGTCATTCCTGGACGAGATATGTTCCGATAAGCCGCTCTTCATGCAAACTGGCGGCGGACACTCTATGCTTCTCAACACCAAGGCACTGGAATGGGCAGGAGTTGATGCGGAGTATGCCAAGAAATGGGGTTACGACTTGGTACATGTAGATAAGAATGGTGAACCTGACGGCTATCTCTGCGAAGGTCCTTTGTTCGAAATAGTACCGAAGTTGCCTACTACGGTGAGAGACGTCAAGGAATATCTGCTCTCTTGGCAGGAGTTTGCGTTTAGCAAAGGTTATACAGCTGTTGGTGATGCTGGTGCTGAGGCTATACATCGCGTTGCCCCCCAGGCATACTATGAGCTTGAGCAGGAAGGCAAGCTGAAGCTGCGCACCTATGCATGGATGTATGTGACTGATAATGCCGACGCAAAGACAGAGATAGCCCGCATCGCTGCTCAGCGTG
>JAFXZK010000068.1 GCA_017541265.1 Bacteroidaceae bacterium | reverse complement strand
TTCGCTTCCGATTATGGCCAGATTAAGGCTGAATGGCAATGCGACGGCACGAAGGAGATGACCTATCGCGTCACCGTTCCTGCCAACACGACAGCAACATTGAGATTGCCCATCAGCGATGGCCTCTATGTTTACGAGAGCGGCGAAGTGGCCGAAGAGGCAGAAGGCGTAACCTACATCGAGACAGCCGACGGCTATGCAATCTACGAGATTGGCTCCGGCTCATATCTCTTCTCTGTCAGCAGCGAAGTTCCCGTTGGCATCAAGAATGTAGGCGAGAATACGATTACGGATAAGAAAGCAAGCGTTTACTATAGTTTGAATGGGATGCGTCTGCCTGATGAATCCTCGGCCCGAGGTATTGTCATCACAGACGGGAAGAAGGTTCTGGTTAAGTGAATGCTGAGGGATGGCCAAACGCCCTATAGGGGAGTTGAAGACGCCCTATGTGGCATCAATCAGGTCTCCAGTTTTTGAGCCTTGCCAGTCCTTAAGAAGAACGAGTACGAACAATAAAAAAGATGAAAACCAAAGATAGAAGCCTTGTGCGAGCCATAGCACTTCTGTGCTGCTTGTGGTGCGTGAGTTGCCAAACCAGGAGCGAGGAGACACCTCTGTTCGAGACGAAGGAGTTCGCCAAGCCCTCTATGTCGTGGCGTCCCATACCCCTGTGGTTCTGGAACAATACGCAGGTATCGGAGCAGGCTCTTCTGGAACAAATCGGTCGGATGGTCGAGACCGATGGCTATGGCGGCTGTGCTATCTTGCCTTTTGGCGGTGGATTCCGTCCGAACTATCTCTCCGACAGTTACTTCCAGCTCTATGGAGATGCTGTCGAGAAGGCACGTTCCTTGGGCGCTCATATGTCCATATACGACGAATACGGCTTCCCGAGCGGAAGCATGGGGGCCATCAACGGTTCGGGCGTGACTACCTTCATGAACAATCATCCCGACCACACCATTAAGCGCCTCGACAAGACAGAGTACCGCGTGGGCAGCGGCGCTACCTTCAACCGCCAGATAACCCTTCAGGGGAAACTGATGTCGATTGTGGCTTGGAATGCCAACACCAAGGAGATTGTTCCGCTGCGCGACTATTATGACGAGGAGACCGGTCAGGTGACGTGGACAGCTCCCAAGCAATCGGGCTGGCGTGTGATGGTTTGCCAATGCGTCAAGGACGGCGACCCGAACGTGGACTACCTCTCCTCCGAGGCCGTCAGCCTGTTTATCCAAGATACGCATGAGGCTTACTACCAGCACTTTGCAGACGACTTCGGACAGACCATCGTCTCCACCTTCTTCGACGAACCCACGATGTACAGGGCACAAGGAAGGATGTGGACAGGCGACTTCAACGAACAGTTTGAGGCGCGTTATGGTTTCTCGCCCGAAGCACTCTATCCAGCCCTCTGGTACGACATAGGCGACAAGACGGCATATGCCAGGAACCTCCTCTTTGGCTTGCACTCTACGCTCTATAGCGAGGGCTTCATGAAGACCATCTGCGACTGGGCGACAGCGCATGGCATCCTTGCTACAGGTCATCAGGATCAGGAAGAAATAGTGAATCCAACCAGCGTGTCGGGTGACCTGATGCTCGTCGGGAAACACCTGACGATGCCTGGTATCGACAAGATAGGTGGCGGCCGCCCGACCGAAGACTTCTACAAAGTCGTGTCCTCGTCGGCCAACAACTGGGATAAGACCTACGTCATGTCTGAGACGTATGGCGCTATGGGCAACATCTCGGTGGAAACGCTCTACCAGATAGCCATCGAGCAATACACGAAGGGCATCAACCACCTTATTCCTCATGCCGTCTGGTACAACGATGGTGACGTTACTTTCCTGCCCGAACTCTCGTGGCGCAACCCGCTGTACAACGCAGACCTGCCTCGTTTCAATGCTTTCCTTTCGCGTTTGAACTACATATTGGCTCGCGAGGGAAGGCATGTGGCAGATGTTGCGGTGCTCTATCCCATACAGACACAATATGCGGGACACGTGTTCGACGGCCCTAAGGGCTACTATGAAGGCGGCGTTGACGTGCCGGGGACAGACTATCCGCAAGTGTCGCACTATCTGACCGACGACCTCGGCATCGACTTCACTTATCTTCATCCCGAGGTCCTCGACGACCGATGCTCCGTTTCCGACGGTTTGCTGAACATGAACAATGCCATCAACCACGAGCACTTCTCTGTTGTGATTCTTCCTGGCGTCAAGGTTATCTCGCTGAGCAACATGCGCAAGATTGAAGAGGCTTGGCAGCAAGGTGTCAAGGTCATCTTCACAACCCAATGCCCTCAATTGGCAGCCGATGGCGAGGCAGGCGACGAGGAAATACAGAGCATCACCAGTCGCATGCTTGCTTCGGAAGAGAACAAGGCATACTTCATCTCTTCACCATCAGCAAGTTCTCTGGCAGAAGTGATGGAGGAATGCCTGCCCGAGCGCGATGTCCGCATGTCGGAAGGCACGCATCCCTTTAATTATATACATAAGGTAATAGACGGGCATGATGTCTTCTTCTTTGGCAACATTGACGCCACTTCTGCCACAAATACAATACGGCTTAAGACATCTGCCACTAAACTCTCGTTGCTCGACCCTCATACAGGGCAGGTAACGGCACTCCCCCAAAGGGGGAGCGGGGAGGGGGCTTTCTCCCTTACGTTGCGTCCCAGCCAATCAATGTTCCTTGTCGATGATGCCCTGTTGCTCCAGAATGGCTCGCCTGTTGATCCGGCAGACGAGAAACTCTCATATACAATAGAGATGCAGGCGGAAGTAGAGCAACTGTCGGCTGGCTTGTGCTTCTCCATTACCGATGGCGGAAGCTACTATATGTGGCAGTTCAATGCCTCCGACCCGCAACATCTCCGCCTCCGTCCCCATCGCTGGCTTGGCGGCAGTGTATCCCTTTTGGGTGAAGTAGATCTGCCGAGCGGCGTCAATATCCAAGCCGGCCATCCTTTCAAGATTAGAATTGAAATAGAAGATGAGGCTTATGCCAAGACGTATATCGATGATGTCCTTGTCGATGAACGCAGTGGCAGCTTCGCTTTTGGCAGGATAGGGTTCCGTCAAGCCCACGACGATGCTTACGGAAAGACAGAGATTGCTTGGTTCGATGACATCAGCATCAGGCTGAAGTCAGGCAGCGTGGTCTTTGCAGAAGACTTCTCTGCCGCCAATCCCTTCTCTGAAGGCAGCATAGTGTCGGGCAGGCTGAAGGTAGCCGGACAGATGTCGCGCGACATCCTCGCTTGGCTTCAAGAGACGCCCGATGCCATAAGCTTCATTCCTGCTTCCTCTCGCAAAGATGAGGGGAGAATATATAACCTCTCCGGCCAGATGATTAATAGTAGACTGGCCCAAGGCATAGTTGTTCATGGCGGGAAGAAGTATATGTCTCGTAAGTAAGTCTGTACATACACATTATTATATATAATCATATTATTAAGTTCTAACAATCAAACAAAATGAAAACTAAAAGACTATTAGTGATGCTGCTGGCTATTATGGCATGTAGCATTCAGGCGTGGAGTTACAGGATTACTGATAACTACACCATCGAGAGTAAGTTCAAGATTAATGCCCTTGGCGCGGGTATCGCTTTCCGTGCTTATGAAGGCTTTAACAGCCAAATCTGCATGTGGCAGTTCAACGTGGGCACCGACGGCTCTAAGTCGCTCTTCCGTCCGCACGACTGGAAGGTGGGCGGCATCCTGCTTGCCGAGATCAACACAGCCGACAAGGGTGTGGCTCTGAACACTACCAACTGGTTCGTCACGAAGATTGTAGTTAGCAACAATGGTGGTCATGCCGACACCTATCTGCGCCGCGACGACCAGACGGACTTCACGCTCATCGACTCTCGCGACGGCAACTTCCGCTACGGCTTAGTCGGTACGCGTCAGGACCACGACGGCGACATCAACGAGTCCGCCACCTACGACTATTTCAAGGTG
>JAFXZK010000067.1 GCA_017541265.1 Bacteroidaceae bacterium | reverse complement strand
CAGGCGAATGGACCGATATGCTCGGACTGCTGATGCCGACAGAAGCCCTCGACCAGATAAAGGAGGACATCATGAACGGCGACATCCCGTCTATCGACACCCTCGAAGAGAGATTCAGCGACGTCTTCGACAGCTATACACAATGGAAGGGATTCTCTGACAACGACGGCGACATGGAGCAGGCACACGAGGAGTGGCTGAGCTACATACGCAGGGATGCAGAGAAAGAGTACGACATGGGAGATGTGTCGGAAGATATGGTGCAGGAGTTTATCAGCTCGCTGATATAGTTAAAAGTTAAAAGATAAAAGATAAAAGTTTGAAATGAAGAAAGTTTTTCTGTTTATTTGTTGCGCCCTGATAAGTGTCACCTCTATGGCTCGCAGCTATGAGGAGGTAAAGGGCGACCCTATGAAGACACGTATCTACACCCTTGACAACGGACTGAAGGTTTATCTCTCAGTCAACAAAGAACATCCGCGTATCACAGCACATATCGCCGTGAATACCGGCTCAAAGAATGACCCAGCAGAATACACAGGTTTGGCGCACTATCTGGAGCACCTGATGTTCAAGGGCACACCGTCGTTCGGCACAGCAAACTATGAAGCAGAGAAACCCCTACTCGACAAGATTTGTTCGCTCTATGAAGAGCACCGCACCCTGACTGACCCTGCACAGCGCAAGGCAAAGTATCATGAGATTGACTCTGTGTCGCAGATTGCAGCACAGTATTTCATTCCTAATGAATACGACAAGATGATGACCGCCATCGGCAGCCAGGGCACCAACGCCTTCACATCGTACGACGTGACATGCTATGTGGAAGACATTCCGTCTAACGAACTGGAGAGATGGTGCATGGTGCAGAGCGACCGCTTCCAGAACATGGTGATGCGCGGTTTCCACACCGAGCTGGAGGCCGTCTATGAGGAGAAGAACATCTCAATGACAAAGGACAACAACAAGGCTTACTATGCTTTGCTGCACAAGCTGTTCCCAAGTCATTCATACGGCACACAGACCACCATCGGTACACAGGAGCACCTGAAGAACCCTTCTCAGGTGGCTATCATGAACTATTATAAGAAGTATTATGTTCCAAACAATATCGCCATCTGTATGGCAGGCGACCTTGACCCTGACAAGACGATAGCGATGCTGGAACAATATTTCGGCAGTTGGAAGAACGACGGCACTATGACCAAGGTGCCTGGCAGGACTTTCCCAGAGCAGCCCGTCTTCACCGCTCCGTCAGACACCACCGTACTCGGTAAGGAGATACAGAATGTTGCCATCGCATGGAGAATGAAGGGCGCATCATCGCTGCAGATGGACACCCTCGCCATGATGGATATGCTGCTCAGCAACGGCAGAGTGGGACTGATAGACACCGACCTCAACAACAAGATGAAGACTCTCGGTGCAGGCAGTAACACGATGGAACTGAAGGATTACAGCCTCTTCCTCCTTTCCGGTTCGCCTAACGAGGGGCAGACTCTCGACGAAGTGAAGGACCTGCTGCTGGCAGAGCTGGAGAAGTTGAAGAATGGCGAATGGGACGAGGGAATTATGAAGAGCATCATCGCCAATGCCAAGCTGGCAGAGCTGCAGAGACTCGACAACAACAGGAGTCGCGTGCAGGAGATGGTAGATTGCTTCATCGACGATGTGCCTTGGGAACAAAATATCACACGATTGGACCGTCTCAGCAAACTCACAAAGGCTGACATCATCTCGTGGGCAAAGGAGCATATCACCGACGGATATGTAGTACTCTACAAACGTCAGGGAGAAGACACCACAATAGTAAAGATTGACAAGCCTGAGATTACACCGATATCCAGCAACCGCGATATGCGCAGCAAGTTCATGACGGACTTCATGGAGAAGAAGGTGGAAGACATACAGCCACAGTTCATCGACTTCAACAAGGAACTGACCTTCAGCACTACCAAGAACGGACTCCCTGTAATATACAAGCAGAACACAACGGATGACCGTTTCTTCCTCTCCTACCGCTTCGACTTCGGAGAGCTGGCAGACATGCGCTATGACATCGCAGCCGGTTACATGGGCCTCCTCGGCACAAACAAGAAGAGTCTGGAGCAGATACAGAGAGACTTCTATGATATTGCATGCTCTTACGGCGTCAGCGTAGGCGATGAGACAACAACAATCACCGTTTCAGGCCTTCAGGAGAATATGCCTAAGGCCATCGCCATGATGGAAGACCTGCTGCAAGACCTGAAGTCTGACACAGCCGTTTACAACAAACTGCTCGACCAGACCGCAAAGGCCCGCATGGAATCACGCAACAGACAGAGCAACTGCTACAGCGCCCTTGTCACCTACGGTCTCTACGGAGAACGCAATCCTTTCACAAACGTACCAAGCGTCAGCGAGATGCGCGCTATGAAGCCTGAGACATTCACGGAACTCCTGAAAGGTCTCACCTCCCTGAAGCACGAAGTAATCTACTGGGGACCACAGAGCCTGAACGACATGAAGAAGACTCTCGATAAGTGCCCAAGTGCAAAGATAAAGAACTTCAAGGATGTTCCGGAGAACAAATACTACACCAAGCTGCTGACAACCGAGAACGAGGTATATCTCGCACCATACGATGCACCAAACATCAATATGCGTATGATATACAGCGCCGGCAAGCCGCTGGATATTCAGAAGTTCCCACTCGTCTCTATGTTCAACGAATACTTCGGTGGCGGCATGAATGCCATCGTATTCCAGGAACTCCGCGAGACACGCGGTCTGGCATACAACGCATGGGCAAGATACAACACACCATCTCGAAAGGGTGAGACCGAATACTACAATCAGCATATCATATCACAGAACGATAAGATGATTGACTGCATCAATACCTTCAAGGCCATCACCGATACCATACCACAGTCAGAAGCTGCTTTCAACACCGCAAAGCAGAACTGGATGAAGAGCATCGCAGCTCAACGCACCGTGAAGGCTGGAGCTATCAACAGATACATCAGCGCACGCAGACTCGGCATCGACTATGACATCAACAAGATGTACTGGGAGGCAATACCACAGATTACCCTGCAGGATGTCGTAAACTTCGAGCTGGAGAACATCAAGGGCAAACCTATGAAGTATCTCATTCTTGGTAAGGAAGCAGACCTCGACGTCAAAGCCCTCGAGAAACTCGGTCCTGTTAAGCGACTCACATTAGATGATATTTTCCCAAGTTACAAATAAACCAAACAAAAATAGAAAAACATTATGGCAAACGTAGAATTTAAGTACGCTCCAATGTTCCAGTTGGGCGAAGACAAGACAGAGTATCGTCTTATTTCAAAGGACGGCGTCAGTGTAAGCGAATTTGAGGGCACCCCAATCCTCAAGGTCAGCAAAGAAGCATTGGAACTGCTCACCACGCAGGCTTTCCACGATGTAAACTTCATGTTGCGCCGTGAGCACAACGAGAAGGTGGCAAGCATACTCAACTCTCCTGAGGCCAGCGACAATGATAAGTATGTCGCTCTGACAATGCTCCGCAACGCAGAGGTGGCTTGCAAGGGCCAGCTGCCTTTCTGTCAGGACACCGGTACTGCTATCATTCATGGTGAGAAGGGTCAGCAGGTATGGACTGGTTTCGAAGACGAAGAGCCTCTCGCAAAGGGTGTATATAATACGTACACCTCAGACAATCTGCGCTATTCTCAGAATGCTCCTCTGGATATGTATAATGAGGTAAATACAAAGTGTAACCTGCCAGCACAGATAGATATCGAGGCAACACACGGTATGGAGTATAAGTTCCTGTGTGTCGTAAAGGGTGGCGGTTCCGCAAACAAGACATACCTTTACCAGGAGACAAAGGCACGCATACAGAACCCTGGCACCCTCGTTCCTTTCCTCGTAGAGAAGATGAAGAGCCTCGGAACAGCAGCATGTCCTCCATATCACATCGCTTTCGTAATCGGTGGTACATCTGCAGAAAAGAATCTGCTGACAGTGAAGCTGGCTTCTACAAAGTTCTATGACTCTCTCCCAACAACAGGTGACGAGACAGGTCGTGCTTTCCGCGATGTAGAACTCGAGAAGCAACTCCTTGAGGAAGCAAAGAAGATTGGATTCGGTGCACAGTTTGGCGGTACAGCATTCGCTCACGACGTAAGAGTAGTACGTCTGCCACGTCACGGAGCATCATGTCCTATCGGTCTCGGCGTTTCTTGTTCTGCTGACCGTAACATCAAGGCTAAGATAAACAAGGACGGCATCTGGATTGAGAAGATGGACGACAAACCATACGAGCTGATTCCAGAAGCACTGCGTCAGGCTGGTGAAGGAGATGCTATACAGATAAACCTCGATCAACCTATCTCAGAAGTTTGTAAGGAGCTCTCAAAATATCCTGTTTCTACACGTGTAAGCCTCAACGGTACTATCATTGTGGCACGTGATATTGCTCACGCAAAGATTAAGGCACGTCTGGATGCCGGTGAGGGTATGCCACAATACTTCAAGGACCATCCTGTACTGTATGCCGGACCGGCAAAGACACCGGCAGGAATGCCTTGTGGCTCTATGGGCCCGACAACAGCAAACCGTATGGACCCATACTGTGATGAGTTCCAGGACAACGGCGGTTCATTAGTTATGATAGCAAAGGGTAACCGCACACAGGTAGTCACCGATGCCTGCAAGAAGCACGGCGGTTTCTATCTCGGTTCTATCGGTGGTCCTGCTGCATACCTCTCTTCCAGCAACATCAAGAGCATTGAATGCGTGGAGTATCCTGAGTTGGGTATGGAAGCTATCTGGAAGATACGCGTTGAGAACTTCCCTGCATTCATCCTCGTCGATGACAAGGGCAACGATTTCTTTAAAAAGTTCTAATGCAAGAAATAATCCTCGTATTAGAGTTCGTCATCGGGCTGGTAGCTATCATCAAAGGAGCTGACTGGCTCACCGACGGAGCAGCATCAATAGCCCACCACTTTGGTATTCCAACCATAGTGGTGGGACTGACTATTGTTGCCGTTGGCAGCTCTATGCCCGAATTCGTCGTCAGCGTTGTATCTGCATTCAAGGGAAATGTGGATATGGCACTCGGCAATGTCGTTGGTTCCAATATCTTTAACATTCTCGGCATCGTAGGAATAACAGCCCTCGTAATGCCGATAACAATCGACAGACGGAATATGAAATACGACGTTCCGTTTGTTGTGCTCTCCAGCCTTTTCATTGCAATTACCGCTTTTGACAGTTTCTTCGATACGACGAATCCTGTGGTTGATTCCATCTCTCGCAGCGACGGTCTGCTGATGCTGTGCACATTCGCAGTCTTTATGTCATACACAATGTCTATTGCCCAAAAAGACCAAGACAAGGCGACAGACACCCCCGCCAACGAACACAAGGAAAGCCCATTGTGGAAAAACATCCTCTTTGTCCTCATTGGCTTGGTATTACTCGTTGCCGGTGGAGACGGACTTGTGGAAGGTGCTTCTGGCATAGCACGTTGGATCGGAATCAGCGAATCGGTTATAGCACTGACAATTGTTTCTGCCGGCACATCGGCACCAGAGTTGGCAGCCTCCGTTATGGCAGCAAAGAAGGGCGACACCGCTATGGCATTAGGTAATGTTGTCGGTAGCGTTGTTTTCAATGTATTCTTTGTCTTAGGAACATCAGCTGTCATCTTCCCACTCGGTATCGGAGGAGTAACAGCAACCGACATTCTCGTACTGCTCGGAGCATCCGTACTGCTTTGGATACTGACAGCCTTTGGACAGAAACAACTCATAATAACACGAACAGAAG
The DNA here is from genome assembly GCA_017541265.1 of Bacteroidaceae bacterium. Classification (GTDB taxonomy): domain Bacteria; phylum Bacteroidota; class Bacteroidia; order Bacteroidales; family Bacteroidaceae; genus Physcousia. The sequence continues at coordinate 1,791 of JAFXZK010000067.1, read as the reverse complement.
GGGCCATCTTAGTCATTGTGGCAATTGCTTATTACACATATCTCGTTATATGAACATAAATTTCAACATATACTACGGAGTAAATCCCGGGGAATATATCTGTCTTAATATTCGCCAACGAAATGGAGTCGCTATACATAAGATGAACCAAGCAGGCGGCAACTGGTCGTTTGAATTGAGAATAAATGATGCAGAACTGCTGCAGTATGGCAGTGAACCATTCGACTATTACTACACCCTGTATTCCGGCGACAAAATAAAGAGACAGGAATGGACTACCCAGGCGCATCGTCTCGACTTAGGCCAGACAGGTGTGCAGCAATATACTGTATATGACACATGGATTGAAATCCCTCATGACTCATATCTCTACAGCTCTGCCTTCACACAATGTATCAACCGCAGGGAGAAGGTCAACCACTATCGCAGGACATCGCCAACCATTCTGCGCCTGAAGGTACGTGCTCCACAGCTGCGTGGTGATGAGAAGCTCATCCTTACGGGCAGCCATCCTGTATTGGGAGAGTGGGATACCTCAAGAGGCATACCGTGCTTTGAGCAGGCTCCGAACGAATGGATATGTGACATTGATGCAGAATATACTGTTGGCGAGGATTTGGAATATAAGTTCGCAGCAGTTCGTGCTAATACCAATTTCCCTGTAATCCAGCAAAACATCATGTGGGAAACATGTGATAACCGTCACATCGTAGTACCACGAATGAGGAAGGGAGAAATCGTAGAATACGAACTCTCACAGGCATTCTTTGAGATATGGAATGTAAAGAAGGCAGGCACCCTGATTCCTGTTTTCTCATTACGCACAGAAGGCAGTTTCGGCGTCGGTGACTTCGGTGACCTGAAACGTATGATAGACTGGATTGCCTATACAGGGCAACGCATCCTGCAGCTGTTACCTATTAACGACACGACCGTCACACACACATGGACGGACTCCTATCCATACTCATGTATCAGCGTCTTTGCGTTACATCCGCAATACATCGACCTGAGACAGTTACCTCCACTGAAAGATGCTGAGCAGGCAAAGCGCTTTGAGACATTGAGACAAGAACTCAACGCCCTTCGTCAGATAGACTATGAGCGCGTCAACAACGCCAAGAACGAATACCTACTAATGCTCTTCCGTCAAGAAGGCAAGAAGGTACTTGCCTCAGCAGAATACAAGTCATGGTATGAGGAGGAACACTTCTGGCTTGACACCTATGCCAAATTCTGTGTTGAACGTGATAAGGCGTACATGCCGGCATCGCAGGGGTATTATTGTTTTGTTCAGTTCCTGCTTGCAAAACAAATGCGTGAAGCTCATGAATATGCACGTTATAAGCGTGTAATCCTCAAAGGCGACATTCCAATTGGCGTACACCGCAATGGCTGCGATGTGATGCAAGACCCGCGTTATTTCAACCTCAATGGTAGCGCCGGTGCTCCACCAGATGAATTCTCTATAAACGGGCAGAACTGGGGATTCCCCACATACAACTGGGACGAGATGCTGAAAGACGGATGTCTGTGGTGGATACGCAGGTTCCGCAATATGCAGAAATATTTTGATGCATACCGTATAGATCACGTCCTGGGATTCTTCCGCATTTGGGAGATTCCTGTTCATTCCGTTCACGGACTCCTTGGGCAGTTCCAGCCTGCGCTCCCTCTTAGCGTCAGCGAGATAGAAGCATACGGCCTTCACATGCAGAAAGAGCGTTTCACCCGACCATATATTACCAAAGAAATTCTTGAAGACATCTTTGGCGACAGGGCAAGCTATGT
>JAFXZK010000008.1 GCA_017541265.1 Bacteroidaceae bacterium | reverse complement strand
CGTCATCGACGACACAGACCGCCGTCTCTGCAACTTGGTGCTCGACATTCAGTACCGCACTCAATTGCATTGGTTCTACGGACTGCATCGCAAGTACTACGACGACCAGCTGTATAATGCATCCGTGCAGAAGCGTCGCACAAACAAGTACCTGGAATGCTTCCGTAAACTCCCCGAGGAGTTCACTACGGAAAAGTTTGCAGAAGTCTTTGGCTATGCAAACAATCGCTCAGGACAGAAGACCTTGGAACGTTTGCTTGCCGACAAAGCTATCGAACGCGCCATGCGCGGCAACTACAAGAAACTTGTTTCCGAACTTCCTATAATCTGAATACAGAAAGTAGGAAATACAGAAAGTAGACATTAGGCATTTTTACAGCGAGAGGCTCGGCATTCATTTGCACGGGCCTCTCGCTTCTTTTCACAGGGGGATTTTTGCTGGACTTTGCAGATACGTTCCCCTTACTTCCTGTCGTCGATGTTGTCGCCGTCGGTTTCCTTGAGGGCTTCGTCGAAGTCGGTGAGGTCGTTCTCGATGAGGATGTTGTACCACTGGATGAGCTTCTTGACGTCGGTGGGATAGACGCGGTCGCGGTCGAAGCTGGGCAGCACCTCGCCAAGATAGGCATAGAGTTCATCCTTGGAGGCTTTGCGCCAGTCAAGGCTTGAGGCCTTGCCCTGTTCCTTCTCCTTGATGCTGTTCAGCACTTGGCGCAGGGGCACTTCCTTCTCGTCGGTGTACATGGCGATGTCCGCCAGGGAAATGACCTTGTCTGCGGCGAAGGCAGGGAAACGCTTCTTCTGTGCGTCGAGGGTTTCAACGATGAGGCTGTGATTGCCTCTTGATACGAGTCTGTAGAGTCCGGGCTTGCCGGAAATGGCTAAAATTGTTTCGAGCATATTTATAATGGTTATAGGTTATTGGTTATTGGTTATTGAATAGGGGAGGGGAATGGTTATTGGTTATTGGTTATTGGTTATTGACTAGGGAGGGGAATGGTTATTGTATTATGACCTGTTGACTGTTCTTGGGTTTATAACTAAATGCTTTGTGGCTTCAATAACCTATAACCAATAACCAATAACCTGTTTCAATTGTTCCAGTAGTTTTGTGTCGTCGGATGTGCTGTTGTCGATGATGAAGTCACTTTGAGCACGATGAAGTTCTGGTTGTTGCATCTTCATTCGTGCGCGGATTTGTGCCTCTGTGGCTGTGTCGCGCTGCATGGCTCTGCGGAGGCGGACATCTTCCGGGGCATCCACGAAGAGGACTTTATCCACATAGGCGTTGAAGCCGCTCTCGAAGAGGATGGCGCTCTCCAAGCAGACCAAACCCTCCCCTGCCCATCTTTCAAAGTCTCTTAGCACGGCAGGATGCACGATGGCATTCACTTTGCTTGCGTGTTCGGGGTCGGAGAAGAGATAGTCGGCAAGGCATTTCTTGTTGAGTTCACCGCCGGCGAAGACATCAGAGCCGACGAGAGCGATGAGCTTCCGCCTTATCTCCTCGTCTGTGGCAGTGAGTCGCTTGGCTTCCCTGTCGCAGTCATAGACGGGAATGCCGAACTCCCTCCGCAGAATATCCGAGACATAGCTCTTGCCGCTGCCTATGCCGCCGGTGATGCCGACTACACATTTACCATTTACCATTTGATCATTTACTATTTATTTCTCCCTTGACTTTGGGGAAGGGCAGGGGAGAGGCTATTCTGCTATCTGTTCGATGAGGTAATCCACTTCCTGGGGCGATATTCTGATGTCCGAGACACCTTCGGGCGTGGTCTTCAGGTGCAGCAGGAGCTTTGTGCTCTCCGTGTTATCCAGCAGTTCCTCGTATGTCGTGACAAGTACGAAGTCTTCGGCTGTGACATTATGGTAGCGCCCCGATTCCACGCGGAAGGTGATGGAAACTTGTGCGGGGAAGGTGCGCAGCTTCTTGTCGGCAGGGAAGTTCAGCCCTATGACAGGCACCTTGACGGTCTTCTCTGTGTAGTAACCGACTGCCACCTTGACGCCAACTTGCTCGGGGTCGTACTTGAGAAGCTTCTGCCTGCGCAGACCAATCTGATAGCTTCCAGCCTCGTGCAGTCCGTCCAGCAGGAATGCTTCGGAATAGGCAGCCTGCATCGTGTCGAGGATGGCTGCGGGGGCAAAGACGCGCACCGAGTCAGGTTCGATGCGGATGCTCTGGATGTAGTTCTGGGGCGAGGTCTTGACCTTGCCTGCCAGCCTGACCGGCAGGGTGCGCGACATGCCGTGATTGTAGGAGAAGCGCAGGGTGTCGGGGCGGTAGGACTTTATCTCTGTCGATGTGGAGAAGACACGGCCAAGCATCTGCTGCATATCAGAGGCAGATATATAAACCTCCGCTTCGTTCAGCCCTGTTTGGTATTTGGCGAAGTCAATCTTTACCCTGTTGGGGCGGAAGAGAGAGGAGAAGCTGTGACGCGCCAAGGCAAGCCCTTTGTCCTGCAAGGTGACACTGACGGCCGTCGGCAGAGAGTCGATGATGACCACATCAGAGGGGACATTCTCAAGCTGGAGGCTAACATTCACCTCTCTTTCGAGCGTCTCATTGAGTGCCTGCAGAAGCCAGAAGCCGAAGGACACGGCAAGAAAAAAGCAGAAGACAAGCAGTTCGTGGCTCTTCGTCCCGAACAGCATGTCCCCATACTGCTTGTAGATGCGCTTGCCCCAAGACATCGCTTACTGAAGAGGTTGCGGCGTAGCGAAGACACTGCCTTTGTCCACCTTGATGCAGATGCCGTTTGCTATTTCGATTTTGAGCGTGTTGGCAGCCTCGTCGATGTCCTTGACTGTTCCGTAGATGCCGCCAGCCGTGACGATTTGCGTGCCGCGTGCTATGCTGTTACGGAAGTTCTGAATCTCTTTCTGCTTCTTCTGTTGTGGACGAATCATGAAGAACCACATGATGGCGAAGATGATGACCATCATAAGGAGGAACGACATGTTGCCTCCGCCCGGTGCTGCTTGTAGTAGTGTGAACATAATTTACTATTTGACGATTTACGATTATTTATTTACTATTTGACAGTGAGGCTGTCCTTCACCAGCTTCCCTTCTTCGATGAGCCTCTTGGCAATGGCGTCGAGCGTGGCGTTGACGTACTTGTCGCTCTTCGGCGTGCTGTACATCTTGGCGATGTCAACATATTCGTTGATGCTGACGCTGAGCGGTATGTTGGGGAATGATGTAATCTCGGCAAGCCCCAGCAGGAGGATGATGCGGTCCATGAGGGCGATGCGCTTAAAGTCCCATCCCTGGGTGCTGGAGCTGATGAGACCGAACAGATATTCCTGTCCTACGATTGCACGGTGCAGGAGCTTCGTGGCAAAGTCGCGGTCGGTGTCCGACTTGTATTCGGGCATCAGCGGCTCTGCTGCCGTGCTTTCTTCTGTGAAGCGGTTGATGGTCTTAAGTACGAAGGTGTCTATGATGAACTTGTCGTCGTTCCAATAGACGTTGAAATCCTCCAGCAGGCTGGCAAGTTCGTCGTTGTTGCAGATGAGTTGCCGGTAGATGAGTCGCCATATCTCGCGGTCCTCTTCATAGGAGGAAGTTTCGGAGGCCATGTATGTCTTGTAGCATTCGCTCTCCTCTACCTTATTATATAGGTTCCGCACGAAGTCCTCCTGGTCTGCCCAGCTGAGGCATTGCTCGGCACAATAGTCCCGGAGCTGCCTGTTTGATTCCAGTTGGATGATAAAGCGATTGTCCACAAACTTGCGGCTCCACTTCACGCCGTCTTTCAGTTTCTTGCTCCTGGCCTGCCGCATCTCCAGCATACGGACGGACATGCGCCCCACCTCCACCATCAGCAGCAACATGTAGTTGTAGAGGTCGTATGCCTTGTCGAGGCTCAGGAGAAGTTCCTTCTCTGCGACATCGGGATTGTAAACGCCTTTTTGGAGGTAAGAATACAGCACCTGCACAAGCTTGATGCGAATCATTTCACGGTTTATCATAGAGCGCTTTTTCTGTTTCAGTGTGCAAAGATACAAAAAAAAGTGAAGAATGAAGAGTGAAGAGTGAAGATTTTTTCGTAACTTTGCGCTCAAAAGGTAAAAGGCAAATGAATTAATGGTAAATCTTATGGTGGAAACAGACAAGAAAATGACGGACGGACGCGAGGCTGACATCCTCTTCTCGAAAACCGTGAAGGCAGGCCAGCGCATTTATTACATCGACGTAAAAAAGAACAGGAAAGGCGAAATGTACCTGAGTGTCACAGAGAGCAAGAAAATGCTGGGCGGAACCATCGAGACGCCTCAGGTAAGCTACGAGAAGCACAAGATTTTCCTTTTCCGCGAGGATTTCGGCAAGTTTGGTGAAGCGCTTCAGCAAGCCATGAGTTTTATTGACGGCGAACAAGGCGAGGCACCGGAGAGACCGGCTCACCCATCGTGGAACGAAGAGTCCAACGACGCCATCAAACTCGATTTGGACTTCTGACAAGACAAGACACAAAAGGAAAGCTCCCCGGCAAGCAGCAGGGGAGCTTTCTGTTTTCTTTGCATCCAATTCTGGAGAAGCGTGGACTGTTATCTCGTCATCACCCAACCGAGCTTCAGGCCAGAGTAGCTGCTCAGCAGGGAAGACAGCGTGCTTGCGCTCTTGGAACTGAGCGATGTGGCGACGCTGAGCAGCTTGTCGGCTTCGAAGAGCATGAAGAGCTGGTTGCCTTGCACGGAAACGGTGCAGTTCAGCTGTGCGAGGCCAAGCACACCGGTCAGAGTCATTTTGTTTGTGCCGGCATCATAGACATAAGTTCCCGGCCACGACTTGGTGCCGAGCGCCAGGGAGCAGCTGTTGTCGGTATTGAGGACAAGCTTGGACTTTCCTGCCGTGAAGCCCATCTTCTGGAGCTGGGTGCCGAGCTTCGCCTCGAGGTTGCTGCTGACGACCTGTCCGCCAAGCTGGGAGAGGATGTTCTCGCTCTCGAACACGACCTTGGGACCATAATATGTCCATGTGCCGACGAGCGACTGCTGGGTGGTCGTGTTGCCCAGCAGAGTGCCGAGCAAAGTGCCAAGCAGACCAGCTCCAGTCTGCTGGAGGACGGCTGTCTGATTGTTTGTGTTAGTGGTTGTGGTGCCTGTTGTACCAAGACCGCAGGACGCGAGTGTTAGATTTGCTGCGACAATGGCAGCGAAAGAACGAATTTTGTTCATAAAGTTTGATGGTTATTGGTTATAGGTTATTGAAGGGTTATTGGTTATTGAGGGGGTATTGGTTATTGAATTTTGAAATATCCTAACAAAGGAGGTGGGGTAGGGTGTTTCGAATTTCATCGGCTGCCCTGTGGATGGATGATAGAAGTAGAGCCGGAAGGCGTGAAGGGCAAGGCGGTGAAGGGGGTTAAGCCCGTTTCCGTACTTGTCGTCGCCTGCCACGGGATAGCCCAAGTCCTTCATGTGAACTCGAATCTGGTTCTTCCTGCCTGTCTCAAGCCGCATTTCTGCAAGGGTGAATCGTCCGTTGGTTGCTATGCGGCGATAGTGCGTGATGGCTTCCTTGCCGCCGTTGTCGGTGGGGCTACTATAAGTAATGTATGCCTTGTTGTCCTTGAGCCACGAATGCACCGTGCCGCCCTCCTGCTCCATTTCGCCGCACAGCACAGCCACATAGCGGCGGTCATAGACGATGTTGTGCCAATCCTCTTCGAGTGCCTTCCTCACATCCAAGCTCTTGGCATATATCATCAAGCCGCTTGTGTCGCGGTCAAGACGATGCACGACATGGGCTGTGCAGCGGAAGTGACGCTTTTTGAAGTACTCGTCGAGGATGGTCTTGACGCAGTACTGCCCGGGAGCGGACGCCATGCTGAGGATGCCTTCGGACTTCTCGATGACGACAATGTCCTTGTCCTCATAGATAATCTTGACGTACTTGTTCAGAAGCTCTGTGCTGCGCTTGTGACGGCTCACGAGAACCGTCTGTCCGGGCGAGAGCATGAAGTCGTATTGGGTGACGAGTTTCCTGTCAACCAGGATGCCGTGCCCCTGCAGCAAGTTCTTCACCCTGTTGCGGCTGATGCCGTTCATTTCTTTCATCAGAAATTCCATCAGCGGCATTGGTTCGCTGACTTGAAGCGTTATGTATTTGCTTGCGGCGTATTGTTCACCGGACAATTTATAGTTCATAATTCATAGTTATTTCTTTCCTTTTGCGCCTCTTCCTTTGCCACGGTAATAGTGTCTCTTTCTCCCTCTCTTTTGGAGAGGGTTGGGGTGAGGCTTGGGGCCTTCCCCGAACTCTTCGGGCATCTGACCCTTCTCTATCTCTTTCCCGAGGAAGCGTTCTATCTGGCGGAAGTAGTGCATGTCCTTCTCGTTAACAAGCGTGACGGCACGGCCTCCTCGACCTGCCCTGGCAGTACGGCCGATGCGGTGTACATAGTCCTCTTCGTCGCGCGGTACGTCGAAGTTGATGACAAGGGCAATGTCGTCGATGTCGATGCCGCGGGCCACGATGTCTGTTGCGACAAGGATGTCAATCTTTCCGCTGCGGAAATTGTACATGACATCGTCGCGTTCGGCTTGTGTCAAGTCGCTGTGCATGGCTCTTGCATTATAGCCTGCACGGATGATGCTGATGGCAAGCTCCTTGGTCTTCTTCTTCGACCCGACGAATATGATGACGCGATGCGGCGGCTCTTGCTCGAACAGGTGCTTAACGACCATCAGCTTCTGCGGCTCATAGCAAAGATAGGCACTCTGGTGGATGTTGTCGGCAGGCTTGCTTACCGCAAGTTTCACTTCAACAGGATTGCGTAAGATGCTGTGTGCCAAGCTCATTATGTCGCCAGGCATTGTTGCACTGAACATGATTGTCTGATGTTCCTTGGGCAGTGCTTTTGCTATGAGAAGGATGTCGTCGCAGAAGCCCATGTCGAGCATACGGTCTGCTTCGTCGAGGATGAAGAACGAGACGTGGCTGAGGTCGATGTTGCCCAGGCTCAAATGACTGATGAGACGGCCCGGTGTGGCGATGACCACGTCTGCTCCGCTCTGCATGGCACGCTTCTCCTGCTCATAACGGATGCCGTCGTTGCCGCCATAAACAGCCACGCTGCTGACGTCGTTCAGATAATAGGCAAAGCCCTGCATGGCGCTGTCTATCTGCTGGGCAAGTTCACGGGTGGGCGACATTATGACGCAGTTGATGGCATCTTTCGGATAGCCGCCGTCGGCAAGCATGCTGAGGACGGGCAGCAGATAGGCGGCAGTCTTGCCTGTTCCTGTCTGTGCAACGCCCATCACGTCTCTGCCGTCAAGGATAGGCGGGATGGCGTGTTCCTGAATGGGTGTCGTATCGGTGAAGTTCATGTCGTCGAGCGCGTCGAGGACATAATCGTTGAGGTCTAAATCGTAGAAATCCATTTATCTCGGTGCTTTGCGATAGAGGTAGATTGCTATTAACGTATATAGTATGTTCGGAATCCATGCGGCGAGGGCGGGATGCATGCCGGCATTTGTGGAGAAGGTTGCAGAGACGCCCTGCAAAAGGATGTAGGTGGCGCTCAAACCGATGCCTATGCCAAGTGCAAGCCCCAGACCGCCCTTGCGTTTCCTTGACGAGATTGACATCCCGATAGAGGACAGGATGAAGGCTGCGAAGGGCGAGGCGTAGCGCTTGTAGTACTCCACCTCGAAGACGCTTAGGTTGCCGCTGCCACGGTTGCGCTGCTTCTCGATGTATTCGCGCAGTTCGCCGACGGTCATCGTCTCTTGCTGGTTGCGGATGAAAAGGAAGTCCCGCGGCTCGATGCGGATAACGGAGTCCACGAGGTCATAGTGCGTAATCTTCTCCCTCATGCCGCGCAGTTCGCGTATTGTGACGTCCCTCAGGTGCCATTGGTAGCGCACGTCGCTCAGGGTGTCGTAGCCTGCCGAATAGGCCGAGAGGTGCGAGACGAGTTTCTTCTGCTCGAACTTGTCGAGCGAGAAGTGGATGCCTGTCTTGCTTATCCCGTCGAAATGCTCCATATAGGCGATGACGCCCGGCTCAACCTGCAGCTGCACCTTTTCGGCATACGTCGGGTCTTTTTCGCGCTTCTTATAAACATTCTCGAAAGCAAGGCGCTTGATGCTGCTGCGCGGAATGACTTCTGCACCAAGAAAGAAACTCAAGGCAGCGATGATGGCAGCGCTGACCATATAGGGAACCAGCAACCGGCGGTAGCTGATGCCGGCGCTTATCATGGCGATGATTTCGCTGCCGTCCGCCATCTTGGTCGTAAAGAAGATGACGCTGATAAAGACGAAAAGGGCGCTGAAGAGGTTGGCGTAGTAGGGGATGAAGTTGAGGTAGTACTGGAAGACGATTGCCCGCCACGGCGCATGCGACTCGGTGAAGCGGTCGATGTTATCGTTGAAGTCGAACACCACGCCGATGCTTATGATAAGCACGATGGAGAAGAAGTAAGTCCCGAGGAACTTGGCGATTATGTAGCGGTCAATCCGTTTCAATGTCTTTTTTATTATTGAAGTTAAAGGGAAGTTAAAGGGAAGTTATCGCGGTCTTTGACCGCTTAGAAGTGAAAGGACAAAAGCTTGGGAAGCCGCCATCATGTATCGTCCTTTCCATTCCTTTTAACTTCTCTTTAACTTCCTTTCCATTCCTTTTCTATATCCTCTGTGTCACTTGCTTTACCATCCCTGCTTTCCATGTTGTGAAGTCGCATGCGATGATGTGCTTCCTTGCTTCGCCCACGAGCCAGAGGTAGAAGGCGAGGTTGTGGATGCTGGCGATCTGCAGGGCAAGCAGCTCCTGCGCCTTGAAGAGGTGGTGCAGGTAGGCTTTCGTGTAGAAGCCGTCCACCCAAGCCGTGCCCTCGGGGTCGATGGGCGAGAAGTCGTCCTCCCACTTCTTGTTGCGCATGTTCATGATGCCTTGGCTGGTGAAGAGCATGGCGTTGCGGCCGTTTCGGGTGGGCATTACGCAGTCGAACATATCGACGCCCCGCTCTATGGCCTCGAGCAGGTTGGCGGGTGTGCCGACGCCCATCAGATAGCGCGGCTTATCCTTCGGCAGGATGGCGTTCACCACCTCTATCATCTCGTACATCACTTCCGTCGGCTCTCCCACGGCCAGTCCGCCAATGGCGTTGCCGTCCGCTCCTTTCGACGCCACGAACTCTGCGCTCTGCTCCCGAAGGTCCCTGTAGGTGCAGCCCTGCACGATGGGGAAGAGGCTCTGGCTGTAGCCGTAAAGCGGCTCGGTCTCTTCGAGGCGTTTGATGCAGCGGTCGAGCCAGCGATGCGTCAGTCCGAGGCTCTTCTTCGCGTAGTTGTAGTCGCTTGTGCCGGGCGGACATTCGTCGAGCGCCATGATGATGTCCGCGCCGATGCTGCGTTCAATGTCCATCACCTTTTCGGGCGTGAAGGTGTGGCGGCTGCCGTCGATGTGGCTCTGGAAGGTGCAGCCCTCCTCCGTCAGCTTGCGGATGCCTGCGAGGGAGAAGACCTGGAAGCCGCCGCTATCGGTCAGGATAGGCTTGTCCCATCCGTTGAACTTGTGCAAACCTCCAGCCTTTTCGAGTATTTCTGTGCCGGGGCGTAGGTAGAGGTGGTAGGTGTTGCCGAGGATAATCTGCGCCTTCACCTCGTCGTGGAGGTCTCGGTCTGTCACGCCCTTCACGCTTCCCGCCGTGCCCACAGGCATGAAGATGGGTGTCTCAATCTGTCCGTGGTCGGTTGTGATGAGTCCCGCGCGTGCATTGGAGCGCGGGTCGGTCTGTAGTATCTGGAATTTCATATCGCGTGCAAAGATACGAAAAATAGTTGAAAGTTGATAGTTGAAGGTTGAAAGTTATTCCTTTTGTTGCAATTATGCGGACAGAGGAGCGTGTATTTTGGGACAAAAGACGCGCATTGGCGCCAGTAGTATTGTCCTTTAACTTCTTTTTAACTTCTTGGATGCTTTAGCACCAAGGCGCGCTGTTAAGGCGCGGAGCCTTTTAACTTCTTTTCCATTCCATTTACTTCCATTGTTTAACTCTCAATTAGCCCTGTCTAATCGGGCTTTTAGGCGTGCCGTATTGCGCAATTAGGCGTGCCTCGTTCCGAATGACAATGCAAAGGTACGACAGAGGGGCGTTTCTAAACGAAATGCCCATCTATTATATTTCAAACCACGAATTGAACAAATTATACCAATTGTTCAACTGCAGATTGTCGGTTAATTATATATTCGTGCGATTCGTGTAATTCGTGGTTGTTACTCACCAAATGGTGACGCGCTTCTCCTTCGGCACGAACATCGGGTCGGCCTCGGTGATACCGAAGGCGTCGTACCAAGCGTCGATGTGCGGCATTTGGCCGTTCACGCGCCACATGCCCAGCTGGTGCGGGTCGCCCTTCACGCGCTTCTGAATCTCCTCGTCGCGGATGTTCTGACCCCATACGTTTGCGTAGGCAAGGAAGAAACGCTGCTCGGGCGTGAAGCCGTCGATGACGGGCAGAGGATTAGAGGCGGTGGCGTTCTTGAAGGCTTGGAAAGCAACCATCAGTCCGCCGTGGTCGGCCATGTTCTCGCCCAGCGTGAGAGAGCCGTTGGCATGAAGTCCGGGCATTACCTCGATGCTGTCGTGGAACGCGCGCATCACCTGAATGCGCTCCTCAAATTCCTTCCTGTCCTCCTCGCTCCACCAAGTAACAAGGTTGCCGTTCTTGTCGTACTTGCTGCCATTGTCGTCGAAGCCGTGCGTCATCTCATGACCGATAACTACACCGATGGCTCCGTAGTTGAAGGCATCGTCGGCCTGCATATCGAAGAAGGGCGGCTGCAGGATGCCTGCGGGGAAGCAGATTTCGTTGGTCGTGGGGTTGTAGTAGGCGTTGACCGTCTGCGGCGTCATGTACCATTCGTCGCGGTCAACGGGCTTGTTGAACTTGGTCTTGATCATGTCTTTGATTTCCCATTCGCCCACGGCAAGGATGTTGCGGAGGTAGCTCTCGCCAATCTCGAGGTCGCTGTAGTCCTTCCACTTGTCGGGATAGCCCACCTTGACGTAGAAGGCGTCGAGCTTCTCACGAGCCACTTTCTTTGTCTCGTCGCTCATCCACTCCTGCACATCGATGCGTTCGCCGAGAGCAATCTGGAGGTTATTGATGAGCTTCTCCATGCGCTTCTTTGCTTCTGGCGGGAAGTACTTGGCGACATAGAGCTGTCCGAGGGCTTCGCCGAGTCCGCCTTCGACGGCGGCGACGGCACGTTTCCAGCGCGGACGGTCTTCCTCCTTGCCGCTCATCACCTTGCCGTAGAAATTGAAGCTGAGGGCGCGGCTGGCGTCATCAATGCAAGATGCTGCCATATCCATCGCGTGCCACAAGTAGATGTTCCGCAGAGATTCTTGTGTCTCTTCCTTCAAGATTTTCTCTACCTCGTGGATGGCAACAGGCTGACCGAGGCAGACCTCCTTCACGCCATTCATGCCGAAGAGCTGGAAGAAGCCGTCCCAGTGAATGCCGGGGAACTGCTCTTTCAGCTCCTTGTAGGTAAGCTTGTTGTAATTGTCTTCCGGGTCACGAAGCTCTGTGCGGCTCTTGCTTGCCTCGGCGATGCGTGTCTCAATGCGGAGCACGTCCTCGGCCATCTGCGTGTAGTCCGGTTCGCTGAAACTAAAGTGTTGGCAGAGGTCGATGATGTACTCCCGATATGCCTTGCGGATTTCCTCTGACCTTGCGTCCTTATCGACGTAGTAGTCCTTCTGACCAAGCGTCAAACCACCCTGGACGATGGTCACGATGTTGTTCTTCGCGTCTTTCTCGTCGGCAGCGATATACATACCGAACAAGCCAGGCACGCCCTGCCTTTGCATTCGCGGCCACACATTTTCGAGCCAGTTCCTGACGTCCTCATCTCTGGGAGGAACCACTTCCTCTTCGAAGTGGAAGCACGCGAGGAAGTCGTAGGCGTCGGCAAGCCCGTCGCTGTTCAGACGCGCGCTGTCCATCACCGAGTTGTAGAGGTCGGCTATCTTCTGCTCAACAGAGCCTTTCTTGTTCTCTTGGGCAGCCACGCTGTCGATGAGCGAACGTAGACGCTCGTTGTTGTCCTCTTGAAGCTGGTCGAAGGAGCCGAAGCGGCTGTACTCCGCAGTCAAGGGATGAAGCTTCTGCCAGCCGCCCGTGGCGTACATGTAGAAGTCCGTGCCGGGCAGATAGGTGGAGTCGAGGTTGGCGAGGTCGATACCAGACGCTAATTGCTTGCCGCTCGGAGTGCAAGCCGCTGCCATTGCTGTTAATGCAAATGCCATGATGAGATGTTTCTTTTTCATTCTTTTTTGTTCTTTTTTTTGTTGTTATGATATTGTTTCGTTATTTCGTTTTGACGCTTTCCCTTTGGAAAAGCTTTGCCGCCAAAGCTCCGCTGATGTTGTGCCAAACGCTGAAGATTGCTCCGGGAATCGTGGCAAGTGGATAGGCGGCGAAGTGCATGTTGGCAAGCGAGGAAGCAAGTCCGCTGTTCTGCATTCCGACCTCAACGCAGAGGGCAACACATTTGGGCTTCTCCAGATGCAGCAGACGTCCTATCAGAAAACCTAACGAGAGGCCAAGCAGGTTGTGAAGCATCACGACAAGGATAACTATCGTTCCGCCCACCAGCAGACGTTCGGCATTATGCGACACAACGATGCCTACCGTAAAAGCAATCGCTAAGGAAGAGAAGGCTGGCAGGTAGGGTGTGACGGCTTTCGTGAGTCGGGGAATAAAACGCTGGCAGAGCAAGCCGACAACTATCGGCGCAATCACGACATAGACGATGCTCAACAGCATTCCCAACGTATCGACCTTGACCATCGTTCCTGCCATCAGCAACACCAAAAGAGGCGTCAGCAAAGGAGCGAGTAGGGTGGAGCAGGCAGTCATTCCGACAGATAAAGCAAGGTCGCCTTTCGCAAGGTAAGTAATGACATTCGATGCTGTTCCTCCTGGGCAACACCCGACAAGTATCACGCCCAGCGCAAGTTCTTTCGGCAAAGAGAAGGCAAGCGCCAGCAGCCAGGCCAGCAAAGGCATGATGGTGAACTGGGCAAGGCAACCGATAAGAATGTCTTTCGGACGGCTCAGCACAATCTTGAAGTCGTTTGGCGAGAGTGTCAGTCCCATTCCGAACATAATCACGCCCAACAAAGGATTGATGGTCTTTGTATCAATCCAGATGAACATTGCCGGTTGAAGAAACGCAACCGCCGCCACCAAGAGCACTATCAACCCCATCCATCGGGCAATGAAATCGCAAACCTTTCTCATGACTTATAACTATGGACTATGAACTATGAACTAAATTAGTGCCTCCCATTCCTCTTCTGCTTTCTTCAGCTGTGCTTTCAGGCGTCCGTGCTTTTCGTAGAGCGAGACATCCTGACTGCCCTCGGGCGTTGACATCTGGTCTTCGAGGATGCGAATGGCGGCTTCGAGCTGCGTCACCTTATCCTCTGCCTCTTGCAGGGCTTTCTCCTTCCTTTTCTGTTCACGGGCAAGGGCTTTCTGCTCCTCATAAAGCCCCCTCCCTGCTCCCCCTTTGGGGGAGGGCTTATCGGGAGACGAGACAGCGGGATTGAGGCCCTCCCCCAAAGGGGGAGCGGGG
>JAFXZK010000066.1 GCA_017541265.1 Bacteroidaceae bacterium | reverse complement strand
GGCGGATTTGCAATCCGACCGCATAGAATATAGAGATTTATAATCCCGCAATTCTTGTCTATCGCATTGCAAATGCTTATATTCGATGCTGGCGGATTGCAAATCCGCCAGAACGAGGGACTATCAAGGCATCCCGCCTCAATAACCAATCTCCGCGCATAAAAAGCGCGCCTTCTTGCGCTCCAGTTGGTGCTCAGGCGCAGGCGGAAGGTGCTAAAGCATCCAAGAACCTATAACCAATAACCATTCAATAACCATTATGAAAAAGAACAACATCTGGGAAGTTATCCTGAAGGTCATTGTGGCTGCCGTTACCGCCGCACTGACCGCCATCACAACCACAAGCTGTATGGGCCACGGCCCATTCTGAACCCCAACTTTTATTCAACCACGGATTTAACAGATTTAACGGATTAAGGCATCCTGAATTACTTTCGGATTAAGCGGATTCCCGCCTGATACCAATCCATTAAATTAAATCCGTGGTTTTTCTCTCTTCACTATTATGAGAGAGGGGCTTGTTTTTGCGTCACCCCGATGCACCCCTATTCCGTCGGAAAACAACAAAAAGACCGCTACCGCGCCAGCCGCCCGAACAGCGGAGCAATGGGAACACGCGCCTTCCAGCTGGCACTTTATGTGGTATTGGAGAGCGGCGTACAGATGCTTGCCGACAACCCGACACGCTACTACCAGAACGACGACTGCACACGCTACATCGCCTCTGTGCCTACGACTTGGGACGAGACACGCTGCCTCGAAGCCCGTGCAGGAGAATACGTCGTAGTGGCAAAGCGCAAGGGCAGCAAGTGGTTCATCGGCGCCATCACCAACGGCACGCCTCGCGACCTCACCCTCTCCCTGAACTTCCTCGGCTCAGGCCAGCACAAGCTGACCGCATATAAAGACGGGGTGAATGCCGACTACCAAGCTATGCATTATAATAAGGTTGAACAAAACGTCAACACAAGCTCGTCAGTCAACATTCACCTCGCCAAGAACGGCGGCTGGGCTGCCGTGATTGAGTGATAGCTTTATTTAGCTACCTGTCGTCCGCTGAGGTCGAAGCAAGCTCCCTCTAATTCGCCATCCTCGTTTTGAGGAGCGAGAAGAACTCCCTTGGGCGTGAGCACCTTGTGATAGGCCGACCCATTCGCCCTTGAACTTGGAATTGCTCTTACGCCCGTGGCATCTCCGTCTTCAATGTAGATTGCCTTGACACCGGAGGTAATCTCCAGATAGGCTGTGCCTGCCTTGATGGTGCCTTCGGTAGCCTGATAGAAGCCGACCGGTTCGCCTTCGGGCTGAGCCAGTACATACTTGCCCGTTGCCTCGACGTCCACGCTGGAGCCGCGCAGGTCGTTCGCGCCCACAGCCGCAGCTCCGGTCGTAGTGGTGAAGCGGTAGGTTCCTTCCTCACCCTTCAATACTACAGCTGTTCCGGCAGGTATCTTGCCCGTCAGCTCTGTCAGCGTCAGCCACTGGCCATTCACTACACCTGTATACGCCTTTACGCCTGTCGGTATCTGGAGGTCGGCATTGGCATAATAGAGTGTAGCGTACCCAGCAGAGGTGATAGATACATTGATGTTCGGGACTCCGGGCAAACGCCGGTATTCTTCCTCGGTGATGGGGATAACTGTGCCGTGACGGGGCGTGAAGGCTCCGCTGGTGGTGGTGTTCTTGCGGAAGGTGAACTGGAAGAGGTCTTGCGATGAGCAGAACTGGTAGTGTCCGTTGTTGTAGCAGTCGTACATAAGAATCCAGTCGTCGCTATTGATGAGACGGAAGACGCCTGCACCCTCCACAGCTTCGGTGGTCTGCTGCAAAGTGCCGCTGGGTTCGCTCCATTGGCTGCCTTCCTGTCCTGCGGGAGCGGTGAGGCTGGTGGCCGTCACTTGGCAGATGCCGCCGCTGCCTTCGTTCTTGTAGAAACCATGATAGAGGCCGTCGTTCTCGTTGAAGACAATGTCCATATCGATGGTGGCGCTGCCGCGGTCATAGAAGTAGATAGGCTCACCTTCGAGGTCGGTGAAGTCCTCATTGGCGTAGGCGTAGAAGACCTTGTCGTAGGGCACAACGCCGTCGTTCGTCAGGATGGAGAAATAGATGAGGTACTTCCCAGCCACAGCGTCGTAGATGGTCTCGGGTGCCCAAACGCGGGTCACGTTGGCAAAGTACGTTCCTGCATAGCGAGTGGGGAAATGTACGGTGCTACACGTCCAGTTGACAAGGTCGTCAGAGCGCATCAGCACCATACCTCTGTTGCTGCTCCAGCCGAGTGCGCACTTCATATCAGTAGCCACCATATAGAAGCGTCCGTCCTCGCCGCGCAAGATGTGCGGGTCGCGAAGTCCGTTCATCACGGTGTTGCCCTCTGCGTAAAACATGGGCTTGTTCTTGTTGACAACGGTATAGTCGTAGCCATTATCGGAAACAGCATAGTAGATGTTCTCGTCTGAGTTGCTGGGGAAGAAGGTGAAGAGGTAGTGCGAGTATGGGCTGTCCTTCTCGTGGACATAAACGTCGAAGCTCTTTGTGGCTGTCTCGCTGCCGTTTGTCAAAGTGGCGGTCAGGGTGACGTGCTGGCGCAGCTCAGTGGGAGTGCCGACGACTTTTCCTGCATTGGAGAGCAGAGCGGTGTTGTCGGACTGCCAAGTGATGGTAGAGCCAAAGGCACCCTTCGCGGGCAGCGTAACGCCCTCGTAGAGGTTGTTGATGCTGCTGGGAAGCGTCAAAGCGTTGAGGTCCATACTGATGAATCCCTGATTGCCGATTTCATTGAAGGATTGGGCATGAGTAGCGAGTTCTGCCAGCTCACCACTGCTGAGGGCTGTGTTATAGATGCTGAAATCGGCATAGAGGGCATCCTTGAGGTAGGCGTCGCCATCATAGCAGCTCTTGCCAAGATAGTTCATCAGCAGTCGGTTCAGGTCGGCGGGGTGTTGGCTTATATTTGAGTTGCTGTTCTTCTGCTGACCATTCACATAAATAGTGCCTGTGTTGCCGTTCTGGACGTAGGAGATATTCACCCATTCGCCTTGGGCAATAGGCATAGAAGCAGAAACGCCGCTCTCACCGCTCCAGTTTGTGGACGAGATAGCATAGCGTGTGTCCTTTGCGCTGAGGAACAGATAGCCCTGACTGGAACTCCTTGCAAAGCACCAGATGAAGTTGCCTGCACCAGAAACGGTGGTCGTCTTGGGAACATAGAGCGTGGTACTGATAGAGAAATTCCCGTCGAGCTTGCCAACTGCCTTGCCGAACTCTTCGCCGAAGTCGAAATAGCCGTCGCTGCTGCCGAGGCTGAGTACAGGCTTTTCGCCAAAGGTTGTCAGCTCAGCGCCATTCTTGAGCGAACCCGTGAACTGTCCTCCATTGTCCTGCAGGGTCGAGAAGTTGTAGGTGATGGGGAACGCCACATCCTCTTCTGCCTCTTGCTGCGGACGAGCAGCGAAGAGCGTCTGCACCTCTGCAGCGGTAAGTGCCTTCTTGTAGATGCGGAAGTTGTCCATCATCGTGTTTGTCATATAGGCATCGCCGCTGTAAGGCGAACGTCCAAGCCAGCTCTGGCTAATGCTGGAAGCAAAGCTGGAGGGATGCAGAGTCGTGCTGACTGTGCCCTTCTGCTCTCCGTCAACATAGATAGCGCAAGTGCTTCCGCTTTGCACAGCAGTAATCGTGTGCCACTCCTCTTCGCGGAGCGTTTTGTTGGAATGTGCCATATAAGCGGTGGAGTTCTTAATCTCATAATACCAGTCGCCGCCGCCTGCCTTGTTGACAAGAGCCGTGTACTTGTCCGTGCCGCTTCCCATTGCCCACGCCCAGCAGTAGCTGTTCAGCGAGTTAGGTACGCCGACGTTGATGTCGAGCGAGATGGTGTAGTCGCCTGTAAGTTGTCCGAGCACGGTGCGTGCCATCTGCGTGCCGAGGTCGAGGTAGCCCTGGTTGTTACCCGTCGAGAGGACGCGGTTGCCGTCTTCGAGGGTGACGAACGAGGCCGACCCTTTCAGCGTAGCATTATATGTACCGCTGTCGTCGCCGTTGTTGGTGAAACTATAGCTGACCAACAGATCGCTAATCTCGTCCACAGGGCTTGCCGCTTGAATCGGCATTGTCATACTGGCGGCAAGCGCACAGCAGAGCATAAATGTCAAATGTCCTTTTTTCATTTTCATGGATTGATTGATTTGTTATTAAAGTTAATAATGTATCAGGAATTATAGGAATTTTAGGAGTTAGAAGCGACCGCCGCCTCTGCCTCCCCAGCCGCCACCGCCGCCGCCCCAGCCGCGACCGCCACCCTGGCCGCCACCTTGACCGCCACCTTGACCGCCATTGAAGCCGGCAGCACGGGCTTCCTTGTTGCCATAGAGGTTGAAGCGGTAGATGAGGTGTACCATAACGTAGCTGTGAATGGCGTTCGTCCATGTGTCGCTGCGGTTCGTGGCACTGTAGTTACGGCTGATGCTTGAACGCTCACGCAGGATATCGTACCACTGCACACTGACCGTCGCGTTCTTCTGTTTGAGGAAGTTCTGGCTGATTTGTGCATTCCAGATGAGTTCGTTGGTGTTCATCGAGGCATCGTCGTAGCCGCGACGGCTCTGCTGCGAAATGTCGCTGCTGAACTGCATATCCCACGGTGTGTTGATAACGATATTGCCGCCATAGTTGAAGAACCATGTGTCGCGATTGCCGTTCCTCTGCATATTGTTGCGGGCGTGCTGATAGTTCATGCCACCATTCACGCCAATCTCAATCAAATCGTTGCGATAATTGAAACGCAAGTTCTCGCCGAGGTTGGTGCTGCGGGTTGTGGACTTCCTGAGCAGGCCGTTCGAACTCATATAGTTGAAAAGGCCATTCATATCTATTGTACCAGTGACAAACAGTTTGGCTCCTGCATCAAGGTCGCTGCTGATGTAGCCGACGTTGTTGGCATGGTTGATGTTCTGGTTCCAGCTCAGGTTGAAGTACTTCCCCTTGCCGATGGCTGTGTTGAAGCCCATCCAAGCCCCGGCGTTCCAGTTGCCGTCGATGTTCATGGGGCGGCTGTAGCTGGTGCCGGACTCGGTGTCATAGATAGTGGCATTGCTGATAGAACGGCGGTTGATGTTGCCCCAGGCGTTGATGTTCCAGCCCATTTGCTTCTCGGAGATGTAGTTGTTGTACTCGACATTAAAGCGGTCGCTCCACGAACTCTTCAGTCCGGCATTACCAGTGGTGATGTTGAGAGGGTTGCTGTTGTCCACGACTTCGATGAGCTGCACCATGGAGGGCTGCGTCATACCTCCAAAGTAGCGGACGCGCAGCTGGCTGGTGTTGCTTATCTTCCAGCGCACATTGAACCGCGGTGCCCAGTTCTGGATTTTGCGCACGACGGCAGTGTCAATGACTCCCTTCTGGTAGTCCATCTCCGTACGCTGGGGCTGCCAGTTCACACCGAGATTGAAGCGAAGCTCACCCCCGTTTTCGAACTTATTGTTATAACGCAGCATGAGGTTGACGTTCTGGTTGAACTCCCTGTAGGTAGCATACTGGCTGTTCTGCATATCCCTTGTCAACTGCGTCAGGTCAATGCCGTAGTTCTGGAAGCTCATGCCGTTGTAGGTGCCGTTATAGAGGTCGAGGGCAGTGACATCGGTAAGCCCGGCATTTTGGAGGGCATTCTCCAGCTGGTCATAGACCATCATCTCGCGGTCGCTGTCCTGAAAGCGGTACTGTGCCTGATAGCTTACCTGCAAGACTGTTCCCTTCAGGATTGGCTCGGTATAGCTTAAACGTCCCTGGTAGCTATAGTTTTTTGAGGGCGAAAATGTGTTCTGGTAGTCGGCGTCCAAGTCGCCGTTACGCTGGTAGTACTTGATTATGGAACGGGTGTAAGACTCGTTGCTGGACTCGCTGTAGGAGCCATCGACATTGAGGGTAATGTTACGGCCGGGCACAAAGAGGCGACGGTTTATCTGCAGGCCGCCGTTGACATTATTATTATAGTTGTTCCCGCTGTTGATGCGCTCGTTGCCGTTGACGCGAATCCCCTTTGCGTCGGCCATTGTCTTGTATTGTTCGACGGGGTCGGTCAGCCCGTTGTCAAAAGGACTTTCGTTGAAGGTGACACTACGGCTGTTCGAGAAGCTGTTGCCGTCCGAGTGGCTGAAGTTCGGACGGAACATGATATTGGTCAGACTATCGGGGAACCACTCGAACTGGAAGTTGGCGTTGATGTTCTGGTTCCAGTTGGTGCCGTGGTTCTTTGAGTTGGAGAACTGGCTTAAGCCAGAAGTCAGGAACATCTCGTTGTTGGTCTTCGACTGCGATTCGCTGTCGCTGCTGCTGTAACGCACATTGCCGCCCAGCTTCAGCAGTCCCGGCGAGTAGTCGGGCTTGCCATTCTCCCAGGCGAAGGTCACGCCGCCCATCGTGCTGGTGGTGATGCCGTTGCCTCCCCCACCCCAGCGGCCGCCGAAGTCGTTGACGTTGTTGCGGCTGCCGATTACGGAGAGGTAGCTGTGGTCCATGAAGCGGTTCACGTTGAACTTGCCCGAGTAGCGGTCTTCTGTGCCGTAGGCTCCGTCGAAGTTGCCCACCCAGCCGTCCTTCATACCTTTCTTGACAGAAAGGTCGAGCACCGTCTCTTCCTCGCCGTCGTCAATGCCCGTGATGCGCGTATAGTCGCTTTTCTTGTCGTAGGCCTTGAGCTTTTTGATGAGCTTCGAAGGCAGGTTCTTCATCGCCATCTTCGTGTCATTCTGGAAGTACTCCTTTCCATCGACCATAATCTTCGAGACGCTCTTGCCGTTGATTTTGATGTTGCCCTCGTCGTCGACTTCCGCGCCAGGAAGCTTCTTGACGAGTTCCTCCAGCATAGAGCCTTCGGACATACGGAAGGCTTCGGCATTATAGACGAACGTGTCCGCTTTCATTTCCAGTTGTGCCAGCTTGGCTGTCACTTCCGCCTCCTTCAGCATCTTCCTGTCCACCTGAAGCGTGACGGTGCCCAGATTGACGTCCTTGTTTTTCTTCGACAGAGTAATGTTGCGGAAATAGGACTGGAAGCCCATGTAGCTGATGCGCAGGATATAGTTGCCGCTTTTGACTTCGGGGAGCTTGAACTTGCCTTCGAGGTCGGACGAGGCACCTACGACCAATGCGCTGTCCTTGGGCTGGAGCAGCACGACGGCAGCGCCCGTCAGCGGCTCGTTAAGCTCTCCGTCCATGACAAGTCCGCTCATGGTAATTTTCTGTGCCGCTGCCCCAATCGGGAAAAGGCAGAGTATGAGAATGAAAGTGAAATGTTTCACAGCTTGTGGATTGTAGTTTCTATGTTATATTCATTTCGCTTTTGTTTTGACAAGGTTGAGCCGCAAAGGTTTACTTGGCAAGTAAATAATGTCAGCCTCCCCCGTCGTCGTTCTCAAAAACCCCTGTTCTTATGGCCATAAGTACAGGGACTTATTGTCAGAAGAACGTGGACTTATGCCCATAAGTACAGGGACTTATTTAGGCCCTAACTCACTGCATTCTGACAGGCTGCCCCAAGACATTGGAATTGAGCTGTTTACCATCCCAAATGAGGTTGCCGTTCACCCACGTCTTCTCCACCTGCCAGCCGAGGGTTCTTCCCTCCAAAGGACTCCAACCACAACGGCTCTCGATGCAGTCCCGCGTCACAGTCCACGGCTGGCGGCGTACTAACACGAGGTCGGCGTGGCAGCCCTCGCGGATGAAGCCGCGATCCTTGATGCCGTAGAGGCGAGCAGGATTGTGGCACATCAGCTCCACGAGCCGCTCGAGACTGAGCACGCCTTCATCGACGAGGCCGAGCATAGCAGGCAGTGAAAACTGCACCATCGGCATCCCGCCTGGTGCCTTCTGCCACTCTTGCTCCTTTTCGGAGAGAAGATGCGGAGCGTGGTCTGTACCGACGGTGCGGATGCGCCCGTCAGTCAAAGCCTTTCGCAAAGCGTCCCTGTCGGCTGCCGTCTTGATGGAGGGGTGGCATTTGATGCGTGTGCCGAGCTTCTCGTAGTCGGCATCGGTGAAGAGCAGGTGCGGCAGGCAGGCTTCCGCCGTGATTCGGTCATCGCCAGGCTGGAAGAGTTCCAGTTCCTTTGCCGTCGTGATGTGCGCCACATGGAGCCGCGCTCCCGTTTCCTCTGCAAGGCGGACGGCAAGCGATGTGCTCCGGTAGCAGGCCTCGTGGTCGCGAGGCTCCATCTCGCAATGCGTCATGATGAGCGTGGGCGAGTCGCGGAAGATTTGCCGGAGCGTCTCTTCCCTGTCGACGAGCATACCGCCCGTGCTGCTGCCCATGAAGACCTTCACGCCAGGGCAGTACGTCGGATCAAGCCTTCTTATTTCATCCAAGTTGTCGTTCGTGGCGCCGAGATAGAAGCCGTAGTTCACATGGCACCGCGTCGCGGCAAGGGCATAGCGCTCCCGCAGAAGCTGGAGCGTGGTGGTCTGTGGCACCACATTTGGCATATCGAGCACCGTGGTCACGCCGCCCCGAGCTGCAGCCCGCGTCTCGCTCTCCATCGTCGCCTTGTGCGTAAGCCCTGGCTCACGCATGTGGACGTGCCCATCGATGACTCCGGGCAAGAGGAAGGACTCGCCCCCACTTCCGTTTTTGGAGGTTTCCTTTATCTCCGCAATCCTTCCATCCTCAATGTGAACCGTCGCTTGACAGCACCTGCCCTCATTGACAATGGCAACATCGTGTATAACGAAACTGCTTCCCATTATGTCCCACTTGTATGAAAATCCTTGGCAAAGGTACAGAAAAGAATTAAGAATTAAGAATTATGGGCGATGAATTATGAACTATGAACGATTTTTCGTACCTTTGCACACGAAACCAAAACATAACTGCGATGCAACAACAGAAAATCATCATCCTGGACTTCGGTTCGCAGACAACACAGCTCATCGCCCGACGGCTTCGAGAGCTTGACACCTTCTGCGAGATACTGCCCTACAACAAGTTCCCTCAGGACGACCCCGACGTCATCGGCGTCATCCTTTCCGGCTCACCCTACTCCGTTCACGACCCGGAAGCCTTCAAGGTGGACCTTAGCCAGTTCGTAGGCCGCCTGCCCGTGCTGGGCATCTGCTATGGCGCACAGTTTATCTCGCATTCCCTCGGCGGACGTGTTGAGAAGGCTGACTCCCGCGAATACGGACGCGCCCATTTGGAAACCGTCGATACCAGCAACCCGCTCTTCCGGGGCTTCGACCAGAACTCGCAGGTGTGGATGAGCCACGGCGACACCATTACGGCCATCCCCGAGGGATTCCAAGTCATCGGCAGCACAAAGGACGTCACCAACGCTGCCTTCTGGTCTCCCTCTCCCTTAGGAGAGGGTCGGGGTGAGGCTTCCATTTGGGCTGTCCAGTTCCATCCTGAGGTGTTCCACACGCTGCAGGGCACGCTGCTGCTGAAGAACTTCGTGGTCGACATCTGCGGCAGCCGCCAAGACTGGTCGCCAGCGAACTTCGTGGAGACAACCGTTGCCGAGTTGCGAGAGCAGATTGGCAACGACCGCGTCATCCTCGGCCTCTCGGGAGGCGTGGACAGCAGTGTCTGTGCCGTCCTGCTCAATCGTGCCATTGGCGACCGCCTGACCTGCATCTTCGTGAACCACGGCATGTTGCGCAAAAACGAGTTCCAGAACGTGATGAAGGACTACGAATGTCTCGGCCTGAACGTCATCGGCGTGGATGCCAGTGCACGTTTCTTTGCAGACCTCGACGGTGTGACCGACCCCGAACAGAAGCGCAAAATCATCGGCCGCGACTTCATCGAGGTATTCAATGCCGAGGCAAAGAAGATTACGGATGCAAAGTGGCTCGGGCAAGGCACCATCTATCCCGACCGCATCGAGAGCCTCAACATCACGGGCAAGGTCATCAAGAGCCACCACAACGTGGGCGGTCTGCCCAAGGAGATGCACCTGCAACTCTGTGAGCCCTTGAAGTGGCTGTTCAAGGACGAGGTGAGAAGGGTAGGGTATCAGTTGGAGATGCCTGAGCGGCTGATTAAGCGCCACCCGTTCCCCGGTCCCGGACTGGCAGTGCGTATCCTGGGCGACATCACGCCTGAGAAGGTGCGTATACTGCAGGATGCCGATGATATCTACATCGAGTCGATGTTGCAGTATGTGTGTGAGGACGGTGAGTTGC
>JAFXZK010000065.1 GCA_017541265.1 Bacteroidaceae bacterium | reverse complement strand
TGCGCGCGCGATTTGAGATTTGCCCCCTTTGCTAATTAAAAAGTAACCCCCTTTTGGTTACGGGTGCAAAGTTAGTAATTTATTTCTTTTCTGCATACTCTTTTAGTAATTTTTGATTAAAATCCCTTGTTTCCTTGAGTCTGTATGACTCTCCGTTCATGTTGATGAGATAGGCCTTATGCGTCAGTCTGTCTACGAGTGCATTGACGAGGATCTTATCCTTGATGACCTCTTCCCATCTGTCAAACGCGAGGTTTGTTGTGACAATCGTGGACTTCTGTCCAGCCCTGAGTGAGAGGTGGTTGAAGAGCAGTTCCCCTCCCTCCTTGTCGCATGCCATATATCCGAATTCGTCGCATATGACAAGGTCGTACTTGCGGAAGCGCATTTCCAGAGCATGTAGTGTCTGCTGCGAGCGGCACTCCTTGATCTGTGTGATGAGATGTGGTACAGATGTGAAGAGCACGGTCATACGCTGCTTGCATGCCAGGATGCCCAGTGCAATGGACAGATGCGTCTTTCCCGTTCCCGGGTTGCCGAAGAATACGGCATTGCGCCCTTCCCGGATAAAGTTGAGCGTCCTGAGTTCCGGTAGCAGCGGCTTCACGCCTTCCGGGAGTTCATCCAGATTGAGCTCCTCCAGGTACTTGTACTGTGGGAATCCTGCCGTCTTGAGGCGCTTCACATGGGCATTCTCCTCCCTCTGCTCATGCTCTGCCAGCATCAGCTCGTAGAGGAAGCGTGCGTGACTCCATCCCTCCTTCCTTGCCTGTTCGTCCAGCTCGCCATACCGTGTCCTGAAGACACCAAGGTGCAGCTCACGCGCCAGCCTGTGTAGCGTCTTCTGTATGTCCTGTTCATTCCATTGCTCCATGGCCTTTGGCTTTTACGGGTCCCATCATCACCTGTGCTGCCATCTTAAGCCCCTCCACGGCTCTCTGCTCTATGGCTCCACCATCCTGCTGCAGCATGACTATCGTGGCAGCTGCGCAGCACTTCTCAGGCATGAGCGCCGCCTTCATTAGTGCCAATGTCACTTCGCGCACACGGCTCTTCTTGAGTTCGTCGTACGCCTCTGTCACATCCTCATAGGTCATACCCTTCTCCCTGGCGAACAGGAGCAGTTCCACAAAGTCTCTGGGACATTGCTCGAACGCCCCGCGGAATACCCTTCTGATACCATCCGGAGCCTGTCTGAGTGCCTCTGCGTTCCGTACCGCTCCAGGCTTGTGGGAGAGCGTCGCGAGGTAGTGCTCCAGCGTCAGCTTCCACCCCCCGGCAGGGACCTTCTCATGAGTGGCAATTACAGTACCGCCTTCCAACACCTCGATCTTGTTGGTGTAGTCGCGCACCATGACGGCCTTCAGCGTCAGCCTGTCCGGTACGGAATAGAAGGCCTTGTCCATCGTGATGACGCCATAGTTACTGACCTTGCGCTCTACCATCTGGAAGCATCCGAAGTCATCCGTACACGGGCGCATGGCGGCAAAGTCCTCCTCTGCCAGACGGGCAATCTCTGCCGTGGCTCGGCTCTTGCCGGTCTTGTTCATCCGCTCGCACACCTTGTCCAGATAAGCCTGAGCCTCTTCAAGTGTGTCAAAACGGTCCCTTACGGAGAAGGCCTCCTTGCGGAGCACCTTGACTGTCTCCTCCACCGTCCCCTTCTCGTTTCCCCTGCGGGCGTTGCAGAAGCGGAAGTCGAAGGCGTAGAAACCTGCCAGCTCCAGCAGGGCGTCCGTCGGATGCTTCTCGCTGCCAACGAAGGACTTGACGGCCACACGCATGTTGTCGTAGACCATGCGACCGGGTATGCGGCCGATGTCATGGAAGTAGTTTCGGTGGGCTTCCTGGAAAGCCAGCGTATGCTCGCGGATGAACAGGTAGCCCCGGCGATGGTTGCTGTGCGGAAGGGCAAACGCCGCCATGCGCAGCTTCATACGCCTTCCGCCGACGTACAGCTTGACCTCGCCCCAGTCAAACTGGCACTCCTCGCCTGCAGGGTGGTACTGCCGGATGAAGCACTCATGTGCCTTTGCACCGCCTCCTGCAAGACTGGCCCTGTATTCACGCGCATAGGCCGTCACGGTGCTGTAGCAAATGTCATAGCCCATGTCATTACGCAGGATGTCCCACACCTTCTGCATGTCTATGCACTGCTTGCGGTTGCTCTCCTGCTTCTTGCGTTCATTCTCCCTGATTGCGGACTCAATGTAGGCACGCACCTCCGGCAACAGCTTGTAGCGCTCGCGGACAGGCGTCCTGAAGGCGTCCTTCGTCCTGAAGTAGGCGTCTGCGGCCTCCTTTCCGCCACTCTCAAGAGCGGTATCATACTTGTTCAGTAACTTGCGGATGGTGTTGAGCGAGGGAGGATACTTCCCCTCTCTGGCCATCTCGCTGTGAATCTTCTTTGCTCCCCATCCAAATACAATGTGATAGGTCAGAACCTCTTTCTTACTATACATACTTATCATTTTACGCAGCCTTTTCTTTGTTAGGGCTGCAAAGTTAATAAAAAAGGGGGACCTGGAAGTCGTGGCAGTTTCTGTGGGTCAGTGTCACTCCACTGCGCTCGGCTACGCCTCGCTCCGTTCCGTGGCACTGACCCACAGAAACAAAGCATCCCCCGTTACCATTCTCTATCGGTAACCAAGGGGGTTAAATCTCGACTAGCGCAAGGGGCTCAATTCTCGGGTAGCGTGGGCATGTTAAGCGTGAAGTGGGCCTGCCTATCAGCATCGGACTGGCTCCCAACAAGACTTTGGCAAAGATTGCCTCGAAACTGGCGAAGAAATATGCAGCCTATAAGCATTGCTGCATGATTGATACGGACTACAAACGGGAGAAGGCGCTTGAATGGTGTCCCATCGAGGATGTCTGGGGCATCGGCAGACGCTATGCAGCCAAACTACAGGTACTTGGCTGCAAGACAGCCCTCGACTTTGCCAAGCATCATAAGGACTGGGTACGACTGACGTTCAACAACATCAACATCGTCAGAACGTGGCAGGAACTGAATGGCGAGGATGCCGTGCCTAATGAAGAACTGGCAAAAAAGAAATCGATTTGCACTAGCCGTTCGTTCAATGGCATGATAAGTGACAAGGACACCCTGCGCACTCATATTGCCAACTATGCTGCCCGTTGTGCCGAGAAACTGAGAGCGCAGAAGACGGTAGCCACCACAGTTGGCGTGTTTGTGAATACCAATGCCTTCCGTGAAGACCTAGCACAATACTGGAACTTTCAGGAAACACGCCTCGTCACGCCTACCAGTTCTACGATTCCCATTGTTCAGGCGGCTCACGACGTGCTCGACCGCATCTTTATTCAAGGTTATCAATACAAGAAGGCGGGTGTCATCGTGATGGGTATTTCTCCTGACTCACCCATCCAGCAGGACTTGTTCGACCTGAATGCCGAACAGATTCAGAAGATGCGCCGACTCGATGAGGTGATAGACCGCATCAACCGCATGCATGGCTCAGAGACCATCGTTATCGGTGCCCAGCAATATACTCAGAAGAATGGTAAGGGAAAGGCCGATGTCTTTGCCAATGCCATCAAGCATGACTTCCGTAGTCCATCGCCAACCACACGATGGTCTGATGTAATCCGGCTCAATTCAAGCACGAAGAAAAAGGATGATAAGAATGATAGTGGGATAAAATAAAAATGGGTCGCCGCTGCAACCCTGTTAACCTTAAATCTAATACTATGAAAAACACGTCGCAAAGATATGTCTTTTTATTGT
>JAFXZK010000064.1 GCA_017541265.1 Bacteroidaceae bacterium | reverse complement strand
ATCCGCCCGCTCATCGAGCAATACCTGGCTTCGCTGCCCTCACAAAAGAAGGTGGTGAAGAGCAAAAAGGTGGACACCGACTACGAAGGAAATGTCGTCAACAACTTCAAACATAAGGCGGAGACACCGAAGGCCATCGCCATGATGCATTGGTATTCGAAGCAAATCCCCTACACGTTGGAGAACAGCATCAAGGCTTCCATCGTCGGTCAGATTCTAAGCATGGAATACCTGAAGAAGATTCGTGAAGACGCCAGCGCTGCTTACACAGTGGCTTCGCAAGCCGGAATAAGCCGCACCGACTTCGAGACGACCACACAAGTCCTTGCCTATTGCCCCATGAAACCCGAAAAGGCTGACGTTGCAGTGCAAATCATGCGCGACGAGGTGAACGCTATGACGAAGACTTGCGATGCCGACAAACTGCAGAAGGTGAAGGAGTACATGCTGAAGAACCACGGTGACCAGCTTAAGCAGAACAGCTATTGGCTCAACCGAATCACCAACTGGCGCAAGTTCGGCGTTGACTTCCACACCGACTTCGAGAAGATTGTGAACGCTCAGACCGTAGAGAGCATCTGCGCCTTCGTCAAGGAACTGCTGAAGGCCGGCAACCACGTCGAAGTCACCATGCTTCCGGCTGAGTAAATAACCTATAATCACAGGCTTTCTCGATAGCCTGACAAGCGTAACAGGCGGTCCGTCGAGCGATGGGGCGCCTGTTAACTTTGATGAAATTTGTCCGTTTATTTTGCCAATCACGGAAAAAGGTGTACCTTTGCAAATCCAAAGCGAAGGTACACTTATTTTTTTAATTTTATATATCTTAGGAGGAAACAGATTATGCCGTATTTGTTTACATCAGAATCAGTATCGGAAGGCCATCCCGACAAGGTGGCCGACCAGATTAGTGACGCTATATTAGACCAGTTTCTGGCCTACGACCCCGATGCCCGTTGCGCCATCGAGTCGTTTGTGACGACAGGCCAAGTGGTGATTATGGGTGAAGTGAAGTCTGAGGCCTACATCGACTTGCAGACGATGGCTCGCCGCACCATCAACAAGATTGGCTACACGAAGTCGGAATACCAGTTCGACGGAAACTCGTGTGGTGTGCTTACAGCCATTCACGAGCAAAGCGACGACATCAACCGAGGCGTTGACCGCGCCGCATGGATGAAGACCCCCTCTGGCTCCTCCTGTTTAGGGGGAGAAGGGAAGTCCTCCCTAAACAGGGAGGATTTAGGAGAGTCTATCAACCAAGGTGCTGGTGACCAAGGCATGATGTTCGGCTATGCGGTGAACGAGACGGAGGATTATATGCCCGTTTCGCT
Organism: Bacteroidaceae bacterium; assembly: GCA_017541265.1. Lineage (GTDB taxonomy): Bacteria > Bacteroidota > Bacteroidia > Bacteroidales > Bacteroidaceae > Physcousia. The sequence continues at coordinate 1,850 of JAFXZK010000064.1, read as the reverse complement.
GCATTTGGCTCACCTGTTGATGCGCACGCTGGCGGATATTCGCAAGGAAGGAAAGGTGATGACCTATCTGCGCCCCGATGCAAAGAGCCAGGTGACGGTGGAATACAGCGACGAAGGCATTCCACAACGCATACACACCATCGTTGTCAGCACCCAGCACGACGAATTTGATGAAGACGAAGCCATGCTTTCCCGCATCCAAGACGATGTCATCCATATTCTCATCCCACGCGTGAAGCAGCAGATACGCAGCCAAAAGGTGCTCGACCTCTTCGGTTCGGACAACTACTATGTCAACCCGACCGACAACATCGGCGAGGTCCCAGGCATCAAGGTCTATGTTAATCCTACGGGCAAGTTCGTCATCGGCGGTCCTCATGGCGACACAGGCCTGACAGGCCGCAAAATCATTGTCGACACCTATGGCGGTAAGGGAGCCCACGGCGGCGGTGCCTTCTCGGGCAAAGACTCGTCTAAGGTGGACCGCTCGGCAGCTTACGCCGCCCGTCACATTGCCAAGAACATGGTGGCTGCTGGTGTGAGCGACGAGATATTGGTGCAGGTGAGTTATGCCATCGGTGTGGCCAAACCCATGAACATCTACGTCAACACCTACGGACGCTCGCGCGTTCAGATGAGTGACGGCGAGATTGCCAAGAAGATTGAGCAATTGTTCGACCTGCGCCCCAAAGTGATTGAACGCACATTGAAGTTGCGCCAGCCCATGTATCTGGAGACTGCTGCTTACGGACATATGGGACGCAAGAACGAGGTGGTGAAGAAGGAATTCACGTCGCGTTATCACGAGACGCGCGTCATCGACGTGGAACTCTTCACTTGGGAGAAGCTCGACCGCGTTGACGACATCCGTCGTGCATTTAACCTCTAACCCTTCCGAGTACCTCTGGTAAGTATAGAAAAAACATCTCATGAGACAAGACTCCATCAGCGCCCATACCACCGCTGCCGTTGGCGACAGCGGACAGGTCAACGTGTCGGCACAACCCCATGTGCTGACACCAAAGGAGGTGCTGAGTTGGCTGCCTAAGGACGCCACTCCCGCACAGCAGGATTCGGCCATCCAGCGGCATATCAAAGCCTCAGAGATTCATTGGAGCGAACAGCCCGACACGCTGCACATGCCTGGTCACACAAAGGGCAGAAGCCTGCGCGACGTCAGTCTGCCGCAATACTACCGCGAGTCGTTTTTCTCGAAAGACTCGATGTTCCACCCCGAGCTCAGCGGTGGCCGATATGGCGTGGCGGGCGACCCTGTGCCCTACTCCATCGCTGGCGACAACCTCATCACAAGTCTGCTCCTTGGCTGCTTCGTTCTGGCGATGATCAGTTTCTCGCGGTCCATGCAGTTCATCATCCGACAGGGCAAAAACTTCTTCTACGTGCCTCGTGGCAACACCTCTACGTTCGCCGAGACATCGGGCGAACTGTGGGTGCAGATGTTCTTGGTGGTGCAGACATGCCTGCTCTTTTCGCTCATCTACTTTTTCTATACCCGCACCTACATCGCAGACACATTCACAATAGAGCACTATCAGATAATTGGCATCTTCACAGCCGTTATGGCAGCCTATTTTCTGGTAAAGGCAGCAGCCTATTGGGCAGTAGGATGGGTGTTTTTTGATAGGAAAAAAAATGAACAATGGATGAAGACATATCTCTACCTGATTTCCATGGAAGGAGTGTTGTTATTCCCCGTTGTAATGCTGCTTGCCTACTTCAATTTGCCAATGGAAAATGCCATTGTTTATGTTGGAATTGTTGTCATTTTGGGCAAAATCCTTTCTTTTTACAAGACTTATGTTATCTTTTTCAGAGGAAACGGCATTTTT
>JAFXZK010000063.1 GCA_017541265.1 Bacteroidaceae bacterium | reverse complement strand
GTCTCTTCCCATACGGTATAGAAGAGCTTTGAGGTCTGTAGGGCGTTGCCGTTCACATCCTCTGTTGGGATGTAGAACTTCAGCAGAGGCCAAGCACCTGTAAAATCGTAGTTCGTTATCTCCGGGTCGGCAGGCGTTGCGAATTCCAGCATCTTGGTTATTACGACATTAGTAAACACCTGGTAAGGCTCTCCCAGCGAACGCTTGCCGTCGTGGAGCACCAGAGTCTGGTCGGTGGTGAAGGTGCCCAGCTCAGCATTGTAGTTCAGCACGATGTCCTCCAGGGTTTCGTTGTCCTCGCCAAGAGCGGAGAAGAAGTATTTGTAGGTAACGATTCCATATAAATCTTCCAGACCCATGTATTGGTTGGCAGGAATGGTGACAGTCTTGCCGTCCGCGCTCAGAGTACCCTTCAGCCACATGTCAGCAGTATCATCGGAAACGCCCTTAAAGTAAACATCGTTGCCGTCGAAGCCAACCTGCATCTGGTGGGTATATGCACCTTCGCTCTCCTGCTCATAAGCGTTTAGGGCATAAGCTTCTGTCACTAAGCCTTCGGGTGCCTCGATGGCTTCGGGCTCAGGCAAGATGTCGAACCATTGGATCTCGGTCTTATTCTCCTCGCCGCCACCTCGGTAGATGCTCTGGATGCCAATTCTGGTCCAGTCGGCAGAGTAGAGGTCGTTCAGATAGATTACATCGGTGTAGAAGTCGTAGTTCTCTGTGAAACCGTAAGGAATCTCGGTCATGTCCTCGGTCAGGCGGGTGTGCGTCGCGGAAGTGAATGTCAAAGGAACAATCGCGCCCTTTGTGTCCGTATATATGATGTACGACAACTTGGATACTACCATAGGCTCGCCATTGACGTCCGCGAGAGGTATGTTGAATTCGACAATCCATCCGTAGCTGGTTTCCTCCATACCTGTAACCTTTGGATCAGCAGGCATGGCTGCCTTCTCGACAACAGGACTCAGCACGGGATTAGTGTACTTGCCATCGTAATATTGGTCAGCCAGCACGCCAAAGACCAGACCTTCAGCAGTATATGTACCAGCATCCGGGTCATAAGTGAATGTGGCCTCGCCGTTGTAGAAGAAGAACGAGGAGCCGTTAGAACCATAATCACCCATGTACTGCATAGCGGGGAACGTCACGAGGTTGCCCTCCTTCGTACCTTTAACCCAAGCCTCGGGGAGGTATTGGCTCATGCCTTGGAAATAGACATCGTTACCATCCACCGCCACATTGATGCCTTTTGAGCCTTCATCATAGATCATCGCGTAGGGAAGAATCTCCAAGCCTTCGGGAAGCGTAACCACAATCAAAGGCTCGGTGGGAGTCAGGGTGCTGCCGGCTACATAGTAGGGAGTCAGGGAATAGCCGTCGTTTTCTCCGCCAGAGAGGACTCTGCATATCCAATCATCGAAGTGGATAGAACCATCGTCAGCTATATCTCCATAGATGTCGGAATAGTACCATCCTGCTTCATAATTCTCGTCGCCTTCATAGTAGAACAATCCTTTAAGGACATAATCGCTATTGGAGGAGTAGGTGCCGGCTACTTGACCTTGCTCAATGACGAAATAAGACCCATCGCTTTCAACAGTAGCCTCAAGGTCATTGGGGAACATGCCAGAAATGGTGATGCCGCCTTCGGTCTTCTCGGAAAGGGCAATCTTGACGCGGGCTTGACCGGCAGTCGTTGTAACAGACGAGAGGTCGGTTGCCAGTTCGCTTGAAGTCTTATAATCCCAGATGTAGTCGCCCACGAGGTCTGCAACATCAAAGTCTTTCCCTTCGGAAGGATAGACGCAGAAGTCGTCGATGTGGAGATGGAACTTGTCGCTGCTCACATGATGGATGGCGATGTATCCTTGCCCCTTGTATGCACTCAGGTCAACTTCCACTTCCGTCCACTCGCCATTTGCGTCTTGCATCGGGCGCAGTGTTGTCGTAAAGTCGCTAATGGCATTGCTTGTTGTGGAGAGCAGCACCTCGTACTGGTCTGGCCATTCTGGGTCGGATTTATCCCAGAAACTCAACTTACCTCCCAAGCTGACCAGAGGTGTAACAAGCCAGTTGTCGGCAGAGAAAATCTGCCCTTGCCCGGTGCCCTGTGTCCAGCTCTTCGAACATGCATAATATGTACCGCTGTGTGCAGTATAACCGCCACAATTAGATGCTAACGTCCAGCCATTTGCCGTAGGGGATTCGCCCATTGTGTAAATGGTCCACTGGTCGAGGTTGCCAGACTCGAAGTCATCGGAGAAGACTGGCTCTGCGGCCTTGCGTCTTGCCTTCAAGCGCTTGCCGATGCCATTCTTGTCGATAGTGGCGAAGTTTGCCGCATTGCCGAGAGCAACATCGGCAGGCAGGGAAATGCCTGGCCTGCTGGCAAGAGCTTTGCCCTTCGGGAGTTGCTCAAACTTTGCATTTGCCATGCTGAAGCCAAGCAGCATGAACAATGTCAGAAGTAATGATTTCTGCTTCATAGTTATTTGTTTTAAGGTTAATAATCGCTTTTCGGGTACATAGATACAAAAAAATCTTCATTCTTTGTTCTTCGTTCTTCATTTCTTTGTATCTTTGCGGAAAAATGCACGAATGGCAAAGCACTTGTTCCTTTTCGTCTTGCTGATGGCAACGCTCGAAGCCCTTGCCACCGACGACGTGCGAGTGCCTGCATCCTTGCCTGTCTCGTGCATGTGCCAAAGGCCTTACAAAAGGCTGACCATATCGCCTGATGCCGTCAACATCGGCCAGCAAAAGCAATACTGGACCGTGAAGCGCGACCTCTCGCTTGCCAGCGTGCCCTACATCGCCCTCGGCCTTGCCGGCCATGCCTTCAAGAAAGATGTGCGCAAGATAAACCACGACATCAACTTCGGCTTCCACAACAAGGTTGACGACTACCTGCAATACGCACCTCTGGCACTCACCTATGGTCTGAAAGCCGGCGGCTACGAAGGGCGTTCGCAGTGGGGGCGGATGCTGGTGAGCAATGCCTTCTCCGCAGTCATCATGTGCACCTTGGTCAATGGCATAAAGTACTCGACCCGCGAGAGGAGGCCCGACGGCACGACCGCCAACTCCTTCCCCTCCGGCCACACCGCCACTGCCTTTATGGCAGCCACCATCCTGCACAAGGAGTACGGCCTGACGCGCAGCCTTTGGTACAGCGTCGGCGGCTATGCCGTGGCGACGGGCATCGGAGCCTTCCGCGTGATGAACAACCGCCATTGGGTGAGCGACGTGCTGGCAGGAGCCGGCATCGGCATCCTCTCGGCGGAAGCAGGCTATGCCATCTCCGACCTTATCTTCAAGGACAAATACACATTGCGACGCGAGATGGAAGACCTGAACGATGTGAGTGAGCATCCGTCGTTCTTCTCGCTTCAAACAGGATTCGGCATCATGCCCGGGCACAAGAGCATACCCGCTGACTTGCTGGCGGCAGGCCACCCGCGCACCATCACACACAAGCTAAGCACAGTGATAGCGGCAGAAGCCGCCTATTTCCTGAACCCTCATCTGGGCTTCGGCTTGCGTGCCCGCATCAACAGCACTGCCGTCAAGAACGCCGACCAGCTGTCGAGCTTCGACATCATGGGCGGCGTCTATGGCGGATTGCCCTTGAACAAACGGATGAACCTGGGGTCGAAGCTACTCTTCGGCCGTCGACATTGTGGCGACATCAGCATCGCCACTCTCACGGAAACAGTTGAGCTGAAGGGCGGCAACAGTTTTATCTTCGGCACTGGCTTCAGCTTCTCCTACGCCTTGAAGCACAACATCGTCTGGCGTGCCAACCTCGACTACGACTTTACTCGCACACCCTTCCAATACGGCAATCGGCGCTTCAGCCTCGCCATACACCAAATCACTCCTGGCTTCGGGATTTGCTTCAGCTTCTAATACGACTCCGCCTCACTGGGAAAGTCCCCCGACTTCACGTCTGCCACATACTGTCCGACCGCATCGGTGATGACGGTCGAGAGGTCAGCATAGCGGCGGAGGAACTTGGGCGAGAAGCCCTTGGTCATACCCAGCATGTCGTGAACGACCAGCACCTGGCCGTCGGCCTGACCAGCCCCGATGCCGATGACGGGCACCTTCACCTGCTCACAGACCTTCTTTGTCAGCGCAGCCGGTATCTTCTCCAAGACAATGGCAAAGCATCCAAGCTCGCTCAACAGCCGGGCGTCGCTCATGAGTTTCTCTGCCTCCGCCTCTTCCTTGGCACGCACAGCGTAGGTGCCGAACTTGTTGATACTCTGCGGCGTGAGGCCCAGGTGTCCCATCACAGGAATGCCTGCGTCGAGGATGGCTCGGATGGTGTCCTGTATCTCTACGCCGCCCTCCAGCTTGAGGGCATCGCAACCGCTCTCCTGCATGATGCGGATGGCGTTCTTCACACCCTCGGTGGCATTGACCTGATAGGTGCCGAACGGCATATCGCACACCACAAGGGCACGCTTCACGCCGCGCGTCACGCTGCGGGCATGATAAATCATCTGGTCGATGGTGATGGGTAGCGTCGTCATATTGCCCGCCATTACGTTGCTGGCGCTGTCGCCAACGAGAATAATGTCGATGCCAGCCCCATCCACGAGCTGAGCCATCGTGTAATCGTATGAGGTCAGCATAGCAATCTGCTGTCCCTGTTCCTTCATCTCAATAAGACGGTGAGTCGTCACCTTGCGTGTATCGCTTACTAAATAACCGCCCATATCAGTTCATAGTTATGAGTTCATAATTCATAATTGCGCGGCAAAATTACAACTATTTATCAACATGGCAAAATATAAAAGATAAAAAAAGAGCCTGCATACATAGAATCTAAGATGTACCGAATAAGGTTGGAAGTAGAACTTTTTTCGGTTCATCCGACATTTCGAGTGATATGGCAGTCATGTAGTGCATAGAGTCTAAGTCTAAAATACTCCTCGTCCCTGAATCCATATGCACTTCGTTTCATCACCTTTATCTTGTTGTTTATCCCTTCCACCTTTG
>JAFXZK010000062.1 GCA_017541265.1 Bacteroidaceae bacterium | reverse complement strand
GGAACTTTATCTTCGCTGGTTAGAGCAAAACGAGATGGAGCCTGGCGAAGAGTCGCCCTTGGGCTTGTTGCTTTGCACAGAGGGAGGAGAAGAACAGATAGAATTGCTGCAACTCGACAAGGCTGGCATCAAAGTCGCCCAATACATGACCGAGTTGCCACCTCGCGAAGTGCTGATACGACAAATTCAGAAATCCTTAGAGGCAGCCAAAGCCCGTTTCGACGACACAGAAGACAGCAACTCCCCGTCTCTGCCATTGGAAGAATGATACATGACTACGAAACAGCTGAATTTATATGAAACGTATATGAAACATCTATAATGAAAAGGTTAATCATTTTTCTGGGCCTGGTGATGTCTGTCATTGCCTGCCTTGCTCAAACGAAAAGGAACTACGACGTTGCGGCCTACCTCTATCCCGCCTATGCTGCCGACGATCCTCGTCTGCGGCCCTTCTGGCCAACGGGCATGGGCGAATGGGAGACGGTGATGACCATGCAGCAACGCAATCCTGGACACTACTGGAAACGTCGTCCGCTGTGGGGATATGTCAACGAGGCCGACCCTGCCGTCATGGAAATGGAGATTGAGCAGGCCACCAGCCACGGCGTGAACGTCTTCATCTTCGATTGGTATTGGTTCGACGAGCGTCCCTTCATGGAGACAACGCTTACCAACGGTTTCCTGAAAGCCAGCAATTCCGACAAGATGCGGTTCTACCTCATGTGGGCAAACCATAACGTAGAGAACTATTGGGACACGCGCATCGCCCATCTCGGCGAGAGCAACATCATCTGGCGGGGCGGCGTGAGTCGCGAAGCCTTCGAGAAGATGTGCCGGCGCAACATTGAGCTTTTCTTCCGGCAGCCTAACTACTACAAGATAGACGGCAAGCCCGTGTTCATGATATATGAACTCTCGACCTTCATCGAGGGCATCGGAGGTGTTGAGCAGGCACGCGATGCCCTGAAATGGTTTCGGGGAGAAGTGAAGAAGGCTGGCTTCCCAGACCTCGAGCTGCAGTTCACGATGTGGGAACCGCAGTTCAACTACAGCGGATTCGATGCGGCAAAGACCGACAAGCCGCGCGACGAGTTCGTCAGGAAGCTTGGCTTCAACAGCATGTCGCACTACCAGTTCTGCCACTTCATAAACGTGGATGACGACTACGCCAACATCCTCGAGCAGGCTTACCGGGAATGGGATAAGCTCGAACAGGAGTTCACCATCCCCTATTACCCGCACGTCAGCATCGGATGGGACAATAGTCCGCGCACGGGCAGGAGCGCCGTTGCTCGTGACAACACGCCGGAGCGCTTCGAACAGGCCTTGCGGAAGGCAAAAGCCTACCTCGATGCCAGACCTCATCTCCATCCGCTCATCACCATCAATTCCTGGAACGAATGGACAGAGACAAGCTATCTTCAGCCCGACAATGTGTATGGCTATGGCTACCTCGATGCGGTGAAGAAAATCTTCGTGGAGGATGGAAAATAATTAAGGTTTGGACGAACTTACCGCCGTCACTCTCCCTTTTCCAGTACCAGCAGTATGATTCGTGGTAGAGAAAAGAAGGATACTGTTCAATGCCGTTCGCCTCGTTGACCATAAGAGCGTGCCTCGTTTAAGAGCAGGCAACGTTGATTTTCCTCTCTTTTGCTTGCATAGTTCATTATTTAATGCTAACTTTGCAACGAAAGTACACGGTTTTCGATGTGATTAAGCAAATAAATACCACTAAATAACGATGAAACGACAGGGATTCTTCTGCACATTTCTGCTTGTGGCGATGTGCTTAACGGTTATTCAAGACGTCCGGGCCGAGGAGGCTCAGGACACAGTGAAGGATGTTGACATCTGCATCTACGGCAGTACGCCGGCGGGGATTATGGCGGCTTATACCGCCAAGCTCAAAGGGAAGAGCGTGCTGCTCGTCTCGCCGACGAAACGCATCGGAGGACTGACGGCAGGCGGCTTGGGCTGGACGGATATCGGCGACAGCACGAGTCACAGGCGCATCATCAAGGGTTTTGCCCGCGAGTTCTACCGCCGCATCGGTCAGCACTACGGTATGGCCTCGCCGACATTCTACTTCGAGCCAAAGGTTGCGCTTGCCACTTTCCGAGGATTCCTTGATGAAGTCGGGTTAAAGGATTCCACCGACATTTGGTACGAGTGGCGCATCGTGAGTGCAGAGAAGGAAGGGAATGAGGTGAAGAGTATAAGCCTTTCCCCCATCCCCTTCCCTAAAGGGACGGGGAGCCTTGCGGCAGAAAGCCCCTCCTCCTCGGGGGAGGGGGCTGTTGTTCGTGCCCGAATCTTCATGGATTGCAGCTACGAGGGCGATTTGATGGCGAGGGCTGGGATTACCTACACTGTCGGGCGCGAGGGCAAGGATAAGTACAACGAGCCGGAGAACGGGGCGCAATGCCTGAACAAGCATCAGTTCTGCGACGGCGTTGACCCCTACGTCATCCCTGGCGACCCGTCGAGCGGTTTGCTCTGGGGCATCATGAGCGACCCGATGCCTGCCAACGGAACGGGCGACAATCACATCCAAGCCTACAACTATCGCTTGACGTTGACAAAGAACAAGCCCTTCCGCGCCATCACGGCACAGGTGCCCGACAACTACGACCCCTCGAAGTACGAATTGCTGTTCCGCTGGATGGAGAAGAAAGGCTGGAGCGGCTATGGCGACTGCCTCAAATGGACGTACATGAAGGACTCGTCGGGACCGAACTCTTGGAACGCTTATAAGACGGACAACAACAACAACGGCGCGTTCTCGACCGATATGATTGGCTACAGCTGGGATTACCCTGAGGCCACTTACGAGCAACGCGACTCCATCGCCAAGCTCCACGAGGACTACACCAAAGGCCTCCTCTATATTCTTTGGACAGACGAGCGCGTGCCGAAGAGCATCCGCGACGAGTTCAACCTGTGGGGCTATCCGCTCGATGAATATGAGGACAACGAGAACTTCACGCCGCAGCTCTACATCCGTGAGGCACGCCGCATGGTTGGCCGCATGGTAATGACCGAGGACTATTGCCTCAAGAACAAGGAAGCCAACGACCCGATTGCCTGGGGCGCCTACACGATGGACTCGCACAACTGCGGTCGCTACGTCGTGAACGGTCAGGTAAAGAACGAAGGCGACGTGCAGCGACACCTGACGAAAGGCCCGTACAACATTTCCTATCGTGCCGTGACGCCCAAGGAGGAAGAGGCAAAGAACGTCATTGTGCCCGTCTGCCTGTCTGCCTCTCACATCGCCTACGGCAGCATCCGCATGGAGCCGGTTTATATGGTTTTGGGCGAGACGACAGCCCTTGCCGCCATTCAGGCCATCGACGAGCACGACTGCTGTGTGCAGGCGGTTGACGCTTCCCGTTGCATCGCGCAGTTGGAGAACGGCTTCAACATCGAAGCCCCCATGCCCGACGTTTCTCCTTCGGCAGGCGCATCCGTTTCAGTTGATGTCACGAGCCGCGTCCTCGTCAATCCCTCTTTCGAAGAGAGCTTCACGAAGGCCACGCAGCCGCCGACGGGCTGGCTCGAGTCGCCCGAAGGGATGACCTTGCAGCGAAGCATGAACAAGACGGCCAAGAACAAGGACGGTGAGCAGGCCTACGTCTGCAAGCCTGCCAGTGGCAAGACCATTAACATGCCGCTCAAGCTCTACCAGCGCATCCCCGCCGAGAAGCTGGGCGCAGGCATCTATAAGGTCAGCTGCCGCATGTGGGTGGAGAAGGACTTCTACGGCACCGCCTGCCTCTTTGCAGACAACCAGCACGGCAATCGCTGCGTAGTGCAGTACTGGACGACGGAGCCTTACTACCGCAACGGTTCGCAGGGCTACGACAACCTGACCTATACCGACTACAGTATGACGTTTGCCCGTCACGCCGGCGGTCACACGGCAGCACAGAACATGGAGCGCATGGAGGTCTATATCACCCTTCAGGACGGCGATGACCTCGTGCTCGGCATCCGTACGAACAGTGCCAACCAAGGAGCAGATAAGAACGGCGCCGGCTACTTCGTGGTCGACGACTTCCATGTGGAGAAACTCGCGAAGGGGAATAAAATGGTAAATGGTAAATGGCTAAATGGTAAATGTGATTGGGATGTCTTCTGCGACAGCGTGCTCATCAACTATGATTTCGAGAAGAACCCGCAGGGCGTGACCTACGACTGGAATCTCAAGACGACCATCAACGAGGCCGGCAACGGTCCGATCTACGGCTGGCAGAGCAACGCCTGGACCGACAACTACGGCGGCGTCAGCGACGGCACGAACCTCGAGTGGAAGTGGGCGGGCTATGTGGCAAGCACATCGGACGTCATTCCCAACGACTTCCGCCTCTTCCAGACGATACCCGCCGAGAAGCTTGAACCGGGCATCTATCAGGTGAGTTGTCGCATGTGGCAGCACGCCTCGAAGCTCGGCATCACACGACTCTACGGAAAGGCTGGCGACAAGACAGCCGTACAGTACTATGGCGTAGAGAGCAAGTACCCCCATTTGACAAATCCGCAATTTGACTATTTGACAAATGAGACGGCAACCTTCGCAGGCCTTTCCGCCAACACCACGACTGGGCGCGTCAATGATATGGCACTCGACATTGAAGTGGGCGAAGGCGAGGACTTGGAGATTGGTGTCAAGAGCGGCTATGGCTTGGAGAGCAACAACACAGCCGGAGCCAATCACGGCAAGTTCTATGTTGACCTCGTTCGCACTTGGAAAGTCAGCGACCTGCCTGTCACCTACGACGAGAATGCCAGCGACAACCTCATCCTCCCACGCACATATAATAATAAGGTAGTGCTCAACAAACATTTTACCAACAATGAGTGGCAATACGTCTGCCTGCCCTTCTCGCTCAACCAAAACGACATAGAAGCCATCTTTGGAAAAGGAACAGAGACCCTCTCTATCTCCCCCTTAAGGGGGGAGGACTCAGAGCCAACAGATTCTCCTTCTCAAGCATTCCCCCAAAGGGGGAGCGGGGAGGGGGCTGGTATTGAAGCGGGCCTTCCCTATCGCATCTGTCCTGCCGACGTTCTCGCCTCGCCTATTATCCTGGAGAACGTACGCATTGAGGCCGACACGCCGCAGACGGTAACAACGGGTGGCTACATCATCACCGGCACGTTTCAAAAGTCAGACAAAGCACCAGCCTTCTCCGCCATTGTCACCGAAGACCCCGACGGACTTGGGGAAGTGAAAAATGATGTGGATGGTAAATTGTCAAATGGAAAATGGTATCACTTGGGCGGACAGCCGGCGAAAGCGTTCACAGAAAGAGGTAGCGGGAGTAGTGCCATTCTTGTCACCAACGGGAAAAAGGTGCGACAATGAAAAAAAGTACACGTTCTTGTGGCAATAAGTACGGGGACTTGTGACAATAAGTACAGGGACTTATCGGCATAAGTACGGGGACTTTTTTCGGCATCTGTCAGCCACCTGAAAATCAGGAACATTTCCAGGAGCCCCATGTCTTGGCGGAATCATCAAGGAGCAAGGTGCCTGCCTGCTCGAAGATTGCGGCGGCATGTGGGTCTGGGCTACAAAGACTTTTTCCCACTACAAAGCGCTGTTTGCGACACGTTGATATGAACTCGTTGGAATTGTTAATGCTGGTACTTCAAAGTTGAGTTGCAATTGATGTATGTATTCTTTGGTGCCACGATTTTTTATTCCATTGAAAAAAGAACGCAAACTGTCATTCTCAATGAACGGCTGATTCATTTCCGTCTTCTTCATGTTTTCGATGTGTTTTGCAAAAAACATATCTGACTGCTTGTCTGTATCACACATTATGCAATTACGTTTCTCCTCAATGCATACTCGCCCTGTCGTGCCACTTCCGGCAAAGAAATCCAGAACAATGGAATCAGGGTAGGAAAGAGCTTTTACGAAGCGTCTTATTATCTCAAGCGGTTTTTGCGTAGGATGTCCCACCCTTTCAAGCGAATTGCCATTCAAGCGACCAATCTCCCATACATTTGTGGGATTCTTCCCTTTCATTACGTTTTCAGGGATTAGGCGTTTGTCTCTGAGTGCTTCTTGCAGTTCTTTCTCTCCGTATGGTATTCTGACGGAATCAAGGTCAAAGTAGTATTTGTCTGTTTTGGTCAACCAGATTGCTTCTTCATGTCGGTTTGCAAAATATCTATGGGCAGACATCCCGTTTTTGTAATACCAAACTACCGTATTCACTAAACGGAATTTGGTATGATGGCGTAGGTAGTGGATAATTTCTATTAAGTCACCACTCTTTTCTCCTTGGAATTGTGTACCTCCAAAGATGACCATACTTCCGCTCTTTGACAAAACTCTATAGGATTCTTCTATCCACTTTGATGCCCAAGAAATATAATTGTTGAAGGTGTCCCATTCCGCTAAATCGAGATTGTATGGCGGGTCTATCAGAATCAACTGCACAGATTCGTCGGGAATAGATTTCAGCAACTCCAAGCAATCTTTGTTCAAAAGGACACAATTGGTTCTTTCTGGTATGGTAAAATCAAGGCTCGACTTATGCTTGATACTATCCTTGTTCATTTTGTTAAGTTGCATAAGTCCCGAGTTGTGATGTGACTTGTTGTGAATAGCCATGCTTAATTCTTTGTGAGTTGTTTGAATAAATCTGTTGCCAACGTCTGTATTGATGTCTTGGCTATTTCCAACATAACAGCCAACATCTTGTCCTCATTCCAATGACCGCCATCGCCTTGTGTATAGATTGAAGCAGCCTGTAGCATTATCATCCTATTGTTAGACTTCACAAACTTGTTTTTGCACAGATTCTTGTTGATGGGCATTCCATAGTTCGCGGCAGTGAGTCTGTCCAATCTGTTCAAACTTCCTGTATTGTAGTGGATGAGTATTGATTCACCGTTAGGTCGTGTAACAGTTATATCTTCGGTAAGGAAATTAGAACCCTCTAAAAACAAAACATACGGGAAATGTGCCTCCCTAAGCATTAGGTTTGCTATTTCCGATATGTTTTTGTGGGAACGCTCGATAGCATTACCGGCAACCATAAAGTCCTGGTCATTGTATACTCCGACTTTTATGCCATAATGTATGTTCTCAATGTCTTTGCCTTGATGCTTGGCTTCTGAAACCAATACAACTCTCCAATTGCCATTGTCATCCTCAACTTCAATCAATCCACCGTCTGGCTTTATATTGGAGTCCGCAACAAACAGAGTCTGCCCCAATTCCTTATCCACTTGCTGCAACGCCTTGTTTATCTCCTCTTTGGTTATGCTTGTTCTGTATCGAAAAGAGAGTTTGGGATATTCCTGTTTGAGCTTGTCCAGTGCCTTCTTTGAAACGTCGCCAACGAGCACGTCATGGGATTTGGCCTCGCTGCCAAAGATGCCAACAGCACCTAAATTTTCTTTTTGCTGGGATGTCAACCTGTTTGACTGATTCTTCTTGGCCATGATGGTTTTTTATGAGAAAAAGCTTTGTGGTAAATATAATTAGCGCGGCTCTATTACTTGTTTACGAGTGCAAAGATACGAAAAAAATAATAAATGACGATGGCAAAAACACACTTTTATGAAAACTTTTGCCTCTGGGGTGAACAAATTCTGGGGGATTGTTTTGTATAATGTTTGAGGTTTTTGGCTTTTGTATATGTGCCGTTTATTAATTACTCCCGCCCAAAAGGAAAATAATGAACGCAAGTATTGTGAATAATGAATTAAATGTCGTACCTTTGCAGCCGATTAGTCGTTTAGGAGATTAGTCGTTTGGTCGTTTAGGGATATTACCAACGACCGGACAACAAAGCGACCAACTGCCAAAACAAACTTTCCCAAGCGACTAAACGACCAGACAACAAAACGACTAAATAAAGATATTATGAACAAGAAAGCTCTTTTGATGATCCTCGACGGCTGGGGCATTGGTGCTCACGGCAAGGGGGATGTCATCTTCAACACTCCGACTCCGAACCTCGACAAACTGAATGCAACCTATCCTCACAGCCAGCTCCTGGCAAGCGGTGAGAACGTCGGACTGCCCGACGGACAGATGGGCAACTCCGAAGTAGGCCACCTTAACATCGGTGCAGGTCGCATTGTCTATCAGGATTTGGTAAAAATCAACCGCGCTTGTGCCGACGGCAGCATCTTGAAGAACCCAGAAATCGTCAGCGCTTACGAGTACGCCAAGAAGACTGGCAAGAACGTCCACCTGATGGGCCTGACCAGCAACGGCGGCGTGCACTCCAGCCTCGACCACCTCTTCAAGCTCGTTGAGATCGGCAAGGAATACGGCGTAAACCAGACCTTCGTACATTGCTTCATGGACGGCCGCGACACCGACCCGAAGAGCGGTATCGGCTTCATCCAGCAGCTCATTGACAAGTGCAACGAGGCAGGCAACGCCGCAATCGCCAGCATCATCGGCCGCTTCTACGCAATGGACCGCGACAAGCGCTGGGAACGTGTGAAGATTGCCTACGACCTCCTCATCAGCGGTGAAGGCAAACAGGCAACCGACCTCATCGAGGCGATGCAGGAAAGCTACGACGAGGGCGTGACCGACGAGTTCATCAAGCCCATCAACAACAGCACCGTCGACGGTACTATCAAGGAAGGCGACGTGGTCATCTTCTTCAACTACCGCAACGACCGCGCGAAGGAACTCACCATCGTGCTGACTCAGCAGGACATGATCGAGCAGGGCATGAAGACCATCCCCGGCCTGCAGTACTATTGCATGACCCCCTACGACGCAAGCTTCACGGGCGTGCACATCCTCTTCCCGAAGGAGAACGTCGAGAACACGCTGGGCGAATACATCAGCAGCAAGGGCTTGAAGCAACTCCACACGGCCGAGACAGAGAAGTACGCGCATGTGACGTTCTTCTTCAACGGCGGCAGAGAAGCTCCCTACGAAGGCGAGGAGCGCATCCTCGTGGCAAGTCCGAAGGTGGCAACCTACGACCTCAAGCCCGAAATGAGCGCCTACGAGGTGAAGGACAAGCTGGTGGAGGCTATCAAACTCAACAAGTACGACTTTATCGTGGTGAACTTCGCAAACGGCGATATGGTGGGACATACGGGCGTTTACGAGGCTATCGAGGCTGCAGTGAAGGCTGTTGACAAGTGCGTCGGCGAGGTTATCGAGGCAGCAAAGGCAACGGGCTACGAAGCCATCATTATTGCCGACCACGGTAATGCCGACAATGCCATCAATCCCGACGGCACGCCGAACACGGCTCACTCGCTCAACCCTGTACCCTTCATCTATATCACCGACAAGCAAGGCGTCACCGTAGAGAACGGCGTTCTTGCCGACGTGGCTCCCAGCATCCTGCACATCATGGGTCTGGAGCAGCCGAAGGAAATGACCGGCAAGTGCCTCATCAATTCATAGTCCATAGTTAAACAGCGGATTGCTCTTTCGCCTGTTAACATGACGAGGGACTGTTACGACAAAATGACAGCGGAAGAGGCGCGGGCGTTTCGTGATGCCGTGCTGGGCATCGTGGGGCAGATACCTCGCGGACGGGTGATGACTTACGGCCTCATCGCCACGCTTGCAGGTTGGCCGAGTCACGCCCGCATGGTGGGGAGCACGCTTCGCTACACGCCCGGAGCAGAGCTGCTGCCTTGCCATCGTGTCGTCAATGTCGTAGGTCGCACGGCTCCCGGCTGGAAGCGGCAGCGCACGCTCCTCGAAGAAGAAGGCGTCACCTTCAAGCCCAACGGCCATGTCGATATGAGCCGCCATCTGTGGGTGCCTGTCCCTTGAAGTGCTCCGTGCATCATTACTCCTTCAGCAGTACGTATCGTCTGGGAACTTTGCTGAGGCGCTGCAGCATCTGGTAACGACGGTTTTTGGAGTTCAGTATCTCGATGCTTTTCGGGGGATAGATGTCTATGAGGTCAGGGAACTGAACCTTTCGTGAGGTGGGTCGGAGGAGGAGCGAGGCTCGGCAGGTGGTCTTGTTGTCCAACCACTCGCGGCGTTTCTTCTTCACATCGCTCCACAGGGCGAGATGTCTTTGCGACTGATATTGGAACTCTTTGGGTTGACCCTCCTCGGTATAAGCGGCACGCAGCAGAATAGTCCAGTCCTTTAGCTGGAGCTTTATTAACCTACTTGCCGCCCAGAGGGCAAAGCTGTTGCAGAACTCGTGCTTCACACAATCCAAACCGCTGTGGCGCTCTGCTTCCAAGACCATACAGCGGGCTGTGTCGAGGTTCAGATACCCACGATCCAACTGATACTTGGTTGACCAAAAGACGAGCTGCACGACGTTGGGATTCGGATGTTCAAATTCCCCGTTTACAGCAAAACGGTGCTGGCGGAGGAAGTGCTTGTCGAGGGAGCGGATGAGGTTCTGGTAAAGCATCTCGTCGAGGTAATCCCACCGCACATAGGCGCTATCGGGCTGGCTTACGCAAGCCGTATCGGTGCCAAAGACAGTGTTCTGTTCTGGTGCCACCTGAAAGACGCTGTCCTGCTTCATCTGTGCCATTGAGGGCGAAAGCAGCAAGCCTTGGCTCTGGAACCGATAGGCCGTCAGAGAGTCCGTAACGGTGCGTAGGGAGCCACGCTGGAGGTCGGAGCCAGTATCTTGGAAGAAGAAGTCATACTCGCAAAAGCACGACTCCTGCTGATAGTTTTCTTCTCGTTTCTGGATGAAAAGTTTCAGCTTCTCTCTTATCCATGCAGGCTCTCCGGCTTTAATCAAAACCTCCTGCAACGTGCGCACACGGGCTATCTGAAAGGTGGAGTCGTCTTCTTGCACAACAGCCCAGAGAGGCCACAGAAGTAGCAGGCCAAGGATTAATCGTTTCATTTTTGCTTGTCCTTTTTCATAAAATTGACAGCAAAATTAGGAATAATCCCGCAACCGTCACCTCCTGCTTCGTTAAATAACCATAATGGAAAGTTAAGAACTCTTCATGGAGGTTAAAGTTAACGATTGTGTCTGAAAAATATAAAAAAGAGACTATCTAAATCTTCCTGTCCGCGGCGAGATGCGATTTTAATGGTAAAATGCCCAGAATGCCAAAATAAATGAAGAATTATTTGGCTATCTCATCAAATAAGCTTACTTTTTATGAACTGAAAATACGAATATATACGATTATGGGTTCACAAATTAATGTGTTACAATCGATACTGGAGAGTTCGAGGACGGTGTTTACCGTGCAGTCGTTGATGATGCGGACGGGCTGCAATGATAGCGGACGGTTGACGAAATCGCTTCACTATTATGCCAATGAGGGGCGTATTCAGAATCCAAGGAGAGGTGTTTATACTAAAATAAAATATGACGTGCAGGAGATGGCTTGCAGTTTGTTCCGTCCATCATATATCTCCCTCGAATACGTTTTGCAGTGTGCCGGCGTTGTCTTCCAGTGGGATGACAACATTACCTGTGTGAGTTATCTGAGCCGCACGGTCGAGGTTGACGGTAAGCAATATCAGTATCGAAAGATTTCTCCCGAATTGTGGATAGGCATGGAAGGTATAGAGCAACAGGACAATGTGTCCATTGCTACCCCTGAGCGTGCATTTCTCGATATGGTTTACTTGAGTGCCGGTAATTGCTATTTCGACAATCTTCGTCCGCTGTCTATAAAGCAGGTGCGTAAGTTGCTGCCTCTATATCGTTCTCAGAAACTGAACGAGCGTGTGGCTACATTGTTAAACATTAGAACTTTGAAACAAGATGGACAAGCAAAAGCATAAATTGTATATGGCTCAGATACTGAGTCTTATCTTCAAAGACAAAGACCTGTGCAATGCCTTGGGCTTCAAAGGTGGTACGGCACTTATGTTCTTCCACAACCTTCCGCGTTTCTCAACCGATTTAGACCTTAACCTGTTGAATGCGGACAAGCTGGATGTCGTATATGCCAAGGTGCGAAATATTCTTGTACGTTTTGGCACCATTGGCGTGGGAAAAGTATCAGCACCATAAGAAATGGAGCAGGATTCTTGATAAAAGGTTCATCGATTTCGAGGTTGAAACACCAGACAGCACTATTCATCACCTCTCGGATTATGCAGGCAAGGGGGAATACGTAATGCTCGACTTCTGGGCCTCGTGGTGCGGTTCGTGCCTGTCAACCTTCCCTATGTTAAGAGAATTACACGAGAAGTATTCCAAATGTGGATTGTGCATCATCAGTGTCTCTGTTGATGCCAATCCCGAAGCTTGGCGTAATACTCTCGAAAAGCATAATCTTCCATGGCTGCAATTGCGAGAGACCTCGGAAACGAAAGAGAATGGCAATTCGGCGTCCGACCTCTATTCCATCACCGGCATTCCTTCCTTTGTACTCATCGCCCCTGATGGCAAAGTGATTTATCTCCCAAACGAGAGCAACCATTTCCTTGACGATATTCACGAGGACATCAAAGCAAAGCTGGCAGAAATCTTCGGAGAGTAACACAAACTTGCCCAGCCTTTACACGACACACTTTGTCTAACGCAGATTGTAGAAAAGGAACTCACGTTAAATTATGAATTATGAATTGTGTTCTGCGACTACAATCGCGCCTTTGTGCTAAAGCATCCAAGAATTATGAATTGCTCCTGAGGTCTTTGTCGATGAAGGCGATGAGTCGCTCGACGGCTTCTGCTTCGGGGATGTTCTTCTCGATACACTCTTTGTTCTTGTAGAGCGAGACTTTGCCTCGGGCGGCTCCGACGTAGCCGTAGTCGGCATCTGCCATTTCGCCCGGGCCGTTGACGATACAGCCCATGATGCCTATCTTGAGCGTCTTGTAGCGAGGGTCGGTCTTGGCTTTCTCCTCGACGGCGGCCTTGATGCGGCGAATCGTGTCCTGCAGGTCGTAGAGCGTGCGTCCGCAGCCCGGGCAGGAGATGTACTCCGTCTTGTGCATCTGTACGCGAGCCGCCTGCAGGATGCTTTGCGCCACAGGAATCTCGCACTCCGGCTCCTCGCTGAGGCTGACGCGAATCGTGTCGCCTATGCCGTCGATGAGCAAAGCGCCTATGCCGACGGCACTCTTCAGCCGTCCGTCCTCGCCCTCGCCAGCTTCCGTCACGCCGAGGTGCAGCGGATAGTCCATCCCCTCCTTCTCCATCTGCTGACAGAGCAGGCGGACGCTCTGCACCATGATGACCGTGTTCGAGGCCTTGATGCTGACCACAACATCACGGAACTTTTCGCGCTCGGCGATACGCAGGAACTCCATGCACGACTCGACGATGCCTTCGGGCGTGTCGCCATAGCGCGACATAATGCGGTCGGAGAGCGAGCCGTGGTTCACGCCAATGCGAATAGCCGTGCCGTGCTCGCGACAGATATTAAGGAAGCGGCAGAAACGCTCATCGAGGCGAGCGAGTTCTTGCTTGTATTCCTCGTCGGTATATTCCAGCGTCTTGAACTGGCGGGCTGGGTCAACATAGTTGCCCGGATTGATGCGCACCTTCTCGACGATGGTAGCGGCAACATCGGCCACATTCGGATTGAAGTGTACGTCGGCACAGAGCGGAATGTCGCCGTAGCCTTTGGCCACAAGCCCGGCCTTGATGTTGCGCAGGTTCTCGGCTTCGCGCGTGCCTTGAGTGGTGAGGCGTACAAGCTGTCCGCCAGCCTCGATGATGCGGATGGCTTGCGCGATACAGCCCTCGGTGTCGAGCGTCGAACAGGTCGTCATACTCTGCACAGCCACGCGGTTCTCGCCACCTATGCGCAGCTTGCCTATCTTCACTTCATGCGTCTTTCGTCTCATAACCTCTTATTTTTAAGAACCACGGATTCCACGGATTGAACGGATTAAATGTGTTTCTTGATTATTCCTGTGCAAAGATACAACATTTAATACAATTATGCCAAGGTTTTTGTCACTTCACATGGTAATTCAAATAAAAGTCGTATCTTTGTACTCGAAAAGCTGCAAAGCAGGCAGCATCGCAGTAACATGCAATTCATGAAACAATAGATATGAGCATCGATACTTATAAACTGACCAGCATGGAAGAACCCTCCGACGAGGTGCTGCAGGCTTTGATGGAGAAGGTGGCCCAGGCTGCCCGCGAGTCTAACGCAAAAGTCGAGTCCGAGAAACGCAGAAGACTACAGATCGTAGCAGATGAAATCAAAGAGTGGAAACGTAAGGTTGCGGTATGACAACAAGAAGACCCACACTCTGTGTCGTCGCCGGTCCCAATGGTTCTGGCAAGACGACAACCACCGCCCAGTTGCTTGAAAACGAGTGGACGGCAGACAGCCTGTATATCAATCCCGACAACATCGCACAGGAAACTTTTGGCGATTGGAACTCTCCAGAGGCCGTGCTGAAGGCTGCCGAGGAAGCCACACGCTTGCGCTACGAATGTTTGGAACAGGGACGTGACTTTGTATTTGAAACGGTCTTTTCTGCCCCCGAGAAACTAGTATTTCTTCGTAAGGTAAAGGATGCAGGCTTCTTCATCCGGCTGTTCTACGTCTGCACGTCCGATCCCGCCATCAATGTGGCCCGCATCACGCAGCGTTACATGAACGGTGGCCATGAGGTGCCCATCTCGAAAATGCCTCGTCTGCTGTTCCGTATGACAGACGGACGACCCTTCAAACAGTACACCGACAACATCCCAGAATGGGCATTAACCATATTGAAATAATATCCTCACCACTGAATATCAAGACCCAGAGATGGCAAGGCGACGGGGGTTCTGAAAATCTTTGTATCTTTGCCTTGGATTTTTAGGGGTTAAGATAAAAAGAACATGAAAAAGCTAATCATCCTTATTCTGCTTGCTGTGCTACCGCTTATTTGCTGCATTGCAAAAGTGAAGCCAAAAGTAATTACCACGCTCAAAGGTTATCCTTCTGGAGCAATAGATGAATACCATTTCCACAGTGGCACGGCTGTGGTGCAGGGACGTTTTGCGGGCGGGAAGGAACGTGACTTCTCCACTTTTAATGTGACGGGAACCTACCTGTTCTCCAATCAGGATTTTGTCAGGACAATCAGAATTGAACAAGATGGCTCTTTTCTTGAACAAATCAGTCTTCCCCATTCTGGATGGGTATATTTCGATGGCGCAGACATTCCGCCTGCCTTTATCGCTGTGGGTGACACCTTGAAGATATTGATTGATTGCGAAAAGGACGAAGCGACAATCTCGGGCAGTGGTGCTACAGGTGAGGTGAATAGCATTTGGCCACAGCTGGAGAATCAGTTCGCCTCTAAAGAGACACGGACACCATGGGAGGGATTAGACCGAAAATTCATGTTGGAGTGGAAGAACCGAAAGGTT
>JAFXZK010000007.1 GCA_017541265.1 Bacteroidaceae bacterium | reverse complement strand
GTCGATTTGTACGCGACCGAAGCTGTCGGCCTTCACCGTCTCCACAACTCGGCCTCTGCGACCAAGCAGGGCATCGGCATTGCTGACGCGATTGCTCTCTCCCTTGTGCAGGAAGCGAACGGCAAAGGGCCGCACGAAGAACAGGCTGGCCAAAGTGAAGACGGCAAAGACAATGAGCTGCAGCACGATGCCGCCACCCAGGGCATCCGTCAGGCAGGCAAAAGCCGCGCCAATGGAGAAGCAGATGATGAAGAAGTCACCAGCCGTAAGCTCCAGAATCAGGCAGACTACAGCCGCTATCGCCCATATCTGCCACAGATGTGATGTTAAGTACTCAAGCATGATGATTTACTATTTAACGATTAACTATTTATTTACTTTTTGCCTATTTAATGATTAAAGCTGCCGCTCAATCTTCAATTATTAATTATGAATTATCAGTTATCTCACAAAGTGAGAATGAAGTCGTCCCACTCCTTCGACGAGCCTTTCCTTCCGAACACCTTCGAATAGAGGCGGCTGCGGGTCGTGGCGATGCTCTCCTTCGAGTGAGCCGTCAGCATGGCGATGTCCTTGGGCTGGAGGTGCATCTTGATGAGCAGGCTGACGTGCAGCTCGTGTTCGCTCATCGAGTAGAGGCTGTAGAGCTTCTCCGTGAAGCCTGTGTAGATGCTGTTCAGGAGCTGTGTCAGCTCGCCCCAGTCCTGATAGTTCAGGCTTCTGCCCGAGTTCAGGCACTCCTGGATGCGGCGATAGATGTCCGAAGAGAAGATGACCGTCTCGGCCTGCTCTCGCTTGGCATTCTCGATGATGGCTACCTTATTATTATAGTCCAGCGCCAGTTTCTTTTCCTCCAACTCCAGCTTGAGCATTGAGTTCTCGTCGCCCAGCTTCTTGATGAGGCTCTCCAGCTCCGCAATCTTCTGTTCGTTGGCCTTGATGTCGAACTGCTCCTGCATCGCGCGTACCTTATCTAATCTCTCTTGCAGGGATAGAATCTTGCGGCGGCTGTTTTGCACCGTCAGGATGAAGAGGACGATGTAGATGGCCGTCCCGAGGATGATGAGGAACAATTCCCTTGAGGTCATTATGGTCAGCAGTTCGTTCATGTTTTTGAGCTTTCGAGTGCAAAGTTACGGCAAAAAGAGAAATGCTGCAAGTTTTTCGGTTTGCAATAATTCGCAGTTGCTCCCGCAGTTTGCAAATGTTTGCAAGAAGGGCTCTTTTCGGCTTATTTCATTATTTCATTTCTTCATTATTTCATTTTTATTTCGTAATTTTGCAGCGTGGAAGCTAAAGATAAGATAACAGAGCAACCGTCGCACTTCGACCATTTAGAGCGGATGTCGGTGGGCGAGTTGCTGCGGCACATCAACGAGGAAGATGCGTCGGTGGCTGAGGCCGTCCGCGAGGTCATTCCGGAGATACAGGCATTTGTGGAAGCGACAGAAGCAAGGATGCGGCAGGGCGGCAGGCTCTTCTATGTCGGCGCAGGCACAAGCGGCCGCCTCGGCGTTCTCGACGCCAGCGAGTTGCCGCCGACATTCGGCGTTTCCCCAGACATTGTGATTGGCGTCATTGCAGGAGGCGACAAGGCTTTGCGCTCTGCCGTGGAGAAGGCCGAGGACTTCCCTGAGCGCGGCTGGCAGGACTTGCTGACGTTCTATCCAACGTCAAAGGATACAGTTCTCGGAATCGCTGCCTCCGGCACAACGCCTTATGTCGTGGGAGCCGTCACGGAAGCAAGGAAGCACGGCTTGCTGACGGGGTGCATCACCAGCAATCCCAATACTCCTTTGGCAGCAGCATGCGAGTTTCCCATCGAGACAATCGTTGGCCCTGAGTTCGTCACGGGCAGCAGCCGCATGAAGAGCGGCACGGCACAGAAGATGGTGCTGAACATGATTTCGACTTCGCTGATGATTCGCCTCGGTCGCGTCGAAGGCAACCGAATGGTGAAGATGCAGCTCACCAACGCCAAGCTTGTCGACCGCGGCACGCGCATGATACAGGAGTCCCTCGGCCTGAGCTACGACGAGGCACAGCATCGCCTGCTCGAAACTGGCAGCGTGGACAAAGTGCTTACCCATTCCAGCTCACGTCGCGCTTGAGGATTTCGAGCGATTTGCCGTGCCCGGCGATGACGCAGTTCGTGTCGCGGGCGCTTCGGGTTATGGTGGAGCAGGCGGCAATGACATTGCCATCGGCGATGGATACGCCCTTGAGAATGGTTGTCCGGCAGCCAATCCACACGTTGTTGCCAATGTTGATGGGCTTGGGTGCATTGATTGTCCGTCCTTCTTTATCGATGATATGATGAAAGTCTGAATCCATCATGAGGATGTCCCAAGAGAGGAGGTCGTGTTTGCCGAAGGTGATTTCCTTCTGGCAGATTATTTCCGAGTTGCCTGTTATCTTGAAGTCTTCGCCCAGTGTCAGTGTCGCGCCTTTGCCTATGCAGATTTTGCTGCCGCGCCCGATGCAGGCTTCTCCTTTGATGACCAAGGTCCCCCTGACTTCCCACATTGTCCTGGAATACTGTTTGTCCTGTGTGCCGATGATATGAAGGCCGAACTTGACCATTCCTGTCTTCACGGGACCGTCGATGATGATCCGCCCTTTCATCTTATACAGCTCCGAGCGCCAGTAGATGAGGAAGGGCAGGCGGATTGCTGTCCGTAGTGGGAAGTAGCGGAAGTTGAAGAAGAGGGTTTTCCAGGGATTGACTTTCATGGTGGCTGTTGTTGGCTATTGTTTCAGTCGGACTTTGGTCTTGGCCGTCGTTTTCGTGCCCATGGTCTCGCTGGTGAGTTCGGAAGTGATGTCGTTCACCCATCCGTCTGCAGTCAGAGTATAGGTGGCGTTCTCCTTCATCTCCATCTTCACCATACCACTGTTCATGACCATATCGATGTTCTGCTTAATCATTTCAGCCTGACCTGGCATGAGCTTTTCCACTTGATCGATAACCATCTTCTTCAGCTCTTCTTTGCTGAGGTTCATCGTGGAGGTGGTTTGGATGGTTCCGTCGGCATTTGCGGTGTAGGTGCGCTTCATCTTCATGCCCTGAGCGTTCACGAACTCATCCTGCGTGCCAGTCTTTATGGTCTTGCCGTTCAGCACGAAGGGGCTGGTGTTTGTCTGTGCGCCCTGAAGGAGAGCTTCCTCTGTTATATTGCTCATAATCTGCTTCTTCAGTGCGTCCTTGGTCAAGATGCCTTCAGACAGAGGGAGCGCGTCAAGGAGCTTGTCAACTCCCGTTTCAACCTTGGCTTTAACTTCGTCATAGTTCAGGAGCTTCGTCACTTTGCCGTTCTTGTCGGTAGCGTAAATGGTGTGGGCATCCTTCATCATTTCCGTGCTGAGTCCGAAGATGCGGCCCATCATGTCATTGGGGTCGGCATTGGTTTTAAGGTCGGTCATCACGATATCCAGTATGTATCCGTCTGCAGTCTCGTCGATTACTTCATACAGGGTTTCCGAGGTCAGTGTGACGGGTTTCTGGCTTGTGATACTTGTGGTGGCTTCCACCACATACGTTTTCTTCATGCCCTTCTCCATTTTCGGGGTTACCTTAACCTGAGCATTTACCATCAAAGTAGTGAGCAGCAGCGTGCTCATCAAAAGAAGTTTTTTCATCATGTCGGTTACTATTTAATCGGTTTTCTGTATGGACTCGTTTCCTCGTGTCTTTTGCTGCAATTTGCAGGGCAAAGATATGAAAAAGATTGGAGATTAAGGGATAGGGATAAGAGTTTTTTTCTTATCGAGCGAAAATAACAACAAATTAGGCCGTATCGTTTCGATACCGTTCGTTTGTTTCGATAGTTTGCCTGTTGCTGTTATTTCTTGGAGCTTTTTTTGTTTTTCCCATAGGGATTTCGTATCTTTGCGCCGCTTATTATATAATAATGTATAGATTATGAAGATTGAAACAAAGATAACAGAAGCGGTGCAGGTCATCGTGGAGGAACTTTATGGGCAGCCTGTGCCGGAGAAGATGGTGCAGTTGCAAGAGACAAGGCCTGAGTTCGAGGGGCAGATTACCCTCGTCGTGTTCCCCTTCACAAAGATGAGCCACAAGGCACCTGAGGCTACGGCGCAGGAGATTGGCGAACGGCTCAAGGAGCAACTGCCGGAGGTCATCAGCGGCTTCAATGCCGTGAAGGGCTTCCTCAACCTATGCATCAGTTCTGCCTGCTGGATAAGCATCCTTCAGGAGATTTACGCGAACCCCACCTACGGCTTCAAGCCAGTCACGGACGACAGCCCGCTCGTAATGATTGAATACTCCAGCCCCAACACCAACAAGCCCCTCCACCTCGGCCACGTCCGCAACAACCTGCTGGGCTGGGCATTGGCAAAGGTGATGGAGGCCAACGGCAACAAGGTGGTGAAGACGAACATCGTGAACGACCGCGGCATACACATCTGCAAGTCGATGCTCGCCTGGCTCAAGTGGGGCAACGGCGAGACACCCGAGAGCTCCGGCAAGAAGGGCGACCACCTCATCGGCGACTACTACGTTGCCTTCGACAAGCACTACCGCGAAGAGGTGCGCCAGCTCGTGGCTCAAGGCATGGACGAGGAGCAAGCCAAGCAAGAGGCTCCGCTCATCAAGGAAGCCCACGAGATGCTCGTCAAGTGGGAGCAGAACGACCCCGAGGTGCGTGCGCTGTGGCGGAAGATGAACGAATGGGTCTATGCCGGCTTCAACGAAACCTACAAGGCGCTGGGCGTCTCTTTCGACAAGATATACTACGAGAGCGAGACCTACCTCGAGGGCAAGGAGAAGGTGGAGGAAGGTCTGGCAAAGGGCCTCTTCTATCGCAGGGACGATGGCAGCGTCTGGGCTGACCTCACGGGGGAAGGCCTCGACGAGAAGCTCCTCCTGCGCTCCGACGGCACCAGTGTCTATATGACGCAGGACATCGGCACGGCCAAGCTCCGCTTCCAGGACTATCCCATCGACAAGATGATTTACGTCGTGGGCAACGAGCAGAACTACCACTTCCAGGTGCTCTCCATCCTTCTTGACAAGCTCGGCTTCAAGTGGGGCAAGGACCTCGTACACTTCTCCTACGGCATGGTGGAGCTGCCGAATGGCAAGATGAAGTCGCGCGAAGGCACCGTTGTAGATGCCGACGACCTCATCGCCACAATGATTGCCGACGCACGTCAAATGAGTGCCGACAAGGTGAACAAGCTGGAGGACATCACAGAGGACGAGGCACAGGAAATCGCCCGCATCGTCGGCATGGGTGCCTTGAAGTACTTCATCCTCAAGGTGGATGCCCGTAAGAACATGCTTTTCAACCCAGAAGAAAGTATCGACTTCAACGGCAACACAGGCCCATTCATCCAGTACACATACGCAAGAATAAGGAGCATAATGAGGAAGTGGGAAGCCACCAGACCCACCCCTAACCCCTCCCTTGCAGGGAGGGGAACAGATACCAATCAGGCGGGTTTGTCTGTTGCAGAACACTCTACTCCCCTCCCTACAAGGGAGGGGCAGGGGGAGGGTCTTGTTCTTGTTCCAAAGGAAATCAGCCTCATCCAGCACTTGCAGGGCTTCGAGGCGGCAGTCCGCCAGGCAGGACAGGACTACAACCCATCGTGCATTGCCAACTACTGCTACGAGCTGGTCAAGGAATACAACCAGTTCTACCACGATTTCAGCGTGCTCAAGGAAGAGGACGAGAAGAAGCGTCTGTTCCGCATTGCGCTCTCCGCAGTCGTCGGTCAGGTCGTGAAGAATGGTATGGGACTGTTGGGCATCGAGGTGCCAGAGCGCATGTAAAAAAGGAGAAAGGTGAAAAATTGAAAAGGTAAAACAGGGAAAGCGTGGACTACGAGAAGCTGAAAGGAATCGTCGATTTCAACGCCATTGCTGTCGACGCAGGCTGTAGTGGCAATCCGGGCGCGATGGAGTATCAGGGCGTCTATCTCGGCAACGAGCAGAGGCTCTTCCACTTCGGCCCCATACAAGGCACCAACAACATCGGCGAGTTCCTTGCCATCGTCCATGCCCTCGCCTTCATCAAGAAGAACGGCTGGAACATGAAGGTCTATAGCGACAGCATCAGCGGAATGGCATGGGTGCGCAACAAAAGGGCAAAGACCACCCTGAAGCGAGATGCACAGACGGCTCAAGTGCTCGACCTCGTTATCCGAGCCGAGAACTGGCTCTGGCAAAACCCCAGGCACGCCGAAGTGCTGAAATGGAATACAGAAGAGTGGGGCGAAATCCCCGCCGACTTTGGAAGGAAATGAAGCGAAGCATACACTACCTCGAGTACCTCTACTGCCACTTGCTTATCGTTTTCTTGATAGGCAGGGTAGGGTTCATCCTGAACAACCGCTGCGTGGAGCAGCTCTCGTTCTTGGATGCCTGTGGTGCTTGCTGGCGCGGCTTCGTGGGGCACGACCTCATGGTGGCGGCATGGCTGCTTGTCGTGCCTTGGCTCGTGGGGCTGCTGGCTCTGCGTCGTCCGGCTTTCGGGCTTCGCTTTTGGCTCACTCCCTACTACATCATCATGGGGTTCTGTGTGTCAATCATCATTGTCGCCGATGCCGTGATGTACGAATTCTGGCAGTTCAAGCTCGGCATGGTGGCCTTGAGCTATGCCTCTTCGCCCGAGGGCACCACCAACAGCGTCCCTCTTTCCTATATCCTTGTCCGTGCCGCTGTGCTGCTTCTGCTCACGCTCTGGACGGTTGTCCCCTGCATCCTGCTCACTCCCAAGACGCTCCCCACAGGCCGTAGCGAAAGGCTCTGGATGCGCAACATCAGCATCATCTGGGTTTTCCTGCTCATCTCCGGAGTCTGTTTCATGCGACAGGGCGATGTCTATGGCAATCCGAAGGCTTTGGTTGCCAATCACGCAGCCGTCAATCCCGTCTATGCTTTCGCCAGCAGCATCCGCCTGAGCAAGGACTATTCGAGGCGATATGACTATCTCTCCGAAGAAGACCGCTCTGACCTTTTCAGGGGACTTTACCCAGAGCCTGCCGACGACATTCAGGACACTCTGCTTACCTCGCAAAGGCCAAACATCCTTGTGGTCTTCCTCGAAGGCTTCGGAAGCCGTTTCGTCAAAGAGCTTGGCGGCCTGCCAGATGTCGCCCCCGGCTGGAGCCGACTCATCCCCGAGGGCATTTTCTGGGAGAACTACTACAGCAACTCTTTCCGCACCGACCGCGGCACCGTCTCCGCCTTCAGCGGCTGGCTGAGCTATACGGATGTCGGTCTCATGAAGCAGACCAAGTTCCATAGTGCCCTTCCCTCCCTTGCCCGTTCCTTGGAAAAAGAGGGTTACGAGACAGGCTACGTCTATGGCGGCACGATGTCCAACATGGGCAAGCGCCAGTACCTCGAAGACATGGACTACCAACATCTCTACGACATCTCCGCCTTTACCAGCGGAGCCGGCTCTTGGGGCATCAACGACAGCACAGCCCTGCAGAAAGCCTGCGAACTCATCGGCCAGTGGGAGGACGGGCATCACTTCCTTGTCGTGCAGACACTCTCCAGCCACGAGCCTTGGGATGTTCCCTATCACCGCCTTGAAGACGAGAAGCTCAACGCTTTCGCTTATTCCGACTACAGCGTCGCCTGCATGGTGGACAGCCTTCGGCAGCTTCCGGAGTGGGACAACCTGCTCGTCGTCATAATCCCCGACCACGGATTCCTCTATCAGCAGAGCTACGACGATCCGGGCTTCTTCCACGCTCCCATGCTTTGGCTGGGCGGTGCCATACGCGAACCACGGCGGATGGACATCCTCATGAACCAGAGCGACATACCTGCCACGCTGCTCTCCCAAATGGGCATCCCTCACAATGAATACCCTTGGAGCCGGAACGTCCTGAGCCAGACCTACACCTATCCTTTCGTTTATTGCAACTGGCCGGCAGGGCTGCTCTTCATCGACAGCACAGGCACCAGCATCTACGACACCGACGGCGACGTGACAATCGTGGAACAGCCCGCAGACAACGGGCAGCGAGTCCTCCGCGCCAAGGCCATTCTGCAGACAAGCTACGACCAGCTCGGAGAGATGTCATTTCCGTCGCGACACACACCTTTGTCCGGAAGTCCGTGTACTTATGGACATAAGTACACGTTCTTATGCCCGGAAGTCCACGTTCTTATGCCCATAAGTCCACGCACTTTTTTATGCCATGGCAAATAACTCAGAATAAGCATGATAAGGCAATTCCTTGATATAGTATCACGATACTTCCGACCTTACAAGATGTACATTGTCTGGTCCATTGTGCTGAACATCGTGGCGCAATGGCTCAATGTCTTCTCCTTCGTGGTGCTCATCCCCATCCTGAACATCCTCTTCAAGATAGACCAGAATGTCTATACCTACAAGGAATGGACGTGGGGCACCCTGAACAAAGACCTCATCGTCAACAACGCCTACGCCTGGGTGCAGGAGCAGATAGCCGCTCATGGAGCGTTCCTGACATTGTGCCTGATGGGCGGCATACTCGTGTTCATGACCTGCCTGAAGTGCATCGGCTACTGGGGCGCGGCAAACATCATGATGCCATTGAGCACAGGCGTCGTGCGCGACATCCGAATGGATATGTATAACAAGGTGATGCGCCTGCCCTTGAGCTTCTTCTCGGCAGAAAAGAAGGGCGACATCATCGTGCGCATGAGCACAGACATCCAGATGGTGGAGAATTCTGTCACTTCCGCCATCAGCACCCTCATCCAGCAGCCCATCGCCATCATCATCTGCTTCATCACCCTCTTCACCGTCAGCTGGCAGCTCACCGTCTTCGTGCTTGTCGTCACTCCGCCGGCAGCATGGCTCATGGGAACGGTGACAAAGCGGTTGAAGAACCAGTCGGCAAGCGTGCAGGCAGGACTCGCAGAAATCATGGCGCAGATAGAAGAGACGCTCAGCGGCCTGCGCATCGTCAAGGCATTCATCGCGGAAGAGAAGATGGCGAAACGCTTCAACTTCATCAACAATGAGTTCCGCAAAGGCATGATTGGCATGATGATGCGCATCAATGCAGCCCATCCTGTGTCCGAGACCATGGGCACCGTCATCATCGTCATCGTGCTGCTCTTCGGCGGCTGGCTCATCCTAGACGGCAATGGCTTCATCGACGCTTCGACCTTCATCTTCTACATGGTCATCCTCTACAGCGTCATCAACCCCATCAAGGACCTCACGCGACAGTCCTATATGATTCCCATCGGACTTGCCTCGATGGACCGCATCGACTACATTCTCAAGGCAGAAAACCCCATCAAGGAGAAAGCGGAGCCTCTGCCGCTGGACAGCTTCGAACATGAGGTCGAGCTGAAGGACGTCACCTTCTATTACAACAAAGGCCGCGATGTTCTGAAGCACATCAACCTCACCGTACCTAAGGGCAAGACGGTAGCCCTCGTGGGGCAGTCAGGATCGGGCAAATCCACACTCGTGGACCTCATCCCGCGCTACCACGACGTGCGTGGCGGACAGATACTCGTCGACGGTAAAGACATACGCGATGTCCGCATCCGCGACCTCCGCGCCCTTATCGGCAACGTCAACCAAGAGGCCATCCTCTTCAACGACACCTTCCTGGCAAACATCACCTTCGGTGTCGAGAACGCCACAATGGAACAGGTCATCGAGGCTGCCAAGATAGCCAATGCCCACGACTTCATCATGGAGACGGAGAACGGCTACAACACCGTCATCGGCGACCGCGGCGGACGGCTCTCCGGCGGACAAAGGCAGCGCGTCAGCATCGCCCGCGCCATCCTCAAGGACCCG
>JAFXZK010000061.1 GCA_017541265.1 Bacteroidaceae bacterium | reverse complement strand
GCGGTGGAGAACAAGGAGCGAGGACGGCAAGCCCAATCCCGCCTTGACGATTTCCGCTGGTTCTTTTTTCGATTTCCTCTCGGCAAGGCAGTCCTATCTGGTGGACAACCCATTGATGGTTTTTGCGGCTGACGGTGGCGGTGTTATCAACAATATGGAATTTTCTGTTCTCAGCGCATATTTGTTTCTGGCAAACGACATGCAGAGATGGAGCAAATCGACAGACTCCGACGAGCTGGGCAATTACAAAGAGAATTTCATCCTACCGCACAATTACAACCCTGAGCTTCATCGCGAGATGCTTGACTACGATAACGGGCACTTGATTTCCGTGGCTAACTATTATGCCATGTGCAGCGACAGCATCCGTTCGCGTTTCGGACTTAGCAATACCGGGTTTATGATGCAGCTTTGCTTGCTTCACCGCGTTCTTGATTTTGATGAGGAAGACTCCGCAGACTGGTTCCTCACTCGCAAGGCAGAAGAACTGGCCGGAGCCATGCCACTTTTTACCGCCCCATCCATCTGTCATCATGCTGTAGATGCTTACCGCCGTTTTGTCACTGAGCGCGAAGGAAATGCTCGCATGGATGCAGGGGCTGTGACACCCGGTGACTCTCTCTTTCAAGCTCTGAAGGACAAATATGCCGGCAATATCATCTATATGGATTTCTGGGGCATCGGATGCGGACCTTGCCGTATGGGAATGCTCGACCAGCGTGCGCTTGTCGAACAATATAAAGACGCACCAGTCCGATTCCTCTACATCTGCAACGAAAAAGACTCGCCCCGAGAACCAAGCGAGAAGTTCCTGTCCGACAATCAAATTCAGGGCGAGTATATCTTCCTCTCGTCCGATGAATGGAATCTCCTCACCAACAAATTCCAGTTCAACGCCATTCCTTTCTCGCTCCTTATAGACAGAAACGGTAATATTGTAGAGAAAAATGTTTCACCTACCACTGCAAGAATCGACGAGCTGCTAAAATAGAAATTCTTCAAAGGCCAATAAAACTATGAATATGAAACAGAACAGGTGGTAATGTCTGCAAACTAAGCGTGTATAAATGCCAAACTATACACGCTTAGTTTGCAATTTAGGCACGCCTAATTTCCAATTTTTACCGAGGAAAAACGCACTTGAATGTGTCAGATTCCCCCACTTCTGCCACCGAATTGGCTATTTTGCTACACGTTTCCCTCTATTTGAGACCAAGATAATGAAATCCTTTTTTCGCTGATTTGTGCGCTTAAAACAGAAAATAACACAGAGACAAGCGTCTCAAACACGTCTTTTGAGGCCTAAAAGGGGGGAATTTTCAGGAATTTGAGACTATTGAGCATCTTGGTTGCCCTTCCAAATGCGTTATAATTCTCTGCTTTATAGAGAGTTAAATGGTTGGTTGATACTGTCGCAATCACAAATCACAAATCACAGTTATTTTTTAAGTAGGTATCCACATCTCTCTCTTATAGATATTATATTATATATATATAATTATTAATAAGTTATAAGTAATATAAGAGAGAATCCCGACGTGGGAAGTATCCCTTTTTTTAACTGTGATTTGTGATTTGTGACTGTCCGTTACTCACTCATGTCTTCCTCTAAAGGCCTATTAATGGTAATTCGTGGTTTAGTTGGTCTTGAAGTTGTACTTGACTTCCTTGAGTTCCTCGTTTGCCTTGACAATCTTCTCTTTGAGGCCTTGTTTGTAGTTGCGGAGCTTCTGGGCAAGTTCCTTGTCGCTCAGGGCAAGCATTTCGGCGGCAAGGATGGCGGCGTTCTGTGCGCCGTTTACGCCGACTGTGGCCACAGGAATGCCCGGCGGCATCTGCACAATACTCAAAAGAGCGTCGAGGCCGTCGAGCATTCCCTTGATGGGTACGCCGATGACAGGAAGTGTGGTGCTTGCAGCCACTACGCCCGGCAGAGCCGCAGCCATACCTGCTCCGGCAATAATGACCTTCAAGCCGCGCTCTTCTGCGGTTCGGGCAAAGGCTTCGACTTCAGTTGGTGTACGGTGAGCGGAGAAGGCATTCATCTCGAAAGGAATGCCCATTTCATCGAGAAATTTGGCTGCTTTCTCCATAACAGGCAGGTCGCTCGTACTGCCCATAATGATGCTAACGATAGGGTTCATAATATCATTTACCATTTAATCATTTACTATTTACCATTTCGTTTCGTTGTTCTTATCAAATCTTATCTTTTACTCATCAGTCGTTTTGTCTCTTGCAATTCCTTTTGCAGAAGCTGCACACGTTCTGCCAATAGTTCTTGGCTTGGCAAAGCATCTTTGATTCTGATATTGTTGTATGTGGCAACTCCCAAGGGTGTTTCAATTCCCTTAAATGACCATTGGACATCCGTCTTATTCATGTCCGAGCAGACGAGCAAGCCGATAGTTGGGTTGTCTTCTTCTGCCTTCAGCAGTTCATCGACGGCATTCACATAATAGTTCAACTTACCGGCAAACTCTGGCTCGAAAGGCTTTGCTTTCAATTCGCAGACGATATAGCAACGCAATCGGATGTGATAGAACAGCAGGTCTATCTTGCGTGTGCGACCACCAACAAGAATCTCCTTTTGCCGACCAACGAAGGCGAAGCCCGTGCCCATCTCCAGTAAAAGGTCTGTGATATTCTTTGTAAGGGCTTGCTCCAATTCCGCTTCATCGTAGATTTCATGGCTTACGGTGGCAAAGCCAAAGTCGTAGTTCTCTTTCAGCACCTCTTGCATGAGCTTACTCTGTAGTGCAGGCAGATGCTCGGAGAAGTTGTTTAGGATTTTCCCTTGATGTTCATAGAGGTTTGCCTTGATGCAGTTGATAAGGGCATCGCGGCTCAATCCTTGCTCGATGGTTTTGCAAATGTAGAACAAGGCTTCTTTTATGGATTTACATTTAGTGATGATTTCAACATGATGTCGCCAAGGAACAAGTGCAAAAGGCAAGGGAAACTCTCCACCAGCTTGGTGGACTTTTTGTTCCAGCATTTCTGCACCAACCTGGTGCAGTTTTTTATTGTGTTGTGTTTCTAACCTTTGTATTTCTGCACCAAGTTGGTGCAGAAATTGCGAATTGCCATCAGTATAGAACAAATACCAATTCTTCATATACCAAAGGTTTCGCGTAGAGAAGCCATTCTCTTTTGGGAACTCCCGCTGCAAGTCGAGGCTTACTTGTTCCACCACACCCGCACCCCAACGCTCTTCTGCCTTCTTTTGCACCAAGTCACGGCCGAGCTGCCAATTGAAGAGCAGCTTCTCGGCATTCACCTTTACGGCTGCTTTTACCTGAGCCGAACGATAGCGGTGCTTTACATCGGCAATCCACTCCGCATATTCCGCATCAATGTGAATGTCGTGTGACTGTACGACACGCGGTTGCTCTGTTTGGTCGAAGTCTTGTATATTCATTATGATAGTCATTTACTATTTTAACGTCTTGAGCCATTCGGCACATTCGTCGGCAAGCAAGGCAAGGAGCTTCAAATAGTAGGTGGTCAGCTGGGCTGGCTCTTTCCTGTTCAATCCAGCCATATTATGTTGCAGGGAAAGCAAGATGCGGAGCATCCGACGAGTGAATTGCTCGTCGTCGAAATAATTGATGAGGGCGATGATATGCTTGTAGGGACAAAGGCGGTGCCCACATTCCCAGGCATTGTATGTGGCGTGCGAGATATTCAGCGCAAAAGCTATCTGTTCTTGCGTTACGCCCTTGCGCTGCCGTGCTTGCAGGAGGGCAGAGGAGAAATCATACAGAAGCGTCATTTCGTACCTCCTTTCAGATAGTAGGGCAGGAACTCGTCCGGCTCGCTTACGCTTATCGCAATAGGCATTCCCTTCGTGCGGTAAATCAGGAAAACCTTATTTGTATCTGTCACATACGAGCGGAAGGTGCCGATGTCCTTCGTGCAAAACCAACCAATATATCCGAACACTCCGCCTATTCCCAACAGACGAATCGTGTTGCCCGGACTAAACAATCCCCATTTGAACGAAGTGCCCAATGTAACCTTACCTAACTGTCCCTTGTTGATAAACAATTGATGCTGGCCATCAAACCGTTCGATGTGGTCGATGTTTTCGTATGGGATTCGTATTGTCCTGATGAGAGTGTGAATGCCTATTCCTTCGTCGTCCGTTATAATATACATAGGGAAAACGAGGAGGCACGAGAGAGAAGCGACAAGCACAATGACTGTCAAGAGAATAGCCAGCGTTAGGTTCATCCCCTTGGAAACGGAGTAAATCATTAACAGGATGTAAAAAATAATAACCACGAAGAAAATGGCAGTCATCCACTTTATTCCTTTGCTTTGCGAACATTCATAAATAGTTTTCATAGTGATACGTTTTTTGGGTGTTTTGAATTTCGCTGCAAAGATATGGTTCTTTTTCTTATGTCCTTATCAGTTTTGCTGACAAAATGGTTATTACCTTCTCTACATCAGTATTGTTCCGACTATGCCGCAGATGATGCCGATGAGGGTGCCGCCGAGGACTTGGCCGAGGGTGTGCTGGCGAAGCACCATGCGGCTGGTCATTACACAGCCTGACACAAAGATGGCGAGGCAGAGCCACCAAATGGGATTGAAGCCGAAGAGGGCTGAATAGGCTATCAGGGCGCCGATGACACCGCCTGCTCCTGCCGAGTGCATACTGACCTTCCACCATAGGTTGACGATGACGCAGGTACACTGTATCAGGAGCGAGATGCCGACAATCGCCATCAGGAAGTGTGGCATGTGGGTGACGGCGAAGATGTGCATGAGGCAGAGGTAGCAGCATATATTAATAATGTACGGCACGGCGCGTTTGTGGCGTTTGCGAAGTTCGAAGCTGCTCCAGCCATGCATGCGCCGGTAGATGAAGATGCCGAGCGTCGGCAGACAGAACGTGAAGCCATAGACGAGGCCGAGAATCCAGAGCTTGAACGCCCACGGGAAGATGCTCAGGTAGGTGAAGCTAAGCAAGATGACAGTTCCGACGGTCGGGTAGTACGACGGCCGGAACACGGAAGAAAAGACGCGGGCTATGAGAAGAAACTGTTTCATTTACCATTTAAACATTTACCATTTAAACATTTACCATTTAATTCCCCTTCCCTTTAGGGGAGGGCAGGGGAGAGGCTACTTTCTCATTCTTGCTACGGGTATGCCCATCAGTTCGCGATACTTGGCAACGGTGCGGCGGGCGATGTTGAAGCCGTTGGCCTGGAGCTGCTGCGTGAGGCGTTCGTCGCTGAGCGGCTGCTTCTTGTCTTCCTTTTCGATGAGCTGTCGCAGGGCTGCCATGATTTGTCTTGCCGTGACGTCCTCGCCCTCGTCGCTCTGTGTGGCACGATGCGTAAAGAACCATTTGAGGGGATAGGTGCCGAAGCTTGTCTCGACGTACTTGCTGTTGGCGACGCGGCTGATGGTGCTGATGTCGTAGCCCGTGGCGTTGGCGACGTCCTCGAGCCGCATCGGTCGCAGCAACGTCTCGTCGCCTTCCAGGAAGAACGGCTTCTGCAGCTTCACGATGGCCTGCATAGTGCGCGTCATCGTCTCTGAGCGTTGCTGCAGGGCATTGATGAACATCTGTCCGCGTTCCACATACTGGCGCACGAAAGCATCCTGCTGGCCATCGGCATCCGAGCTGATGATGAGCGAAGGCTGGTTGCCGCGGCTGAGGGTGACGGTGATGGTGCCGTTCTCGTCGGTATCAACGTAGAAGTCGGGCTGGATGCTCTGGGCGCGGTCGGAGGTCTTGGCTCCGATGGAACCGCCTGGACGGGGATTGAGCTTCAGTATCTCCTTTAGTAGCTGCTCCACCTGCGCCTCGCTGATGTGCAGCCGCCCAGCAATGCGCCCCCAACGCTTGTGGATGAAGTCGTCGAAGCACTTGTCTAAAAGATTGATGAGCAAATCGCGATGTGGATTCTTCTCGTCCCTGCGAACCTGGATGAGCAAGCATTCCTGCAAGGAGCGCGCCCCGATACCAGGCGGGTCGAACTGCTGAAGCACTTCCAGCACCTTCTCCAGTTCCTCGGCACTCGTGTTGATGCCTTGATAGATTTCGGCTTCGTCGGCAAGGATGGCGAGGGACTTCTTCAAGAGGCCGTCCTCGTCGAGCGAACCGATGAGGTATTCCATCAGCTCCTTTTCGTGGTCGTCGAGGTCGAAATCTGCCATTTGTTCGCGCAGGCGGTCGGTCAGGGAGAGCGTGTCGTCGTAGGACATGTACTCGGCGGCGTTGTTACTGTGGCTGGCACCCGTCAGGAAGTCGGGTATGTCCTCCTCGGAGCGGTAGTCGTAAGCAGCATCAACAGCCTCCATCGACCCCTCCGAAGGAGGGGAGAACAAATCGCCTCCTTCTTCGCTGCCGCCCCCTTCGTCAAGCAATTGCTTCTCCCCTCCTTCGGAGGGGTCGGGGGAGGCCTCCAGCCACGGGTTCTCCAGGCACTCCAGCTCCACACGGTGCTGTAAGGCCTCGACGGGCATTTCCGTCAGCCGCACGAGCAACACCTGTTGCGGCAGCATCTGCTGCACCTGCACCTGTCCTTGCGTCTGTGCCTGTTCCTGTATCTGTAGGTTTCTCTGACTCATGTTCTTTTGTGTGCAAAGTTACGAATAAGCATCCAAAAGGCAAAAGAAAAAAGCATTTTTCTTTTTCTTGTCCTTCTATGATGGGTATATACCTGTTGCTGTTGCACTACAGAAGGGATTTCAACCCCATTTTTTCAGCTTTTCCTAACATGAATTGGAAGGCGGCGTCGTGGTCGTTGGGAATAACAGAGTCCCAGATGGCATCCTTGACGGCTTGCTTCAGGATGCCGATTTCGCGGCAAGGCTTGAGGCCGAAGGTTGCCATGATTTCCTCGCCAGTGATGGGGTTGTGCCAAGTGCGGTAGTTGTCGCGGGCTTGGAGGTCGATGAGCTTTTCGCGGACAAGCTGGAAGTTCTCGAGGAAGCGGCGCTTTTTCTCGCGGTTTTTGCTCGTGATGTCGGCTTCGCAGAGGCGCATCAGGTCGTCGATGTCCTCGCCAGCCTCGAAGAGCAAGCGGCGCACAGCGCTGTCCGTCACCACATCGTCCGCAATGGCAATGGGGCGCATGTGAAGGCCGACGAGCTTCTCGACGTAAGCCATGCGCTCGTCCGTCGGAAGCTTCATGCGACGGAAGAGTGGCGCGACCATCTTCTGCCCGATATAGTTGTGATTGTGGAACGTCCAGCCAGCCACGTTGTCCCAGCGCTTGCTTCGAGGCTTCCCGATGTCGTGAAGGAGGGCGGCCCAACGAAGCCAAAGAGAAGCCCCCTCCTGCTCCCCCTTTGGGGGAGTGTTCAAGCTGCCAACTTCTGTGCTTTTGAGGCACTCCCCCAAAGGGGGAGCGGGGAGGGGGCTTATATTATCCAGCACCTCGAGCGTGTGGTAGAAGTTGTCCTTATGGGCGCGGCCATTGCGGGACTCGACGCCTTCGAGGGCAGCGACTTCGGGCAGGATGAGGGGCAGCAGTCCGCTTCGGCTCAGTTCGATGAAGCCGATACTGGGTGCCGAGGTCATCATAATCTTGTTCAGCTCGTCGATGATGCGCTCCTGCGAGATAATCTTGATGCGCTCGGCATTGCGGCGGAGAGCCTCTGCAGTCTCTTCCTCTATCTGAAAGCGAAGCTGCGTGGCGAACCGTATGCAGCGAAGCATTCGTAGCGGGTCATCGCTGAAGGTGATGTCGGGGTCGAGAGGTGTGGCGATGATGCCGTCTTCGAGGTCAAGCAGACCATCGAAGAGGTCGATGAGTTCGCCATAGCGATTCTTGTTGAGGCATACGGCAAGTGCGTTGATGGTGAAGTCGCGGCGGTGCAGGTCGTCGTCGAGCGTGCCGTCCTCGACAATCGGCTTGCGACTGTCTCGCTGGTAGCTCTCGCGGCGTGCTCCGACAAATTCTATCTCTATAGTTGATAAGTCGTTTTTTTCACCTTTTAACCCTTTCACCTTTTCAGCTTTTATTTTGAGCTGTGCAGTGCCAAAGTTGCGGAAAATGCTGACGTGAGCGCCGCGTCCCATGTCCTTAGCAAGGGCTTGGGCGAGTTGAATGCCAGGCGAAGGGGTGTGGGAGGGCGAGACAACTACTACATCAATATCCTTCGACGGACGTTCCAGAATGATGTCCCTCACATAGCCGCCCACAACGTAGCACTCCAGCCCCAAGGCATCAGCCTTCTCGCCGATGCGGTGTAAGAGCGGGTTGTCGATGGCACAGAGCGAATCCGTCTGCCGCGTCCGCTGACGGAAATCGTCGTATTCCTTTATGGCGTCAACTAAGTTCATAGTCCATAGTTCACAGTCCATAGTTTACGGGGCGTAGCCTAACTATGAACTATTAATTATGAATTGATTTAAGGTCTTCTTGCAGTTTGCGTTCGAAGAACTGCCTTTTGACATTGAGGCGTTTCCATTCTTCGCCAGTCACCAGTTTGAGGCTGTCTGCGGCGGCATTCATCTCGATGCTGTCGAGCAGGAGAATGGCTTGCCTGCGAGCCTCGATGGCTGTTGGGCAGTTGCGTCGGAGCGAGAGGATGGTGTCGCGGGCTTCGTTCCAGAGGTGGTGGTGAAGGGCGTAGCGGGCATCGCGCAGCATCCGTGCGGCACGCTCGTCGGGTGTTTCCTGAGAGCAGGCAGCCAGCAGAACGGCGGCCAAGAGGATGATGAGTTGTTTCATGGGAGGAATCGGAATTATGGGAGGAATGGGAGTTATAGACCGAAGAGTGGAAGGACAAAGTTGCGTATGTCGTTGCTCGTGGCGAGCAGCATGAGTGCGATAAGGATTCCGAGGCCGATCTTCTCTATCCACGCCATCACCTTGTCGGAAGGCTGGCGGCCAGTGAGTCCTTCGTAGAAGAGCAGCACGATGTGTCCGCCGTCCAGTCCAGGGATGGGCAGGATGTTCATGACGGCCAGAATGATGCTGATGAATGCCGTGAGCAGCCAGAACTGTTGCCAGTCCCAAGCCGAGGGGAAAATGCTGCCGATGGTGATGAACGAGCCGACGCTCTTGGCACCATCTGCACTTGCCACATATTTCAGGTCGTTGACGTAGCTCTTCAAGACGCGCCAGCCATAATCCAGACCTGCGGGGAAACAGTCGGCAAGGCTATAGTCGAGGTGCATCGTCTTGAGCTTTGTAGCGTGGCGAGTAACCCCCATCATGTAGTTCTCGTCGAGTTTCAACTGTAGGGTGTCGAAGCGGCTCATGTCTGCCGAAGCAATGACAGCATCGAGCGTACGCCAGCGGAGGCTGTCTTCGGCTGTGCAGTCGGGCGAACCGAGCACATCCTGTCGACGCAGCGTCACCTCATAGTCGAAATCCGCCCAGGTGGAAATGTCCTTTCCATTGGCAGACACAAGTCTCATGCCCTTCTCGATGCCAGCCTTGTCTGCTGCAGAGCCGGGAACGACGGAGTCGATGTAAGCCTCTTCCAGAGGTATGAGGAACGGTGGCTGTGCCTGGATCATCTTCAGCATGGAAAGTCCCTCTTCTGGCATCTGCAGGACGACCTCCTCGCCTTGTCGCAATACTGTGACGGTGGCGGCGTTGGAGATGGAGCGCATCACTTGGCCGGGGTTGTATTCCACGATGTCCTTCTCGTCGGCACGGATGGGGATGTCACCGTCGCGGAAGCCTACGGTATGAGCCTGTTCGTTGTACTGGAAGCCGTTCTCAATGCTTGTCATGGGGATGTAGTCGCGTCCCCAGGCGAGGAGCACGAGGGAATAGATGACCCATGCGGTGATGAGGTTCATCAGCACGCCGCCGAACATGATGAGGAAGCGCTGCCAAACCTTTTTCGAGCGGAACTCCCAGGATTTTGCCTCGCCGGAGAGCGTCTGGTGCGTCTCGTCAATCATGCCGTCAATGGCCACATAGCCGCCAATAGGGAGCCAGCCGATGCCGTACTCCGTGCCAACCTCCGGGTCGAATATCTTGTTGCCGATGTTCTCGGTCTCGACCTTGTCCTTCTGCCCTGTGCGGAGGTAGTACTGGTTGCGGAGCCAGGCAAAGAAATTCTTGCCCTCGTTCCCGCGCTTTGTGACGAGCGGCTTGCCTATGAGACGACGGAACCAGTCGTCGTAGGTGCTGAAGAGATGGAAGCCCCAATTGGCAAACATGTAGAAGCGCGTGACGCGCGTTTTGAACAATTTGGCAAAGCCGAAGTGTCCGCCCTCGTGCAGAACAACGAGCAGCGAGAGGCAGAGAAATAGTTGAAGAGTCTTGATAAGTACTACACTCATATTTTAGATTTACTATTTGACGATTTACTATTTACCATTTACGATTTATTCTCCCCTCCTTTGGAGGGGTTGGGGGAGGCATTCCTCCGCAATAATGCGCGATTCGCGGTCGCAGTCGAGGTAGTCTTGCAGGGTGGGCTTCTCCTGATGCGGCACTCGCTGCAATGTCTCGAAGATGATGTCCGCCATCTGGAGGAAGCCGCAGCGTTCCTGACGGAAGGCGAGGTTCACCACCTCGTTGGCGGCATTGACGATGCAGGCCGCATTGCCGCCCATGCGTATGGCCTCGTATGCCATTTGCAGGCAGCGGAACTTCTCTGGGTCGGGCTTCTCGAAGGTCAAGTCCTTGAGGTTCCACCAGTCGATGCGAGGGAAGTCGCTCTTCAGGCGAACGGGGTAGGAGAGGGCAAGCTGGATAGGCACACGCATGTCGGGCATCCCGAGCTGTCCCTTTACGGCTCCGTCCTCGAACTCTACTGCGCTGTGCAGAATGCTTTGCGGATGCACCACGACCTGTATCTTGTCGGGTGTGACGTCGAAGAGCCAGCGTGCTTCGATGACCTCGAAGCCTTTGTTCATCATCGAGGCGCTGTCTATCGTTATCTTCGCGCCCATGTCCCAGTTGGGATGCTTCAGTGCTTGGGCTGGCGTGACGTCGCGCAGCTGGTCGAGGGTGAAGGTGCGGAACGGGCCGCCGCTTGCCGTGAGGATAATCTTTTCTATCGGGCTTTCCTCGCCCATGAGGCTTTGGAAGATGGCGCTGTGCTCACTATCGACGGGCAGCAGCGGCACCTTGTGTTCAAGGCAGAGCGCGGTGATGAGTTCGCCAGCCACGACGAGCGTTTCCTTATTGGCGAGGGCGATGGGCTTGCCTGCCTTGATAGCGCTGATGGTGGGGCGCAAGCCGCTGAAGCCCACGAGGGCAGTCAGCACGATGTCCACCGGCTCCATCTGCACTACTTGGCAGAGGGCATCGGCTCCGGCATAGACCTGAATCGGTTCGTCGGCCAAAGCCTCGCGCACATAGTCGTACTTGCTCTCGTCGGCAATGACGACGCACTGGGGCTTGTATGACTTTGCCTGCCGTATGAGCAGGTCGGCGTTACTGCCCGCCGTGAGGACGTATGCCTCAAAGAGGTCGGGGTGCTCACTGATGACTTGCAGCGTCTGCGTGCCGATGCTGCCTGTGGAGCCTAATATGCAGATTCTTTTCAGTTCAGAGTTCATAATTCATAGTTCATAGTTGTCTTTCTGTTCATGGTTCATGGTTCATAATTCATAGTTGTCTGTACGTTCTGTTCAAGGGCGTAGCCTTAACTATGGACTATGAACTATGGACTATGAACTAAGTTCCAGCAACCCTTCCGGCAGCGCCATGTGGATGGCGCGTCCTTTATGGTCAATATCTTTTATCCAGTCTTCGGCAGCAGGGATGAGCCTGTCGCCAACGTAGAACAGGATGTTCTGTGTCGAGTCGTCCACGCGGTCGATGGTGCCGATACAGCCTGCCTTCTCGTCATAGAGCTGGAAGCCTGTGAAGTAGCGCCAAGTGTATTCCTCGTCCTCGCTCCGCTCTGGTGTTAGGGCATGGGGGAAGAACACGTCGCAACCGACGAGGAACTGCACATCGTTGGCCGTGTCGTAGTCGAGGAACTTGACGAGTGCCGTCGTGTCGCTGCGGAAGCGGTACTCCTCGAGGAAGAACGGCACGAGCAGTCCATCCACCCGAACGAAGAGGTACTCCGCCTCGGCTCGGTCCCAGACATCATCGGTGAAGCTGAACGTCACCTCGCCCTTCACCCCATGCGTCCGGCCTATCTGGCCTATCTTATAGACGTCCTGTTCGGTTATCATTCTACTCTCTTTATCTTTGCTCCCAGGGCGCAGAGGCGGCCTTCGATGTTCTCGTAGCCACGGTCTATCTGCCCGATGTTGTCGATGCGGCTCGTGCCCCCGGCACTCATGGCTGCGATGAGCAGGGCGATACCGGCGCGGATGTCGGGACTCGTCATGCGCCCGGCATGTAGCTGTCGCTGGTGGTCGTGACCCACCACGACGGCGCGGTGCGGGTCGCAGAGGATGATCTGTGCGCCCATGTCGATGAGTTTATCCACGAAGAAGAGTCGGCTCTCGAACATCTTCTGATGGATGAGCACCGAACCTTTTGCCTGCGTGCTGACAACCAGCAGGACGCTCAGCAGGTCGGGTGTCAGGCCCGGCCACGGTGCGTCGCTGATGGTCATGAATGAGCCGTCGATGAAGCTTTCTATCTCGTAATGCTCCTGTCGGGGGACAAAGAGGTCTTCGCCGTTCGTCTCGATGCGGATGCCCAAGCGTTGGAAGGTCGCCGGGATGATGCCCAGATGCTCCGGCGCAACCTTGCGGATGCGGACGCCGTCGCCCACCATTGCCGCCATGCCGATGAA
The DNA here is from genome assembly GCA_017541265.1 of Bacteroidaceae bacterium. Lineage (GTDB taxonomy): Bacteria > Bacteroidota > Bacteroidia > Bacteroidales > Bacteroidaceae > Physcousia. Next base: position 21,942 of record JAFXZK010000061.1, on the reverse strand, counting down.
GGAACCCACCTCGATCATGTCGGGCAGGATGGTGTGCTCCGTGCCGTGAAGGGCAGAGACGCCCTCGATGGTGAGGAGGTTGCTGCCGATGCCGCTTATTCTTGCACCCATCGCGCAGAGCATACGGCAGAGCTGCTGGATGTAGGGTTCGCAGGCCGCGTTGTAGATGGTGGTCGTACCTTCGGCCAGGACAGCCGCCATGATGATGTTGGCGGTGCCGGTCACGGAGGCTTCGTCCAGGAGCATGTAGGCGCCCTTGAGCCGCGTTGCCTCCACGTCGTAGAGGTGCTTTGCCTCGTCGTAGGTGAAACGTCCGCCCAGCTGCTGTATGCCGTGGAAGTGCGTGTCGAGCCTGCGGCGGCCTATCTGGTCGCCGCCGGGCTTGGCGACGATTGCCTTGCCCCGGCGTGCCAGCAGGGGGCCGAGCATCATCACGCTGCCGCGCAACTTGCGGCAAGTCTCTATGTATGCCTCGCTGGAGAGGTATAGGTCGTCGAGCCGACGGGCGCAGAACGTGTAGTCGTGGGCATCGTGCTGCGTCACCTCCACACCCATGTCGCGCAGCATCTGTATCTGGTTGCCCACATCCACAATGTCGGGGATGTTGTGGATGCGCACAGGCTCGTCGGTGAGCAGCACGGCGCACAGCACCTGCAGCGCCTCGTTCTTTGCGCCCTGCGGTGTAATGTCGCCCTTCAGCCTGTGCCCGCCCTCTATGATGAATGATGCCATTTACTTCTTCCTCTTACGTTTCTTTCCGCCTTCGGGGTGCTGCAGGGCCGATTCTCCTACGGAGTCGAAGGTGAAGCTGTCATCTAAGTGAAGCTTGCCGCCGGTGTAGCGCTCAATGTCCTGAGCCACGAGGGCATTGTCCATCGAGTCGCGGTTCCAGATGAAAAGGTCCTGCTTCATCTGGTTGGCAATGCTTTCCGTGATGAACTTGCGCTGTTCCTCGTCCTCGACCGTCTTGGCATAGTTGAGGGCTTCTTCCACGAGGTAGCCGTAGTGGCGGCGCTTGATGTCCTTCATTGGATAGGGGAGCGGAGCCGGATGCGCCTGCACCTCTTCCTGCGGCACGATGTTGACGGGGTAGTCGATGTCGAGCTTGTAGTGGGCGATGCGGGCCAAGTGGTTCCAGAGGCGGTGCTGTTCGTCTTCCTTGCTGGTGGTCGAGGGCAGCAGCCCGGACATAATCTTGACGATAGTGTTGGCGCACCGCTGCCGTTCCTCACGGTCCTCAATCTGCACGGCCATATCAACCATCATCTGCACGCCGCGACCGTATTCGGGCATGACCAGTTGTTCTCTTTGTGTGTTGTATTGCACCTTGTTTTAATTTACTATTTGACGATTTACGATTTACAATTTATTTACGATTGGGCTATTTAAGCACTCCCCCAAAGGGGGAGCTGGAGGCTGTTGCTTTGTATTCCTTGAAATAGAACGGCTCGAAGTACGCCACATCCTGCCGTTCGCCGAGGTGGAGCGAGCGTTCCGCCAGGGGGAACATCCACTTTGCCAGAGGCACGATTCCCTCGATGAAATGGGCGTTTTTGTGCTGGATGACGCTTTGGCACTTCATGGCACCGTCGCCGAAGAAGAAGACGGGATACTCCTCGAGGTAAGGGAGATAGGTGTCTGCATCCACGATGTCCGCGCCGATGGGCCGCACCTCGCGAAGGGCACGGTCATAGACGGCACTGTACACCTCCATCCTCCGGGCGTCAATCATCGGCACGAGCAAGGCATCATCGGGCAGCTCCTCTTTGCCGAGCAGCACCGGCACGCACAGCAGTTTGAGCGTTGGCACACTCAGCAGCGGCAGGTCGCGCCCATAGCAGACGCCCTTTGCCAGAGAGACCCCGATGCGGAGTCCCGTATAGCTGCCTGGCCCTTCGCTTACTGCCACAGCATCGACAGGGATGGCATGGGAGTTGGCAAACGACAGAGCCTCGTCCACGAACACACCGCAGACGACAGCATGGTTCGGTCCCTCCAGGTCCTCCTTGTGAAAGATGAGGCTCCCGTTCTCGCTCAAAGCCACGGAACAAGCCTTCGTACTCGTCTCAATATGCAGAATGCAAGCCATTGTAATCTTTTATTTCGCGGTGCAAAGGTACAACAAATAATTGAGAATTGAAAATCGAAGGTTGAAAATTAACCTAAACCCAAATCGGTCATAAGATATTTGTGTCTATTGCTTCTCACAAAATAGGATAAATTCTGTTCTTCGTCGCAGTTGTTGACATGGCAAAACTGTTGGATACTTCCTCCTTAAGTGGTATAAAATATATAGTTAAGGAGAAGCTATCGCGTATAGTTCCTCCTTAAATATGTTAAAATATATAGTTAAGGAGGAGCTATCGCATTGTTTTTTGAGAAGGAAGTCATACCTTTACAGTCAAATACAGGAAACCGACATGACTAAACGAAGGGAAATAAGAAACAGCACAGCCGAGTTCTTGATTTTTCAGATTGAAGAAAAAGGACAAGGTGTTGAAGTGTATTACAAGGATAAAACCGTATGGTGTACCCAAAAGGCAATGGGTATGCTATTCGATTGCTCGACAGACAATGTGGGGCTGCACTTGAAGAATATCTTTGCAAGTGGAGAATTGGTAAAGGATTCAGTTACCGAGAAAATCTCGGCAACTGCTTCAGATGGGAAAACATATCAAACTCAATTCTATAGTTTGGATGCCATCATTAGCGTCGGCTATCGCGTGAACTCTATTCGTGCCACGCAGTTCCGGCAATGGGCTACAAGCGTGTTGCGGGAGTATGCTATCCGGGGCTATGTGCTTGACAGGAAACGCATGGAGAATGGTTCATTCCTTGATGAAGACTATTTCGAGCACCTGTTAGCAGAAATCAGGGAGATACGTCTCTCCGAGCGTCGTTTCTATCAGAAGCTGACGGACATCTATGCCACTGCCATTGACTACAACCGCGATGCACCTACAACAAAGTTGTTTTTCAAGATGATGCAGAACAAGATGCATTATGCCGTTCATCGTCATACAGCAGCAGAATTGATTATGGAACGCGCTGATGCAGAGCAGGAACACATGGGGCTGACCACTTGGGAGAGTGCACCTGACGGCAAGATTGTCAAGACGGACGTCTCAATAGCCAAGAATTATCTGAAAGAGGTTGAACTGGCAGACATGGGGCAGCTCGTGAATGGTGTGCTCGAATTGGCAGAGCGCATGGCTAAACGACACATCCCTATGACAATGGAGGACTGGGCAAAGCAAATCGACAAAATTCTGGCAGCAGGCGGCAATGAGGTTTTACAGACCCCAGGCCAAGTGACAGCAGAAGAGGCAAAGGAACATGCAGAGACAGAGTTTGAGAAATATCGCATCATTCAAGACCGCTTGTTCCAAAGCGACTTCGACAAGTATCTGGAAGAGCTGCCTTTAATTGAATAGTGACATAAGCAATAAACGACAAATGCCATACACTTATAAATATCCGAGGCCGTCGGTGACGGCCGACACGGTTGTCATTGCAAAAGGAGAGGAGCCGCAGGTGCTGCTCGTCCAAAGGGGCAATGAGCCTTTCAAGGGCTGCTGGGCTTTCCCAGGTGGCTTTATGAACATGGACGAGACAACGGAGCAGTGCGCCGTCCGTGAACTTGAAGAGGAGACAAGTTTGAAGGTGAATGAGGTTCGTCAGATTGGAGCTTACTCCAAGCTCGACCGCGACCCACGCGGACGCACTATCACCGTCGCCTATCTCGCTATTGTAGATGCGCCCGTAGCCGTCAAAGGCCAGGACGATGCAGCCAAAGCCGCGTGGTTCCCACTTTCCGCCTTGCCTCCGTTAGCCTTCGACCATTCCGACATCATTCAAGATGTTGCCCGCCTAATTCCCGAAACGCTTTCATCGCGTTGAAGCCGTAGTCGAGGAGAATGGCCGACTCCTTGAAGCGCGACGAGCGGCTGCGGCTGCCCAGCAGAACAAGGTAGAGCGTCAAGCCGTCGCGGGTGGCGGCAGAGGCAAGGCAGTTGCCCGCCTGGCGCGTGAAGCCTGTCTTGATGCCGATGCAGCCCTCGTAGGAGGTGAGCAGCTGGTTGGTGTTGTAACATTCCAGATGTTGTCCGTCGATGAGTGGCAAGTCTGCCTCCACGGTGCCGACAATGGCGGCAAAGGTACTGTCCCACATACAGTAGCGCGACAGGCGGACGAGGTCGCTCGCGGAGCTGTAGTTGCTGTCGCAGGGCATACCGTTGGGATTGGCGAAGTGCGTGCTGTCCATGCCCAGATACTGCGCCTTACTGTTCATCATGTCATAGAACGTCAGCGTGTCGCCCCCGATGTGCTTGGCGATGGCGTATGCCGCGTTGTTGTCGCTCACCAGCATCATCTCTTGGATGAGGTCGCCCAGCCGGTAGCCGTCGCCCGGCTTCACCCACGAGTCTTTGGTCAGAAAGACATCCTTCGTGATGAAGATTGTGTCGTCCATGTTGCCGTTCTCGAGCGCAAGCAGGCAGGTCATCATCTTTGTGATGGAGGCCATGAAGCGTTTGTCGCAGGCATTCTTCTGGCTGATGATGAACCCCGTGGAGTCGTCCACGAGCATCCACGCCTCCGCAGAGAGCCCTTCGAGCAGTTCGTAGCCCTCAATGGAGTCGAGCCGCACATAGTCCTGGAGGGTACTGTCCAGCAGGGCAATCTTCTGCAATCGCTGCTCCTCGGGGGTCAGTCTCTCTTCGCTCCAACATGCAAAGAAAGACAGAAAAAGCAGCAACATCATTAGTATATTTGTTCCTTTCATGCTGCAAAGGTACTAAAAAATCTGCTCATTTTCTTTGTCTTTTGCTCACTTAATCGTATCTTTGTTGCCAAATAAGCAAAAATATCTCATACTACGACCGCACCTCGCAGCCCGGCAGCGAAGCCTTCAACAGCACCGACCACAGCAATGCCAACATCGAATACTGGAACGATGCCCTCAATATGGATTGCGTCATAACGCGCGACGAGCTGCCGAGTTTCAAGCAGTAAGCGTGCCTTGCCAAAAGTCCCCGTACTTATCTTCATAAGTCCCTGTACTTATCTCCATAAGTCCACGTTCTTATAGCGATAAGTACGGGGACTTTTGTTTGTCCATTCTTACCGTCTGGAAATCAGGAGCATTCCCATGTGCAGGCAGAGTCACAGGCGTATAATCGTCAAGTGCGAGGCTTCGATTCAAGTTTCGCAGGTTATAACGTGGCTTTAAGGCTTAAATGCAATTACATTTATGGGAAATAATTCCAAGTTTTCTTTGCGATTATTAGAGAAATCACTACTTTTGCAGAACATTAGCCAATAACAATAAGGATAATGAAAGCAAAAAGTCTTTTAGGAATCCTGCTACTAACAGCAAGCTTGCAGCCAGTATGGGCACAAAACTTTGCAAACGAAACATGATGATATGGCAAACGAGATAGAGAACAGCAACAATACTATTATGGATATTATCAAACATGATCATCCTGGAGACTATCAGCATCTCATTGATGGAATAGGCTCTTTGCTTGCTGAAGGCAGGAAGCGGCTGGCGCACGCTGTCAATACAGCCATGATAGACACCTATTGGGCTATCGGGCGGTATATCGTTGAGTATGAGCAGCAGGGACATGAGCGTGCCGTCTATGGCTCCGACCTCATTAATCGTTTGTCGAAAGATCTGACTCGCCTGTACGGAAAGGGTTTCGGAAAGAGCAATCTCTTATACATAAGAAAGCTGTATGTGACTTTTCCAAAAAGTGGGACGCTGTCCCACCTTTTGACTTGGAGCCATTACTATGAGGTGTTAAAGTGTGACGACCTCATGGAGATGAGCTTCTACATCAAGCAGTGTGAGAAGGAACGGTGGAGCGTGAGGGAACTGAAACGTCAGATGAAGAGCATGTTGTTCCATCGGCTCGCGTTGAGCAGGGACAAGAAAGGTGTCATGGAGCTTGCCCTGCAAGGTCAGCAGCTTTCAACTGCCGAGGATGTGATTCGTTGTGGATCTTGTGTTCTACCATCGCATTTTGAAATGTTTTGTCTTGATAGACTTGAAGCGCGGAGAGATACAGCACGAGGATATCGGTCAGATGAATCTCTACCTGAACTATTACAAGGCAGAGGAGAATGTGGAGGGCGACAACGAACCGATAGGGATAGTGCTTGGCGCAAGCAAGGACCAGTTGACGATGGAATATGCCATGAACGGAATCAGCAATCAAATTTTTGCGGCCCAATACCAGCTGTATCTGCCGAAGCGGGAGGAATTGCAGGCCAGGCTCGATGCAGTACTGAAAGAAAGCGGAACATGATGATATAACAAAATTGAATAAACAGCAACGAACATGATATTATCAATGACGGGATACGGCAAGGCCTCGGCTGTGTTCCAGGGAAAGAAGATTATCGCAGAGGTGAAGTCACTCAACAGCAAAGCGCTCGACCTTTCGACGCGCGTGGCTCCCATCTACCGAGAGAAGGAGATGGAGGTGCGGGCGATGGTGACGCAGGCGCTGGAGCGCGGCAAGGTGGAGTTCAACCTTTGGATTGAGCAGCAGGAGCAGGCGGATGCCTGCCCTATTAACGATGAACTGGTGGCAGCCTATTACCGGCAGATGCTGGACATTTCGGTGAAGTATAACATCCCGGAGCCGGACGACTATTGGCATACGCTGATTCGGATGCCGGACGTGCTTTCGCGCAACGATGCCTTGCAGGAACTCTCGGAAGAGGAGTGGCAGGTCGCCCGCGAGGTCGTGCAGCAGGCCATCGACCAGCTTGTGGCTTTCCGCAGTCAGGAGGGCGAAGCGTTGCAGCGGAAGTTCGAGGAGAAGCTTGACAACATCGCTGCCCTGCTCACCAGCATCGAGCCTTACGAGAAGTTGCGTGTGGAGAAGATTCGGCAGCGCATCATGGACGGCTTGGCTTCCATCCCCGATGTCGAGTATGACAAGAACCGCCTTGAGCAGGAGATGATTTACTACATCGAGAAGCTCGACATCAACGAGGAGAAGCAGCGCCTCGCCAACCACCTCCAGTACTTCCGCAAGACGATGGAGGAGGGGCACGGTCAGGGGAAGAAGCTCGGCTTCATCGCCCAGGAGATGGGACGCGAAATCAACACGACGGGCAGCAAGAGTAACTTGGCGGAGATGCAGAACATCGTGGTCAAGATGAAGGACGAACTGGAGCAGATTAAGGAACAGGTGCTGAATGTGATGTAGTATGGGAAAATTGTTAATTGTTTCAGCTCCCAGCGGGAGTGGGAAGAGCACTATCGTACACTACCTGATGGAGGAGCACCCGGAGTTCAGGCTGGCGTTTAGCGTGAGCGCGACCAGCAGACCACCGAGGGGAGAGGAACGAGATGGCGTGGACTACTATTTCCTGTCCGAGGAGGAGTTCCGCCGCCATATTGAGAACAATGATTTCCTCGAATATGAGGAAGTCTATGAAGGTCGCTTTTACGGCACGCTCAAGAGTCAGGTGGAAGAGAAGCTGGCAGCAGGCATGAACGTGGTGTTCGATGTGGATGTCAAAGGCGGCATCAACATCAAGCGCTACTATGGCGCTGAGGCATTGAGCATCTTCATCCAGCCGCCATCGGTGGAGGCTCTTCGAGAGCGTCTGATGAATAGAAAGACTGACGATATGGCGCAGATTGAGCAACGTCTGGCAAAGGCGGAATATGAGATGTCGTTCGCTCCGCAGTTCGACCGTGTCCTCGTCAACGACGACCTCGAGATGGCCAAGCAGGAAGCGGTGGCAGTGCTGAAGGATTTCCTTGATGTCTGAATACTCCGAATAATCTGAACACTCTGATTACTCCGATAATGAAAAGGACAGGCATCTACGGGGGTAGCTTCAACCCCATTCATGAGGGGCACGTCGCTCTCGCGAAAGCACTTCTGGGCAGCGGCCTTGTGGACGAGATGTGGCTGTTGGTCTCGCCGCAGAACCCCTTTAAGGTGAACACAGAGTTGCTCGACGACAATATGAGGCTCCATCTGGCTCGGCTGGCAGTTAGGGATGTGCCCGGCGTGGAGGTCTGCGACCGTGAGTTCTCCCTGCCGCGCCCTTCCTATATGTATAACACGCTTTCGGCTTTGAGCAAGGAACATCCAGACCGTGAGTTCGTGCTTGTCATCGGTGCGGACAATTGGGAACGCTTCCCTGACTGGTATCGCAGCAAGGACATCCTTTCCGCCTACCGCATCATCATCTATCCGCGACCGGGTTATGCCCTAAAGGATGTGCCAGAAGGTGTTACCGTTGCCGACACGCCTCTGCTCGACATCAGCAGCACGGAGATACGCCGCCGCATCGCCTTTGAACCCGATTACAACGGGGAGGGACTTTGCCCTGCCGTTTGGAGAAAAATCAGGCACGAGGGTATGTATTGCTTAAAAAGTACAAATAATTCTTAATTCTGACTCCGAATTATGAATTTCTTCGTACCTTTGCACACCGAAAAGGTGTTATCGGGATTAGAGAATTGGTATTAGGGAATTATTACGGATTAAGGCTTATGAGTTGTGAATTGAAAGCAATCCTTCTTGGAGTGTTTAGCACTCTGTTCTCTTTCAGTGTGTGGGCGGAAGAGGAGTTGATTAAATTCGGAAACTTCGATTCATGGATTACACGCACCATCAAGGAGAGTGTGATTGTAGGCGGCAAAACGCAAACGCTCTACGAGATAGGTCCAAAAGGAACTTACGACGGTGCCCGTGCCTACACCAATCAGGGCGGTTCGCCTTGGGGCAGTAGCAACGTCTATGCCAAAGTGTACGGAGTGGTCAAGACCAATATCAGCGTCTATCCCGATACGCATCGCGACGGCCAGTGTGCAAAGCTCTGCACGCACATTGTCAGTTGTAAGGCTGTCGGCATTGTCAATATCAGTGTGCTTGCTTCGGGCAGCATTTTCTTAGGTTCGCTTACGGAGCCGATAACAGGAACGAGTGACCCCATGAGCAAGATGAATTCCGGCGTTCCATTCAACAGGAAGCCTAAGGCTTTGAAGTTCGACTACAAGTACTTTTCGCCGGGAGGTGACCGTATTCGCGAGACAGGGTTCAGCCGCCGTCAGACAGTGGCAGGAAAGGATAGGGGGCAGGTTATTTGCCTGCTGCAGAAGCGTTGGGAGGATGCTGACGGCAACATTCATGCTTTGCGAGTAGGCACGATGTACCACTACTTTAGCGAGAACACCCCCGATTGGAAGGAGGGCCAGACTTTCACCATCCATTATGGCGACATCAGCCGCGAGAGCTTCTATCAGGGAGGTATGGGCCTGATGTCCGGGGAGACAGGCTTCCATGCTCTCAACAGTAAAGGGAAGTGCGTCCCCATTCAGGAAGAAGGCTGGGCAGGGCCGGAAGAGGCTCCCACGCATATCATCCTGAAGTTCGACAGCAGTTCTGGCGGCGCATACGTCGGCACGATAGGCAACACACTTTGGGTGGATAATGTAAAGCTGGTGTACTGATGCGAGCCTACTATCTGTTTCAGGAATCGTTGCTGCGCCGCAACCTGCAACTCATCAAGCATGTGGCCGACGAGGCTGGTGTGGAAATAATCCTTGCTTTCAAGGCGTTTGCTCTGTGGCGAACCTTTCCCATCTTCCGCGAATACATCCGCCACACCACAGCCAGCAGTCTTTGCGAAGCGCGTCTTTCCCTGGAGGAGTTCGGCTCCCTTGCCCACACCTACAGTCCAGCTTACGAGGAAGATGAGTTTAGCGAGATACTGCATTGCAGCGGTTACGTCACCTTCAATTCTCTTTCGCAGTATGAGCGGATGCAGTCCATCATCCAGGCTTTCGACGAGCATCCCGTTTCCTTTGGCCTGCGTGTCAATCCCGAGTATAGTGAGATAGAGACGGAACTCTACAACCCCTGTGCGCCCGGCAGCCGCTTCGGAGTACTTGCAGAGCAATTGCCCGAACAGCTCCCGGTGGGCATCGAGGGTTTCCACTGCCATTGCCATTGCGAGAGTCCAGCCTCTGCGCTGGAGCATACGCTGGAGCATCTCGAAGCCAAGTTCGCCAAATGGTTTCCCCAACTGAAGTGGCTTAACCTCGGCGGAGGTCATTTGATGACGCGCAAGGACTACGACGTAGAACACCTTATATATATATTAAAGGGTTTGCGCCAGCGCTATCCTCATTTGCACATCATTTTGGAACCCGGCAGCGCCTTTGCCTGGCAGACGGGGCCGCTGGTGTGCGAAGTGGTCGATATTGTGGAGAACCACGGCATACAGACCGCCATCCTGAATGTGTCCTTTACCTGCCACATGCCCGATTGCCTCGAGATGCCCTATCAGCCTGACGTGCGCGGTGCGGAGAGCCTTCCGTTTGAAGCTGCTTCGATGCCCGACGCCAAGGAGAAGAACATTTATCGTTTGGGTGGAAACAGCTGCCTGAGCGGCGACTATATGGGCAGTTGGCGTTTCCCCAAACCGTTGCAGATAGGCCAGGAGATTGTCTTCGAGGACATGATACATTACACAACCGTCAAGACCACGATGTTCAACGGCATCATGCATCCCTCCATTGTTCTGGAGCACGAAGACGGCACGCGCGAGACGCTCCGCCGCTACAGCTACGAGGACTATCGGGACAGGATGGATTAGAAGCCCCCGGGGGCTTTTAGGACATTTCCCCTCCTGTTTAGGGAAAACCCTTGTTCCTCCTGTCGTTTTAATGGCTACCTTTGCACCATCAAACAATTAAAACGACAGAACTATGAAAAAGATTCTTTTCTCCGCAATGTTTATGATGGTAGCCTGGGTGGGTGCCAACGCAATGAGTTTCAGTCGCGCACAGGCAGAGGCTCTCTACCTGACGGACAAGATGGCATACGAGCTTAATCTCAACGACCAGCAGTATAACGATGCCTACGAGATTAACCTCGACTATTTCCTCAGTATCGATTCTCCTGCCGACATCAGCGGAGCCTACTACAACCATCGCTTGAACGATTTCCGCTGCATCTTGCACGACTGGCAATTCAGCTTGCTCTTCGCAACGGACTATTTCCTCCGTCCTATTCTGTGGCGCGCAAGCGGTTGGTATTTTCCCGTTTACAGTTATTACAATCGCAACTATTTCTACTATGGCCGTCCAAGCGTATGGGTTTCCTATCGTGGCGGTCACAGCCATTACTACCATCACGCGGGTTTCTATGCCAATCGTCGCCCGGTATGGAACGGTGGCCTAAGGGGTCGCGACATGCATCGTCCTATGGTAGGTCACGCAGGTGGCTCCCGCATGGGTGTCGGTAATCGCGGTGCTGGAATGCGTGGTGGAGTTCCTGGTGGAATACGCGGCGGTGGAGTTTCTGGCGGAATGCGTGGTGGAGTCTCTGGTGGAATGCGCGGCGGTGGTAACGGCTATCGTATTGAATTTGGCGGACACCGTTCCAGTGTCGGTCAGAATGGAAGTTATCGTGGCGGCGGTGTAAGTGTCGGAGGCTATCGTGGTGGCATGACTTCCGGACAGCCCGGCGGTGTTCGTGGTGGCGTGGCTCGTGGCAACTCTTTCGACGGGAGCAGTTCAAGAATGAGTGCTGGAAGCAGAGGCAGCTACATGGGCGGAAGCCAAATGGGTGGCGGCAGCCGAGGGGGAGCAAGCTTTGGCGGCGGCAGCCGTATCGGTTCTTCCGGCTTTGGCGGCAGTCGTGGCGGAGGAATGGGCGTCAGCCACAGCGGCGGAATGAGTCGTGGCGGCGGAATGGGTGGCAGCCACAGCGGCGGAATGAGTCGCGGCGGTGGAATGGGTGGCAGTCGCGGTGGCGGTCGCCGGTAAAGCAAATAAGTTGTAGAACATTCATTAAAAAAGCCTCCTTAGCGGGAGGCTTTTTTGATGTGTATAACTTTTATTTGCAGGCGGGGCACCAAGGCTTGAGCTGCTTGAAGAAGTCGTTGCCCTTGTCGTCCACAAGGATGAAAGCCGGGAAGTCCTCTACGTCAATCTTCCAGATGGCTTCCATGCCGAGTTCAGGATATTCCACGCACTCGATGCTCTTGATGCTGCTCTGGCTCAGTACGGCAGCCACGCCGCCGATAGTACCCAGGTAGAAGCCGCCATGCTTCTTGCAGGCATCGGTCACCTGCTGTGTGCGGTTGCCCTTGGCTATCATCACCAGCGATGCGCCATTGGCCTGGAACTCATCAACGTATGGATCCATGCGGTTGGCTGTCGTGGGACCCATCGAGCCGCAGGGGTAGCCCTCGGGTGTCTTGGCAGGACCGGCATAGAGCACAGGATAGTCCTTAAAGTACTGGGGCATACCCTCGCCAGCATCGAGGCGTGCCTTCAGCTTAGCGTGGGCAATGTCGCGAGCCACAATGATGGTGCCTTTCAGGTTCACACGGGTGCTGACAGGATACTTGGTCAGTTCAGCACGAACGGCATCAATGCCTTTGTCGAGGTCAATCTCTATGCCCTTGGGACCTTCGCCCGGATTGCGCAGCTCCTCGGGAATCAGCTCCGACGGGTTGTTGTCCATCTTCTCAATCCAGATGCCGTCCTCGTTGATTTTCGCCTTGATGTTGCGGTCTGCAGAGCAGCTAACGCCCATGCCGACGGGCAGCGACGCACCGTGACGCGGCAGACGAATCACGCGGATGTCGTGAGCCAGGTACTTGCCGCCGAACTGAGCGCCGAGGCCTATCTTCTGTGCCTCCTTCAAGAGCTTCTCCTCAAGGTCGATGTCGCGGAAGGCGCGGCCTGTCTCGTCGCCCGTCGTGGGCAGGTTGTCGTAGTACTTGATGCTGCCCAGCTTGACGGTCAGCAGGTTCTTCTCGGCGCTGGTACCACCAATGACGAAGCAGATGTGGTAGGGAGGACAGGCCGCTGTGCCCAGGTGCTTCATCTCCTCCACCAGCCAGGGCAGCAGGGTCTTCTCGTTCTGGATGAGCGCCTTGGTCATGGGGTAGAAGTAAGTCTTATTGGCAGAGCCGCCGCCCTTGGCCACGCATACGAAGCGGTACTCAGCACCCTCCACGGCCTCGATATCAATCTGGGCAGGCAGGTTGCACTTCGTGTTCACCTCGTCGTACATGTTCAGCGGGGCGTTCTGCGAGTAGCGGAGGTTGTCCTGCGTGAAGGTGTTGAACACGCCCAGGCTCAGAGCTTCTTCATCCTCGAAGCCAGTCCACACCTGCTGGCCCTTCTCGCCATGAATGATGGCGGTGCCTGTGTCCTGGCAGAAGGGCAGCACGCCCTTGGCTGCCACGTCGGCATTGCGCAGGAACTGGAGGGCGACATACTTGTCGTTCTCGCTTGCCTCGGGGTCGGTCAGCACCTTGGCAACCTGCAGGTTGTGTTCGCGGCGCAGCATGAACTCCACGTCGTGGAAACACTGCTGTGCCAGCAGGGTCAGCGCCTCCTTGCTGACCTTCAGGATCTTGTGACCCTCAAATTCGCTTACGCTTACTCCCTCCTTCGTCAGGAGGCGATACTCTGTCTTGTCCTCGCCCATCTGGAACATTGGGGCATACTTAAATTCAGCCATTGTATTCAGTTTATATGTTAATAGTTTATTTTATGTTAGGGATAGCCGCTGAGCTATTTCGTTGAGCGCCACGAAGCGATAACGCTGGGCTGCCAGCGGGATAGGCGTATAGTAGGAATGCCGCGCTTCAGCCTTGCGGCGCAAAGTCTCCTGGACGGCCAATTGGATGCCGGCATCTTGGAAAACTTGCTCGGTGGGTTCCAAGAGCAACAGCTGCCCCTTTGAACACGCCTCGAAATAGACGCCACCGGGCTTGTAGTAACGTTCGTGGGGCGAGCCTTCCTTGGGGAAGCCGTCGTTGAGAAGGACAACCAGCGGGTAGCCTTGTTCGCGTAAGGTTCGGGCTATGCGTTGCTCGCCCTTGCTGATGGCTGCCGTATAAGTGACCGCCCCGTTGTGAGCCGCCGCCAGCACCGTCCGCAGCCGTTCTTCCACCTGATTTGCAACGGCGCTTCGCGACACTTCCACCGCCTGTCGGTCTGGCCAGTCGAGGAGGAAGTGGTTGCCCATCGATGTAAACGACAAGCCGTGGACTTCCGTGTGTCTGTGCAGGCGGAAGAGGTCGGGGTTCCTCGTCTTGAGCCAAAGGCGGCGGGGGTTGTCCTTCACGTAGTCAATCATCCGGCGCAACTGGCCGGGGGCGTGAAGGATGCGCTCATGGTAATAGGCCGGGTCCTGCTGCCAGATGCTGCCCCTGCCCGCAAAAATGCGGGCAAAATGCACAGGGGCATTCTCCCCTTCTCCGTGCACTTTAGCGGCGTTCTCGCCTTCAGGGGAAGCCCCTTCCCCGTGCACTTTAGCGGCGTTCTCGCCTCCCTGGGAAGCTTCCTCCCCGTGCACTTTAGCGGCGTTCTCGCCGCTACAAAAATACTCTTCCTTGTAAATCTTCGTGCATGCGCTCTTGAACCCTCTGACCACCGCCCCTATGCTTTGCGGCAGAGGCTCGAGCACCTGAATCACCAAATGCACATGGTCGGGCATCACCATCTGTGTCAACACCTTCAGCGCATACCCCTTCTGTTCGTAGAACTGTGCCAGCCCGCTCAGCATCCGGCACACCTGTCGGCCAAATGGATTCAGCTTTACGAAAGCCTTTTCTGCGCTCTCGCCCTCCAGAACCCCGAACAGCGGATAGCGTGCCTCCACAGGAAGGGTGAAGTGATAGATGGCACGTCCCCGGTAGTCCCATCCGTTTTCACGGTGGTGCCGCATGGTATCGACCGGACGTCGTTTCCCCTGATCCTTGTCCATCGCCTGAGTGCTCATGTCGTGCCTAAATGAGTGTTTGTGCCTGCAAAGATAACCTTTTTTCTTCACAACACCAAACTTTGCACCAAAATATGTGTAATCGAAGCCTTTAAAGGAGTTCGTAGAAGATAGTAAAAACGAACACTCTTCGCATCCGTGTTCATAAAACATCGAAGCGAAGAGTGCAATGTCTCGTCTTTGACCTTGGAGTCAGGCTGGCTGAAGCAATTATCATTAGGGACTAGGAACTCTTTTCTTTCTCTTCAGATACTTCCGATAGGTTTCCAGGATGACCATGGAATCGTCATCGGGGTGACAGAACATCGCGTCTTTGCCAAAGTCTTTCAGCAGGGCTTCTCTCTCCTCTTCGCTTTGCGGATAGAGCCAATGGTTACGAATCCACAGACCAAGCGTGAAGTGTAGCTGAAAGACATCCTTCATTCCCACAATCGCCCGCTTGTCCTCATCGCTCAGCATCTCGTCGAGCAGAGCAAAGCACTCCTTCTTCGTCTTGGGGATGATGGTCTCTGACATGCTATTCATTATTTCCTAAGAATGAGATACGCTTCAATGGCAACATGTTCTTGTCATCATCACTCATCTTGTCGTAATACTCCTGCCACATATCTATGAATTCGTCTCCGTCAATAAGACGAATAAACTCTCGTGAGCTAGTGCCTGTGTTCTTTGCATCGGGCGAGAAGGTGCCACTTGTCACGAATAGTGCTATGTCTCCTGCACGCAGTACACCCAGCAAAGCTCGGATGTCTGAGGCGCCAATGGCAGTTTCTGGCTTATGCTTCACCTGCACCTTGATACGAGGTGTCTGAGCTCCAAGTGGATCTAAGTAGGCTATAATGTCAACCCCTCCATCTTTGCCTTTGGGAGCAATAAATGGTGTGTAATAACCCATCGCTCGAAGAAGTGCAGCTACCAGTTTCTGATACTCATAGGGATTCTTTGAGACGATGAACTAACGGATACCTTCACGAGCGTCCGACTCCAACATGTTCAGTTCTTCGGCTCTGTCTCTCTCTGCATTATCGTCCGTTGGTTCATCGTCGTGCTTATCCTCTCTGGGGTTAAGTTTTCGCCATTCGCGGTAAGCCACCTCACCTTTTTCCATCACCTCCTCTGGTGTCAGACTTAGTGCGCTCTCTCCCTCGGGCGTCAAATACCACATGCCTTTCTGTTTGACGATGAGGCCTGCCTTAGCATAGTTGATGGAGTAGAATTGAAAACTGTTTGTCCATCGGATGTATTTGTTTATGCCGGCTGGTTCCTTTTCCCAATCCGTCAGTTTGACATTTGCTTCCACAAAGGGATAAAGTTCTTTGGCAGGCATACTGCCGCCACGTCTGCTTATCTCTTTCATTACGGCATACAGCGTTTTTGTAGCTGTTGCTTTAGTCCTGCCTACATGTTCTTTAGCCATAACTATAATCGTTTTATCTGTTGCTTTTATTCGGTTGCGTGGGGCTTTATTTCTTGAGGAAACCATATTCATAGACCTTTACCGCTATCTTTGCCGCTAACTTCTTTTGTCTCTGGCGAAGAGAGTCTATGAGTTCATTATACATGGGGTCTTTGCTTTCATTCCTCATTTGTTCTTTGCCGCTTGATGTGGTCTTAGTGCCTTGGAAGTGCAGACGGATGTCATAGTACGAGGCATCGGGAACGGCATCCTCTTGGCTGTGATAATATCTCCAGAGTTCCCGTCCTGCATCCATGACTGCTTGCGCTTCTGGTGACAATAGCAAGGGAGCTTGCTCACTTGCAGTATCTGCAAACAAGTCACCTTGTATGTATGCTTTCTCCTTTACTTTCTTTCCTTGCAAGAGGTCGGACATGAAGTGGCTGCTGAAGTTGTCGCGAGCATCGACTTCCTGTTCAGTAAAGGGGATGAAGTGGTTCTTTCCATGCTTGCAGCTGATACGATTCTGTCCGTGAAAGAGGGTAAAGGTCAGGCAGTCGCCTTGGAATTTCTTGTCTTCCTTCCAACCATCATTCGGGAAAAGGAACTGGTCACGGTCATTTATCCATGTAGCTTCGATACAATGGCGAACGGCAAAGAAAACGGACATTGGTATAATGTTATTTTTTGTAATCCAGTTGCCTTTTACTTGTTCAATATCTGCTTTGTATGGATTAAGAGTTATATAAACATCCTTACTGTGTTGGAAGTCTGTGCCAGAGAAGCGATGATATGCTAGATGTTCGTTCTCCTTGTCATAATACTGCCTCAACCATTCTATGATAAAATGTGAGCCATCATGGGAATATAGCTTTTTATTCCCTAAGAAATCCCCCTTTGCGTCATAAATATCTGCTGTGGTTTGTCGGAAGTATTCTTCTGTTCCCGTGTACCAAATTTGGAAACCGATAGGGAATTGTCCTTTGACGTTATCGAAGGTATTGGCAGGAACCAAGAAAAATCGACCGGGCTTCGCCCGGAATGTCCTGCGGAACTCTTGGAAGTTGGGTGCTTGCACTATTTTCAACTTTGAAAATAGTGCAAGCACCGATGTAGAGAGTTCACTTACAATTCGTGCATAAAATTGAGCAAACAACTCGTTTCCTGCTCTTCCCAGCAAAGTTTTGTAACGTTCCTGTATGGATGACTTCCATAGGCCGGTTCTGTTTTGACCGCTTCCTGTCACAGTCCGGGCGTTACTGGCTTCTGCATACGGCGGATTAATATAGATGACAAGCTTCTTACGTTTCTCTTCATCTTCTACAACATCTCGAAGCGATTTGGGCAGCTTGTCGAGGGGGTCATTAAGGAAGTCGAATTGGAAAACGTGGTCGTGCAGGAGGTTTGCTCCGCTTGTACCGTTAGAAGAAGCTTCGTTCATCCTGTTGATACGGTCGTGCATGACATCGACATCAGCCTGGTCGAGCGTGCTTGCCCATATATGGTGTTTGTTGGTGAGGCCTGCCAACAGGTTACCTGTGCCTGCACAGCAGTCCCATACATAGTATTCGTCTTGCCAGTTTTCGCCAAGTTCTGCGGCGATGTATTGCTGCGAAAGTTCCACCCATTGAGACGGCGTGTAGAAGGAACCTTTGCGCTCGCGCACATCCTGGGGCACAAGGAGGTCGCGTCTGTCCACTATGTAGTCCCAGTATTCCCTCTTGGGCGGACGCTCATATCTGTTCCAAAACTGTGTGTGTGCCTTCTGCCCGTCGGTAAACTCGGCTTTCTTTGAGTTGAAGAAACCGATGTCATCCTTCTTGCGGTCCAACTCATAATAGTCCTTTCGCAAGAGGACATAAAGCTTTTCGCGAAGTGTGACGTTGTGTTCGGAAAGTATGTCGGCCAAATAGAAGTCTGCGTCAATAATGCCTTGTTTCTTGGCAGTTTCCCAATTTACTTTGGCTATCGTTGGCTTGACTTCTTTGAGCCACTTCTGGTATATTGCGGTGAAGTTGTTCTTGTTAATGCGCACCTTGGAGACTTTCGACTTGCCCACGATGAAGTTCTTCTTGATGAAACCGCGAAGTTCCTTGTCGTCGTTGTCGAAATAGAAGAGCAGCAGTTCCCTGTCCAAAGTTCCCTTAACGGTATCATATATTTGGCGAAACTCCTTTGTCTCGTGGTTTGAGGGAGTGACGTTCCAATTGAAGTCGTTCTGATAGAAGATGTCGAGGACAGCGTTGTACTGGATGAAAGCTATCTTCTCCGCATCGAAAGCACCAAGGAAGGCAGGCGGCAGATGCTTGTCGAAAGTGCGAGCCTTGCCAATCGTCAGTATCAACTGCACAAAGGACTCATAGATGTCATTGTGATTTGACTTCTTGGCCTCTGCCCACAGCAGATATTCAGGCTCGAAGAGTTGAGGGCTTTCTGTAGGCACAGCCACAGCAAAGTCAATGTCGCCCAAGACTTCCTCAGCATCGTAGGCAGAGAAATAGTCCTTTCGCAACTTGTTCTCTACTGCCTTTTCTCTTATGTTCAACTGGTATGCCATGTTTCAAAGGTTATGTTCTCTGAAGTTCTTTTGTTCCAGGCAAGTATTCGTTATGTAACGCGACAGGGGGCAGAGGAAATAAATGTCAGTATGGATTCATGTGTCGTTATGTTCATTCTTCAGTCTCTGGCGTTGCCTCATAGTGTTCGAACAGGAAATCGTTGTAAGGATATTTCTGCACATGGAGTTCCCTTACCTTATTATATAGTACCTGTTTCAGGGTTTCTATGTTCGTCCTTTCCTGTGCGGAGATGAAGAGGCAGTGACCAGAGAGGCGGGACATCCAGGTGCGGATGAGTTCCTGAAGGGAGACGTTGCGGGCGGTTGCGGGCGTCAGGTCGTCAGCATCCTTCTCCTCCCATGTGTAGGCGTCAATCTTGTTGAAGACAATCATCTGCGGCTTCTCGCTGCAACCGAGGTCGGCAAGTGTCTTATCGACAACCTTTATCTGGTCCTCGAAGTCGGGATGGCTGATGTCAACAATGTGGAGCAGGAGGTCTGCCTCGCGCACCTCATCGAGTGTGCTCTTGAAGGAATCGACGAGATCCGTGGGGAGCTTGCGGATGAAGCCCACGGTGTCGCTGAGCAGGAAGGGCAGGTTATCGACAATGACCTTGCGAACGGTTGTGTCGAGCGTGGCGAAGAGCTTGTTCTCGGCAAACACCTCGCTCTTGGAGAGGAGGTTCATCAGCGTGCTTTTGCCGACATTCGTATAGCCCACCAAAGCGACTCGTATCATGCGGCCTCGGTTGCCCCGCTGTGTTGTCTTCTGTTTGTCGATTTCGGCGAGGCGTTGCTTGAGGAGGCTCATGCGGTTCAGGATGATGCGGCGGTCCATCTCAAGCTGTGTCTCGCCCGGGCCTCTCAGTCCCACCGAGCCTTTACCGCCGCCACTGCCCGAGCCGCCGCCCTGCCTTTCAAGGTGTGTCCAGAGCCTTTGCAGGCGGGGAAGCATGTAGCGGTACTGAGCCAGCTCGACCTGCGTCTTGGCGTTGGCTGTCTGCGCCCTCATGGCGAAGATGTCGAGGATGAGCGTCGTGCGGTCAAGAATCTTCACCTTCAGCTCGTTCTCGATGTTGCGAAGCTGCTTGGCGGAAAGCTCATCATCGAAGATGACCATCGACACCTCACGCTCTGCGTCCTCTTCGGCCTGTATGTATGCACGAATCTCCTGAAGCTTGCCGATGCCAAGGTAGGTGACGCTGTTCGGCCCGTTCAGGCGTTGTGTGAAGCGGCGGATGGTCTTGGCTCCTGCTGTCTCAGCAAGGAATTCAAGCTCGTCGAGGTACTCCGTCGTCTTGCGCTCGTCCTGATTGGGTGTGATGAGGCCGACCAGCACGGCAGTTTCGGGGCTGTCATCCACGATGTTATGGAATTTGGTACCCGTCATCCCGTCCTCGAAAGGCAACGACGAGCGCGACGAGTTATAATGCTTGCTTCTTGAAGTACGCATGGGGCTCGATTAAAGTAGGCGTGGTTAGTTGGCAAATTAGGTTAACCTAATCGGCCAACTAGGTTGACCTAATTGGCCGGTTAGGCGTGCTGTGTTTTTACTTCACCAGTACGACAAGGTATTTGCTGACGCTCCAGAACTTCTGCGGGTCGGTGATATGAATCTCATACAGGCCCTGTTTGTCCTTTGCCAGCTGATAGGAGCCTGCGGGATGGGTGGAGAGCAGTTGGGCGCTCTTGCTGTAGAACTTCAGGTCCTTGTCGTAGCGGATGTCAATTTTCGTGAAGTAGTCTTTGTTGAAGTCGCCGCTCTTGAGGACATCGCCGTTCGTCAGGATTTTTTGTTCCTTCAGCTCGTTCTTGGTGCCAAAGACAAACCAGGCGCTGTTCAGTTCCTTGTCCTGTGCCTGCACCTTCTCTGTCTTTGCCTTGTTGTCTTCGGTCAGTGCAGCCACATTGTTGTTCAGTCCGGCAATGGCGTCGCCCTGTGCCTCAATGAGGGCATCCTTCTCCGCAAGGCTGGCTTCAAGTTCTTGGATGCGGGCTGCCTGCGTTTCAATCTGGGCTTGCAGGTTCTCGATGGTCTTCTGCATCTTGGTTGCCTTGATGCTGCTGTTCTTGAGTTTTTCCTGCAGTTGGGCGATCATGTCGCGGTTCTGTTGCATGGCTTGCTGTATGAATGCCATGTTGTCGCGAATCACTTCGCGGCTGCTGGCGCTTTCCGGATTGCCGTCGGCAATGGTTACGCGGCCTTCTGCCTCGTTGATGCGGCGGATGCCTTCCTGCACCTCGTTGAAGGTGCCCAGAATGTCATCCAGCTCCATGTCCTTCTCGTTGATGATGCGCTGCAGGGAGTCGCGTTCCTGCAGGACTGCGTCTTGTTTTTCACCCGTCATGTCGCAGGCACCCAGACTAAGGGCGCAGGCAACGAAAATAAGAGTTTTCTTCATGTCTTGTTTTTTGAATTCCTTATTATTTGTCTTCTTTCGTTATTACGATATTTCGTTATAACGTTATAACGTCAATTGTTGTTCCCCTCGACCACTATCACGAACTCCCCCCGAGGCTCTGTCTCGGTGAAGTGTTGCAAGACTTCCTGAAGAGTGCCTCTCACACTTTCCTCGTGCACCTTGCTTATCTCGCGGCAGACGCTGACTTGCCTGTCTGCGCCGAAAACCTCGATAAACTGCGTCAGAGCTTTCACGATGCGATGCGGCGACTCGTAGAAGATCATGGTCCGTGTCTCGTCGGCAAGGGCTTGGAGACGAGTCTGCCGACCTTTCTTCTGGGGCAGGAAGCCTTCGAAGCAGAAGCGGTCGCAAGGCAGGCCGCTGCTCACCAGTGCCGGCACGAAGGCTGTGGCTCCGGGCAAGGTGATGACCTCTACGCCGGCACGGATGGCTTCGCGGGCGACGAGGAAGCCCGGGTCGCTGATGCCTGGCGTGCCGGCATCGCTCACGACGGCTATCGTCTGTCCGCCCAGTAAGCGCTCCACGATGCCCTCCACCGTCTTGTGCTCATTGAACTTGTGGTACGAGAGCATCGCGTTCCTGATGTCGAAATGCTTCAGGAGGTTGCCGCTCGTGCGTGTGTCTTCGGCAAGGATGAGGTCGGCCTCGCGCAGCACCTTGAGTGCCCGCATCGTGATGTCCTCAAGATTGCCCACAGGCGTCGGTACCAAATAGAGTGACCCCATACATTATTATATATGCGAATGCAAAGATACCAAATAATAATGAAGAATGAAG